>JBPCXB010000042.1:0-23112 GCA_051008935.1 Gammaproteobacteria bacterium | reverse complement strand
CGCCCACAGGGTGGCTGGCTGGACGGATCATGCCAATATCTTGTACATAAGGACTGTCCAGTGCCTGCTGTAAATCATATACGGGCGCTACAGGCACCTTTGATTTTAAAAGTGCCACCCAATGTGCGACCGACTGCTGGCCAAAGACATCATCCAGTACCTCTGTCATCATTTTTCTATGCTGCCGCCGCTGCGCTACATCTGCAAAACGCTCATCAGACAATAAGTCCTCGCGTCCAACCAGCGTGCACAATTGCTGCCAGAATTTGACGGTCATAGCCATGACAAAAATCCAACCGTCAGCACAGCGATACAGCTGGCAAGGAACGGTAGCTGGGTGAGCAGAACGTTCGAGCCTGCCTGTTACATGCCCTGAGTTGAGATACCAACTAGCAGGATACGAAAGCTGATGCAGTGCCACATCAAAAAGGCTGATATCCATGTCGCAACCTGTACCACCACGCGCCACACGTAGCAAAGCAGCACAAAGCGCAAGGGCCGCCATGCTTCCTGTCATGTAGTCGACAATCGACAGGCCAAATCGGGCTGGTTCCGTTCCAGGCTCCCCCGTCAAATGCATGAAGCCGGCTTCTGCCTGCATCAAGTAGTCATACCCGGGCCAATTGGCTCGGTCATTGTCTCTGCCGTAGGCTGAAAGATGCACACAGACAATACTCGGCTTAATCGCAGATAAATGCGGATAATCCACTTTGAGCTTGCTGGGAAGATCGCCTCTCAAATTATTGATGACCGCATCGGAGCGGGCCACCAAGCGTTCAAAGACTTCACGCCCTCTGGCGTCTTTTAGATCAAGAGCCAATGTTTTTTTGTTCAGGTTGAAGGTCTGAAAAAATTGGCTGTCCTTATCGCCCATCATATAAGGGCCTGTAGAGCGCCCTGTATCGCCACCGGGGCCCTCAATTTTGATGACTTCTGCCCCTAAGTCAGCCAAATGCATTGAACCATAAGGCCCTGCGCCGTATTGCTCAATAGCTAGAATTTTGACGCCTGTCAGTGGTTGATCCAGCATGTAGTTCTGACTCCGCAGTTGCCCCCTATAGCCTCAAATCAAGGCGAGATCGCATATTCCAACCAAGGGTAATCCTCGCTGAACGGATCTGCCATAGCCGCTTCAATCATGAATTTGGTAATACGTTGCTCGTTGTAGCAACGGTGTACCCTATTCCAACCTGCTTCAGCAATAGCACGCCAATGCGTATCGTCTTCAAGGTATCTGTGCAGTTTTTTCTGCAAATCCGCAGCATCTTTGAAATAGACCGCTTCTTTGTCTGAAATAACAGCCTTCATATCTGGAGTTTCAGGCGTGCATACCAGCACGCCATTGCCAGCCAACTGCGACAATCGGTCGGATGAATACAGAGGTATCTGGGTATGCTGGCTCAAATTGAGCCCGAATTTACTGGCTTCGATGGCTGAAGCCAACTTCGGACCAGACAAGGTTTCCTGATTGCCAAAACCAAAAAAACCAGTACGAATAGACGCATCTTGTTCAAATAATTGCAAAAATTGTGCACGCTCAAGATTGTTAGAGCCCGCAAAAAACAAATCATAGCGATGCGAAGAAGCCGCAAATGCACGCCCAGTTTCAACACTGCTGTCTACGATATTGGGTAGATAATACAGCGCTGTGCTGCTATCCTCGAAATATTGGCGGTAATACGCTGGAGCTGTAGTAGCAAAAAAAGCATCTAGATGAGGTTGCAGTTCGCGCAGGGCCGCCACTTTATGGCTGGCAAAGTCATCGACCCACCACTGGGCAATGCGACAAGCAGGGAAAGTAGCCCGTAGTTGTGCCAAAGTTCTTGGCTCCAACAAATAGGAATGCCCCAAAATGATTAAGTCCGGCTGTACTGCATCGACAACCTGTAAAAAATAGTGCTGTAACCGCCCTTTGCCTAATTTTTTGCTCGCTATCATAGGAGCCAAATTGCGTGCGCTGTCGCGCTCACTCAAGTTGCGCACACAATGGCCGTTGCGAATTAAGCCATTGTTGATTTTGCAGTCCGTACTGTAATAACGACCGAGTTTGTACTGATCTCTGCTGCGGGATACAAACCAATCAAAATGAGCTACATGGAGTATTCTCATCTACAGTTTTCAACTACAAAACCCTGTGTTCAAGCCAATATCCTGCGCTTGTGAAGCTATTTTAATTCCGCCAACATCGCACGGGTAAAGCCCTGCGCATCAGACAATGCGGCATCCCGAACCAGTGCGACCCAATCCGGATTAGCAATCAGAGCGCGGCCGACCGCAACCATATCAAATTCGTTTGCTTCGATACGTGCTTCCAGATCCGGCATGTGGCTTGCGGTACCGGTTTGATCATCGGACATGTAAGTTTCGATAAATTCAGTATCCAATCCTACAGAACCCACGGTAATAGTATGAATGCCAGTAAGCTTTTTCGCCCAGCCGGCAAAGTTGAGGGTGCTGCCCGAAAATTCTGGTTCCCAATACCTGCGGGTGGAGCAATGTAGCGAGTCCAACCCAGCATCCACTATAACCGTCAAAAGCCTCTCTAGATCTTCAGGGCTGTCAGCCAACTTAGCGGTATATTCCTGTTGTTTCCACTGAGACATACGCAATATCAGCGGATAATCCGGGCCGACCTCTTTACGTACTGCCCGAACTACCGCGCAGACAAATTCAGAACGTGCAAGCATGTCACCGCCCCATCTGTCGCTCCTCTCATTAGTGCCTGCCCACAAAAACTGATCGATCAGATAGCCATGGGCACCGTGAAGCTCGATCGCGTCAAAACCTATCTCTTTTGCCACACGGGCAGATTCCACATAGTCATCAATAATGCCTTGAATCTGCGTATCTGTCAAAGGTTCTGCTTTGCGCTTACCAGGCGAACTTAATCCAGAAGGGCTTTGGATACCCACCCCAGGGTTGAGCGTGTCTTTTGGGCGGCGCAAAGCACCTACATGCCATATTTGCACGGCAATCTTGGCATTTTCAGCGTGCACCGCTTGGACGACCTGACGCCAAGCATCAACCGTTACCGAAGCATCCAGCTTTGGTACCTGCTCATTCATAGTCGATTCCATGCTTCGCAACGTTGTGCCTTCAGTAATAATCAATCCCACGCCTCCAGCAGCTCTCTTGCGGTAGTATTCCACAACTTGATCTGTGGGGGTCTGATCCGGGCTCATCTGACGCGTCATGGGCGCCATAGCAAACCGGTTGGGGATTTGTAAGCGATTGATCTGAGTGGGTGAAAACAAGCGGGGATAGTCGGTCATCAAGTATTCCATATGCATGACAATGCGCCCAAAAAATTTTGAACGATTAGCGCTCACATTATAAAGGTGCATTTGCTTTCAAGCAGATATGCAAGGTCAGTATTTAGTCCTACGACCCTGTCATCTGTGCAGGCCTGATAGCGCGCAAAGCACATTGGCATAGAATGAGTGCTTGTTCCTAGCGGTAAAAAAATGCACATGGCCAGCTCTCCTGAACCAGCCAATAATCCCAATCCACGCTGGATGCAGAACCCACCAGCTTGGCTAAGGACACGCATATCCCGCACTTTGAACCGCTTCAGCGACCCTGATCTGCTACAGGCGAGGCGCCAAAAATATGAACACAAACGCCAGGCGCAAAAACAGCGACACCAAGTCGAATATTTCCACCAGTTTGCCGATCCTTACTGCCACCTCACCGCGCAGATATTAAAAAAGCTGGTGCAAAACTATGATATCGAACTGCGTTGCCATGTCATCACGAGCTTTGGAGGAAAGAATCAACCCTTTGCCGAGGATCTGATCCGCTACAGCCGCGCAGATGCTGAACGTGTGGCGCCTTTTTACGGTCTCAATTTCCCAACCGAAGCGCCAATCAAGCCTCAACAACACCTGCAGAAAGTAGCTGCAGAGGCCCTGTGCAATCTGCACGGCTCTGCTTTTACTGAACACATTCAAGAGGTCAGTCAAGCATTGTGGACAGGCGACAGCGCGACACTCAAAGGGCTTAGCTTGCAAAACCCCAACCGCAAACAGGTCGATCAATCCTTAGCTGCCGGGAACCAAGCCATTCGAAAAATGGGGCACTACTCAGGAGGCAGCTTTTTTTATGCCGGCGAATGGTATTGGGGCGTAGACAGGCTGTTCCATCTGGAAGATAGGCTCCGTAGCCTAGATGCCGAACGCCAACCTTCTACTGATCCTACTGGTCAAACTGGTCAAACAAGGCATATCATCAGTCGTCCACCTATAGAGATTGGCCCGCTCGACGCCGCTACAGTACAGGAAATGGAGCTTCATTTCTTTCCTTCACTGAATTCACCCTATACAGCCATTATCTACGACAAGACCATTGCCCTTAAGCAGGCCTGTGGCATTCCTTTCTATCACAAACCGGTGCTACCGATGATTATGCGCGGCGTACCCATTACCAGTGCCAAAGGCCGTTATATATTTTCCGACGCCAAAAGAGAAGCCAATTTTCTGGGTGTGCCTTTTGGCCCCTCTATGACCCCTATCGGCGAACCTGTCAGGCGCGCGTATTCATTGATGACCTGGGCACGCTCACAGGGCAAGGATGAAGCTTTCATGAGTGCCTTATTGCGTTTGGCTTTCAGCCAACATACTGGCCTACACACCGAGACGGGTATGCGTTTAGCAGTGGAGCAAGCAGGCCTTGACTGGCACCAAGCCCGCCAAAGGCTCGGTAACGACAGTTGGCAACTACCAACTCTGGCGTACCAAACGGAAATGGCCGATCAAATGAACCTCTGGGGCGTTCCTTCTTTTCGCTTGAAAGGCCCGGCTGGCTGGCCTGATTTGAGCGTCTGGGGGCAGGATCGCCTCTGGCTGATAGCCGCCGAAATCTCTAAAAGAGCCGGTGCGCGCACCCAGCAACCAGCTGCTCAATCAGCCGCTACTAGCGCATCCATTTCTTGATTTCACTTGGACTTCTATAAAGGTATCCTAGATGCACGCTTTTGCACTTCCGATCAGACTGCAAGGCTCCCACGGCAGCCCCTACACCCGCAAAGCTCTGGCTGTACTACGCTACCGGAGGCTCCCTTACCGCTTCATTATTGGTCAACCCGGTAACCTTATTTCTGCCGGCTATCCAGAAGCAGCGGCACTGCCTCTGCCCAAAGTGGCGCTCTTGCCCACTTTTTACTTCAAAGATGCAGACGGCAATCAGCAGGCGATAACAGATACAACGCCCATACTGCGCCAACTGGAATCTTTGAGCAGCGAACGCAAAATCATCCCCCCTGATCCAGTGCTGGCATTTCTGAACTATCTGATCGAAGATTACGCCGACGAATGGCTGACCCGTTGCATGTTCCACTACCGCTGGAACTATCAGCCCGATATCGACAAAGCCAGCGCAGCACTGCCTTTCTATATCCGTTCTGACCTTGCGCCCGAGCAATGGCTACAAGTCCAAAAGGCCGTTGCCGAACGCCAAATCAGCCGCCTCTATGTCGTTGGTTCTAACACGACTACCGCGCCTGTGATCGAACAAAGCTATGAGCGGTTTCTGCAGTTAATGGAACAGCATTTGCAGCAACACCTGTTTTTAATGGGTGGCAGACCTGGCGCCTGTGATTTTGCAGTCATGGGGCAATTGACTTGCTTAACGCATTTCGATCCCACCCCCACCGCTTTGTGTGTAAACATCTCACCTCGGACCTACGCTTGGGTCGAGCGTGCAGAAGACCTCAGCGGTTTTGAAGTCAGCGAACAGGATTGGTTGCAGCCCGATCAGCTTCCCCCTAGTCTAGAAGCTTTGCTGCAGGAAATTGCGCGTACCCACATGCCGCAACTGCTGGCCAATGCCAAAGCACTGGAACAGGGGGAAACCAGCTTCCAAACCCGCATTGAAGGCCAGCTCTGGGAGCAACCCTCTTTCCCCTATCAGAAAAAGTGCCTGCTCTGGATCCGTCAAGAGTTTGAAGCACTCAGCCCCCCTGAACGCCAGAAAACAATGGAGATTTTGAGCCGCAATCAGCTAGAGCCGCTCATTTCAGAGCCAATCCGGTAAACAGCGCAAGCTGCAAGCATTTGCGCAGGCTACAGGCACCCACAGATAAGAGCCCAATCAAAACCAAGCAGCATTAACAGCATGCCGAATTTATACAGGCAACGCCGCAGATATCTATTATTATTACTGTCAACTTATTAGAAGCCTTGCCAACCTTGAGCCTTACCCATCTGCAAAGCCTAGAAGCCGAAAGCATCCACATCCTACGCGAAGTTGCCGCAGAGTCCGAGAACCCGGTCATGCTGTATTCAGTGGGCAAGGATTCTGCAACCATGCTCCATCTGGCCAAAAAGGCTTTCTACCCTAGCCCACCACCCTTCCCGCTGTTGCACGTAGATACCACTTGGAAATTCCAAGCCATGTACGACTTACGGGCTAAAGCCGCAAAAGATGCGGACATGGAGCTTCTGATATTCCAAAATCCAGAAGCTCTGGAAAAAAATATCAATCCCTTTGACCATGGCAGTCTGCACACCGATATGTGGAAAACCGAAGGGCTGAAGATGGCGCTGGAAAAATACCGGTTCGATGCCGCCTTCGGAGGAGCCCGCCGCGATGAAGAAAAAAGCCGCGCCAAAGAACGCATCTTTTCATTCCGAAACGCCAGCCACCAATGGGATCCGAAAAACCAGCGGCCGGAGCTCTGGAAAAACTACAATACGCTCATCTCCGATACAGACAGCATACGGGTCTTCCCCCTCAGTAACTGGACAGAGTTAGATATCTGGCAGTACATCTACCTGGAGGATATCGAAATTGTACCGCTCTACTATGCTGCTATGAGGCCAACTGTCACCAGAGATGGGCTCATCCTGATGGTAGACGACGAGCGTATGAAGCTCAAAGAGAATGAGCAGCCAACTCTCCGCTCGATCCGCTTCCGCACTCTGGGTTGCTACCCGCTGACAGGAGCCATAGAGAGCACTGCCACCACCTTGCCTGAGATTATTCGGGAAATGCTCCTCACATCCACCTCTGAACGCCAAGGTCGAGCAATAGACCACGACAGTGCCGCCAGCATGGAAAAAAAGAAACAAAGCGGTTACTTCTGATATGAACCTACCGTCTTCTTCAGCTGAATTCAAAAAACAGCTCAATACCAGCGATATGCAGAATTATCTGCAACGCCACCAGTTCAAAAACATGCTGCGCTTCATTACCTGTGGTTCTGTCGACGACGGTAAATCGACCTTGATCGGGCGCATGCTCTACGACAGCAAAATGATTTTTACCGATCAGCTGGATGCGCTGCAACGGGATTCTAAAAAATCGGGAACCCAAAGAGAGGGCATTGATTTTGCCCTGTTAGTAGACGGCTTGGCCGCGGAACGAGAGCAAGGTATCACCATAGATGTGGCGTACCGATTCTTCACCACTGATAAGTGTAAGTTCATCGTTGCTGATACGCCTGGCCACGAGCAATACACCCGCAACATGGTAACAGGCGCGTCGACAGCAGACTTGAGCGTCATCTTGCTAGATGCGCGCAAAGGCGTGCTGGCACAAACACGCCGACACAGCTATATCTGCCATCTGCTCGGCATCCGGCATTTCATCTTAGCGGTCAACAAAATGGACCTAGTGGCCTATGACTCAGAGATTTACCAGAACATATGCCGTGAGTTTGCTGCATTTGCCGACAGTATCGGCATTCAATCCTTCGTACCTATCCCTCTGTCTGGTTTACAGGGCGACAATATTCTGGATTTGTCCGCTAATATGCCTTGGTATCAGGGCCCAACCCTATTGAACCAACTGGAGCACGTGGGAACAAAGGCGCAAGAAACAGCGCACCAGCCGTTTCGCATGCCCATTCAATACGTCAACCGTACCAACGACAACTTTCGCGGTTACAGCGGTACTATCTCTTCAGGCATCCTCAAATCTGGCGATCCAGTGCGCATCCTGCCGTCAAACATAACCACTGAGGTGACCTCTCTCATCGTTTCTGACCGGTCCAACTCTGCCCTTGTTACTCAGGATGCAAATCAGGCGTCCGAAGGGCAGGCTATCTGTCTGACGCTCAAAGACGAGGTGGACTGTTCCCGAGGTAATGTCTTGGTAGCTCCTGACGACCCTTGCGAAGTTTCTGACCAGTTCAAAACCACTTTGGTGTGGATGGATACCGAAGAACTGCTGCCCGGGCGCAATTACTGGCTGAAGCTGGCCAACCAGCGTGTAGGCGCAGCGGTGCAGAAAATACACTACCAAGTAAACATCAACAACATGGAGCATATCCCAACCCGCACACTTAGTGCCAATGCCATTGCCTCTGTCGAGATCAAAACCGACCGCCCCATCGTTTTTGAACCCTACAGTTCAAACAAGGATCTGGGCGGCTTTATCCTCATTGACCCTTTCACTCAAGCCACCTCTGGGGCCGGCATCATACACTTTGGCTTGCGACGGGCTGCCAACCTCCACTGGCAACAAATCGATATCGACCGCCAGGCGCATGCTCAGCTGAAGCAGCAAACCCCTCAACTGCTTTGGTTTACTGGCCTGTCTGGTGCCGGCAAATCAACTATTGCCAATGCCCTAGAAAAACGCCTACACAGTCTGGGGCGGCATACCTTCTTACTGGATGGCGATAACGTTCGTCAGGGGCTCAATCAAGATTTAGGCTTTACCGCTGCCGACCGGGTCGAAAACATCCGGCGCATCGGTGAGGTAGGCAAACTTATGACAGATGCTGGACTCATCGTACTGACCGCCTTTATCTCCCCTTTTCGTGCTGAGCGGGAAATGGTACGCCAGATGCTACCAGCTAACGAATTTATAGAAGTTTTTGTGGATACTCCACTGGAGGTCGCAGAACAGCGAGACCCTAAAGGGCTGTATCGTAAAGTACGAGCCGGTGAGCTGAAAAACTTTACCGGCATCGACAGCCCTTACGAACCACCTCAAACCCCTGAAATCCGCATCGATACCAGCGTAACGACTGTAGAAGAGGCTGCCCAGCAGATCCTCGATTGGCTCACAAACCACAACAGAATTTGATGCGCAAAAAGGATTGATTAGCTCATCACGAGTCGCCAGACATCCGCTCGATTCGCTCCCATACCCAGTTAGCCACCCGCTGGCTCTCGTTCAGCGATGGATAACTCCAGCCACCCAAGCCTCTTACAGCTTCAGGGGCTTGCAGGAATTCATTCAAGGATTGGCTAATGCCTAACTTCTGAAAAGAATCCTGTAACTGCCTGAATTTGGTTGCCGGTCGGATTTCGCTCAGGTAAAAAACGTACACAGGTTTGCCCGTCATCGAAGCTTCCGAGAGCATCGAAACCGAATCACAACTGACGATAACGATCTCAGAACTGGCAAGATACTTGAGGTATTGCTGCTTTTCCAAACTAACATCAAGCACGAGACGCCGATTCTGCGCATAC
The DNA here is from genome assembly GCA_051008935.1 of Gammaproteobacteria bacterium. Lineage (GTDB taxonomy): Bacteria > Pseudomonadota > Gammaproteobacteria > JBPCXB01 > JBPCXB01 > JBPCXB01. The sequence continues at coordinate 13,693 of JBPCXB010000042.1, read as the reverse complement.
CGTTCGTTGAGAGCCGACAACAAGCGCTGGGGCGTTCTGCGTGAAGCAACCAACACCAGCTGTGTGATGCTTTGCTGCAAATTAAGCAAAGCATCCACTGCCTGCATTATCTCTTGGTTTGAAAAAGCATAATAACGGTTGGGGCCGCCCAGCATAAAAACCACACGCCCTTTGGCGCTGCCGCTGCCCGCAGCGCTATGAAGTGCTTCCTGTGTCACATCATGTACGGTGCCTTTTGTAGCCATCACACGCTCAGAAGCCACCAGGCCATCGTGTTCAGGAGCCACTACAAAATCGAATGCTGCGAGCCTGTGCCCCGGGTTCTGAATATGAATACCCCAAACCTTTTTACCAAAATGACGCAACATCCACCTTCGGCAATACAGGCTGGCGACGACGCTACGGCCGCCACAAGAGATAATAAAGTCAGGCAGCAAATCTACCGACAACCCGTGCAGAATTTCGGCGCTGTTAAAAGCCCGACCCCACACAGGCATCCAAGACGCAGGTATTTTTTTGAACCAACCGTTCGAACGCACAATTTTTTGTGTGTACGAGGCGGTTAAGGCCTGAGCAAGGCCTCGAGCTTGTGTGACAGTACCGCTTGCCTCTGCTGTCATCACCCAGCTTAAACCCGCTGACCGAGCCAAAATTGCTTGCTGCTGGTTCATTAGATTTGCGTTTAGAACTCTGACCTGTCTGGATTATTCTAAACTTCACCCTCTGGCACCATTACAAACCCAATTACCAGCACTCTTTCAAATACTAGGGGTTCAATTGTTCCGAATTACTATTCTTCTCCATAAAACCATCTATTTAGTTTTATACTGTATATAATTGCGCAGCCTTAATCTTGTATAGAATATGCCACTCAAGCTGTTTGTATCTCATGCTGAGCCCTACAGAAAAATCTGGATATTATCTGCCGCCTTTTTATTAATGGGCCCCCTGCTAGCTCAGGATAATGATAGTAGTAGGTTCAATGCTTTGTATGCCCAAGCCAGCCAAGAATATTTAGCAGATCACATCGATGAAGCTAAAACTATCTGGCTGGTCCTGCAAGAAGAAGCTGCATCTGCAGGCGAGTCAGACTATCTTGGCTTGGCACTGCAAAATCTAGCCTTGATCGAAAAGCGCCATGCAAACTGGAATACAGCTGCCTTTTATCTAGAGCGGGCCCTGACAGCAGTACAGCAATTAGGCAACCTCAGCCGCAACGCTGACATACACAAAGAATTAGGCTATGCCGCCAGAAAACTCAACGATCTGCCCCGTGCAGAAAAGCATTACCGGCAAGCTACTTCTCTCTACACCAAGAGCCAAAATATCCCACAAGTGAGCGAGTTGCTCAATCGGCTAGGCACTGTAGAGCGCCTTCAGGGCAAAGTATCTCAAGCAATCCAAAACCACAGCAATGCGCTAAAAATCTACAAAAAGCTCAAGGATCCAACAGGTGAAGCCTATTCACTTAGCCTGTTGGCGACCAGCGCACGCAGCACTGGCAACCTCAGTCAGGCACTGGAATATAACCAAAAAGCTTTGAATCTGTACGAAAAGTTACCCAACGACATGTGGGCTGAAATCCTTGCCAGCCGCATTGCAGCCATTCAGCTGGAAGTCGATAAAGACAGTTTTCAGCTGGAAGATCTAGGGATCGAAAAAGAAGCACGCGCTCCACAGACTGAGAAGAGCCGGCAGGCTTCTTTGACGCAAGCAAACGAGCTGGTCAAAACAGGGCTGAATAACTCGAAGCGTGGCAATCTAGAACAGGCAACAGTAGAGTTGCAAGAAGCATTGCAGATTTACAGCGACTTAGAGGATAAAGCACAGATGGCCAACCAACTGACGCATCTGGGATCCATCGCAATTCGGCAAAAGGATAGCCAGCAAGCCTGCAACTTTTGGCAACAAGCACAACAGCTCTTTACAGGGCTCAATTACGGCCCTCAAAACGAAAAAATTACCTATTTTCTGACGCGTGCCAATTGCACAGCCTACTCTACTAGCCTGCAAACCTCCCAAAAGCAGCAGCGCTAGCACCCCAAGCACCATTAATGCTGGTGCGGGAAATCCCGACTATTGCTGAGGTTTAATAGGCTTAATCAGCAGCAACCGGCCGCCGCCGCTAGCGCTCGTTTTAGCATCGTCTGTCACGGCCATCAAAGTGCCTTCTGGGGTCACATAGATATTGCGAATGCGGGTACCTAACTCTTCCAGCAGTGTATCTTCATGGTAGCTTCCGTCACGGCCCTTCCAAAGTCTGCGTACATCTCCCGGCACCAAGCCCGCCACAAAAAAGCTGCCATTCCAACTAGGGAATTGGCTGGATTGATGCATATAAGCCAAACCTGCTGGCGCAATTGAAGGGACCCAGTATTTGAGCGGCTGTTCCATCCCCTGCATTTCCGTAAAAGGGGAAATCATGGCACCCGAATAATCTATGCCGTAAGTAATGGCGGGCCATCCGTAATTGCGGCCAGGTTCAATCCGATTCAATTCATCACCACCCCTCGGGCCATGCTCATGCGATAACAAGGCGCCATCGGGTAGCACAACCAGCCCCTGCTGGTTGCGATGACCGTAGCTATAGATATCCGACAACGCTCCTTCTTTACCTATAAAAGGGTTATCTGATGGCACACTACCGTCTCGGTTGATACGAATCATTTTGCCGAAGTGATTGTCCAACCGCTGCGCTTGCTCGCGGTGATCGAAACCGTCTCCGCTGGCAATCACCAATGTGCCGTCCGCCAAAAAGGCCAATTTGGCGCCGTAATGGACATTAGCGCGCCTGAGTGCTTTCGCTTGGAACAGCACTGTCACATCTTCAAGCGCCAATGCCGCACGATTGAGCCTAGCGCTGGCAATATAAAGCGTCAAACGGCCAGAAACTTCATCGCGACCGGAATAAGAAAAATAAATGCGCTGATTGCTCTGATAATCCGGATCCAAAATCACATCAGACAATCCGCCTTGGCTGCGGTATACAACCTCTGGCGTCCCTTGTAAAGGTTTTGACACAGTACCGTCAGGGTTCACGATACGGAACTGGCCCACCAGCTCGCTGACGAGAATACTGCGATCCGGCAGAAAAGCTAGACTCCACGGGCGATCCAGACCCTGAGCGTAGGTTTCAACCAGATACTCGGAGGCAATCGCTTTATTGCCCGCTAGGATCATCAAACACAACAACAAGGTTGTCATACAGGTGCCAGCTTGCATGAGTTTTTGAATGAGTTTTTGTGCTAGCAATTGCATCATTACCAATACTTTAATAATTCAGTAGAAACCTGAAATATTGTAAAGTATATTCGCCGGCCAGTTCACACAAAGGCTTTCTGTTGTTTTCTGGCCTTTTTCTATCTAAACCAGATGAGACCATAGCTATGACACTAACAAGATTGTTTGCTACACTCAAGCTGTGGTTGCGCAATCTGGCATTTACCATAATTGCAGCTCTGGTAGTAGCATTGGTAACCACGCCTATCACTTCAATTGCTAACCTACTTTGGCTCAATTCAATCGATATGCCTGTCACTTTTGCTACCGCCATGCAGGTAATATTGGCCGACTGGGTTGGCTTGACCCCTGCATTAACCATCGTGTTTAGTTTTGGTCTGGGGCTCGCTTTTCTGGCGGCCCACCTGAGCTTCCCTTATATTCAGAACCAGATCAAACGGCAGGATTGGTGGTACGAGCTAGCAGGGGCTCTAGGGATTCTGGCTACTATTATCGGCATCAGCGAGTTGCTGTTTCAAACCCAGCTCATCGGCGGCACCCGAAGCTATTTCGGGCTGATCCTACACCTAGCAGGCGGCGCCTTGGGTGGCTGGGTATTTTATCGGTTGTCCCTACGCAGAGCGCAGAGTCAAACGGCCTGAGCTAAATCCACCTGATGCTGCAGTTGCCGCTTCAGAAATTTCCCGGTCGCATTACGGGCAATAGGCTGAGTACGGATAAAGAGATACTCTGGCACTTTATAACGCGCCAGCAGTTTTGCACAATGCGCCCTGATCGCTTCTGCTGTCAGTTGTTGCCCATCAGCAAAGTAAACAGCGGCCGCTACTTTCTCGCCCAATCGGGTATCTTGCACTGCAAAAACAGCGCACTCGGCTACAGCCTCTAGTTGGTAGATAACCCCCTCGACCTCTGCACAGTAGATATTTTCACCCCCTCTGATGATCATATCTTTAATCCGGTCTTCAATAAAAATGAAACCGTTTTCATCCACTCTGCCGATATCTCCTGTTCTCAGCCAAGCATCCTGAATAGCATCTGCGGTTGCCTCTGTTTGGTTGAGATAACCTGCAATGACATTGCCACCCCTAACGCAAATCTCACCGGTCTCCCCTTGCGCAACTGGTTGACCCGATGCCGCGATACAACGCACATCCAGAGTAGGAACAGCCCGCCCAACGCTAGTCGGGTAATCTGCATACATCTGACCCGCCACGCTGGAAATAATCCCGCAAGTTTCGGTCATGCCGTAGCCTGTGCGGGCAACAGATGCGCCAAAAACCTGATTGATGCGTTCCACTAAATCGGGCTGCACCGCTGATCCACCTCCGGTTACCTGAATCAAAGTCTGGGTCTGATACTGGTCAAAATCCGGATGCTGAATTAACTCCCTCGACATAGCAGGTACGCCGCTAAAAATGGTGATCTGCTCTGCTTCGATCAGTTTCAAAGCGTCCAAAGCATCCCATTTGTGCATATGAACCATCTTTCCACCCATAGCAGTTACCGGGTGTAAGCTGCAATTGTTGGCAGTGACATGAAAAAGAGGAGACGTCAAAAGAGCGCTGACTTTTTGGGGTATACCCTGAGTTGCTGCCGTCTGACCTTGCTGTTTTGCGGCCAATTCAATCACAGCGCGCATAAACGAAATATTCATGAGGTTGAGCACACACCCCCTGTGTGTCAAGCGCGCGCCTTTAGGGCGGCCAGTGGTGCCCGAGGTATAGAAAATACAAGCATCGCTGTCAGTTGCAACTTCCACTGGCGGCAGTTCCATCCCTGCCTCACCAGTGCTTAGATCCTGCCAGTCATAATACTCCTGCGCACCCGCAAACCCCTTTGAATGACGCACTCCGACGATCTTTATATCCGGAAATTCATGGGCTACGGGTAACAAACGCTGCAGGCGTTCTGAATCGCAGAAAATCGCTTTTGGAGCCGAATCTTGCAGAGCATAGTGCATTTCATCTGTAACCCACCAGGCATTCATCCCCACTACGCTGACCCCGATGCTGACTCCAGCCCAGTAAGCCAACACCCATTCAGGATAATTGCGCATAGCAAGTGCCACCCGATCACCAGTACCGATGCCTTGTTGCTGCATCCAATGGGCAATGGCGGCTATTTCCTGCCCAGCTCGACTGTAAGTCCAGCGTTCATCTCCATATACCAGATAGTCCTGAGCGCCATAAGCGCTAGCAGCCATCATCCAAATCTGACGCAAGCTGTTGGGGGCTTTGGCATAGGTTTTGAGAGGGTGTCCGCCAACCTCTGTATCCGTTACATAGAACGGCCCATCGTTATCATTGATGAGCTGCTCCCAGGCAACTCTATAATGGTCCTCTTGCATAACAAGGTGCCCTCCCTGCATTGTTCGGTGCGAGTCAGCTACTGATAGCTATTGATAGCCATCAACCGCCGAATCACTAATTTCATGCTGTTTTTTCAATTTGTTCAATAACTGTATTCTGGAATCTAGCCGCTTCTGAGCTTCAACCAACCAGTTCGGCATCTTTTTAAATTGGGCGACATAGCTGGCACTAATGTGATTGTAGTAATCTTTGGCTTTGCTATAATTCCCCAAAAATTCACTGCACACGCCTAAATTAAATACCAAGTCTTGATCGCTATCACCAGCTTGTTTATGCAGATCTGCAAAGAGCCGACAGCTCAAAGCCAAGTCTCTCTTAATGGATTTGGCGGCATATTTAAACTGGCGGCTGAACTGTTTTCGTTGCGATTTACTGGGCACTGATTTAAATTTACTTCCACCCCTCAAGTACAGTTTGATCTTCTCTGGATAAGGTGCTATATCTTTCACAAATTCAGCCAGAAGCTGCTGCATAGCCCGATCGCCCAGATCCACTCGGCTGTGCTTAACCAGTACACTACTGTCATTGGGGTAACTGAAAGGATTAAACGCGTCGAAGAGCAGATGCAGCGCCCAATTCCCTACGCGCTGAGGGCGGCAGCCGTCGAGAGTGATCTCGTTAGCCAAACGGGTTTCATATTTAATTCTGGAGGTTTTAACCTCCGTGATGCGTGGATAAAACACCACTTTAGCGGCAAGGATTTGGCAATGTAACCTTTTGGTAACGGGCCTTATGCAGCGATTATTTTTATCGTGCTCTAAGCAATCATTCCAAGAGCGGTACTTCCAGCTTTCATCAAAACTGTATCTAGCCTGACCGCTAAGCACATATTCTGCCCCTAGAACCCGCCCCAATTCGGGCAAGGTGTTGGCGTCCACCAAATTACCCGCTCTGAGATTCTGCTCGCGTTGAATAATATCCAGTGTCTGCGAGCGATCCAGAACATCAAAATAATGCTTGTCGCCAACCTGCAAACCTGTCAAAGAAGCTGCAAGCATGCTGCTGGTCCAGTCACTCGGCACTATCCCCCAGTTCTGCTGCCACGTCTGGCTAAAAGGGGCAACTGCGACCCGAACACCCTGCTGTAAACTCAGGACTCGCGCCGGTTGCCAAGAAATTACTTCGATTTTTACCGCATATGCCTGCGGCACACAACCAAACAACAGGATGAATGCAAAGGCCGCTTGCCAATACCGGCAATACCAAAAACCCACGAGGCTCTGTACGCTCATCTACCCAACTCCGCAACCCATCAGGAACACCCATTATAGAGGATGCTTTATACAACGATGCCGCCCTAACACCAGTAGAGGATAATTATTCTTGCAATGATCCACAGTAAAACTGTATCTAGTGAGGCTGGAAATACACTCCGAAGAACAAGTGACCGATCCGTACAGATTATTGCGCTCGGGTTCAATTGCGGTTGGTGCTCGAATTCTGGTCAAGCGCGTTAGAGCCGCAGTAGGTAGCGAGAAACTGTCATGACTGTACCGCCCCATGAATTTCAACAGATCTTTAGTACGTTGCGGCACACGCTGTGCCAATATGCGAATGCACTGATCTGTGTGCACAACACGGCCAGCAATTATTATCTGGATACCCCATTTGTTATGAAAAATGGCAAACCGCTGTTTTTTGGTGCTGTGCACATCCGCAAAAATTATGTCAGCTATCACCTCATGCCAGTGTACGTATTTCCGCAATTGACAGACGAACTGTCTGAGGAATTGCGAAGGCACATGCACGGCAAATCTTGCTTCAATTTCAAGGTATCAAAGCCGCCATTGTTTAGCGAACTAGCCCATTTGACTCAGGCTGGATTTAACCAGTATCAGCGGGCCGGCTATCTGCCAGCCCCTTAAAGCACTAAAGCTCTTTACCTTCAAAGTCGGCAGCAGAATGGCGCTCCAGTACCTGACCCTCTGGCTTGCCAAAAGGACGGTTGACCGCACGGCCACGCTTGACCGCTGGCCGTTTGGCTATCTGCTCGGTCCAACGCATGACATGGGTGTACTCGTGCACAGATAAGAAGGTAGCTGCATCATAGGCGGCATTTTTCATCACTGCTCCGTACCAGGGCCAGATTGCCATATCGGCGATAGTATATGCGTCGCCAACCATGTACTCGTGATCGGCCAAATGTTTATCAAGCACATCCAACTGGCGTTTAACCTCCATGGCAAAGCGGTCGATACAATATTCGATCTTTTCAGGTGCATAGGTATAAAAATGGCCGAATCCACCACCCAAATAAGGCGCAGACCCCATCTGCCAGAACAGCCAGCATAGGCATTCAGTCCTCAAAGCATCATCTTTGGGTAAAAAAGCATCAAATTTTTCAGCCAGATAGAGCAGCATAGCTCCGGATTCAAATATGGGCCTTTCCGGTTGCACACTGCGATCGACCAGTGCTGGAATTTTGGAGTTCGGATTAATCTTCACAAACCCCGAACCAAACTGAGCACCCTCTCCGATATTGATCAACCAAGCATCGTATTCGGCATCTGTATGCCCCATTGCCAGCAATTCTTCAAACATAACGGTCACTTTTACCCCATTGGGAGTGCCAAGCGAGTACAGCTGAAAAGGATGTTTGCCTACAGGTAATTCCTGCTCGTGTGTGGCTCCGGCTACAGGTCGGTTGATGGTGGCAAAACGCCCACCACTCTCTTTATTCCATACCCAGACAGCTGGTGGTTCGTAATTGGCCTGTTTAGACATAGCGTTCCCTCGGTATTTTCTCTTGTTATTCTGGCAGTGCAGGATCAGTATCACCCAACGGCGGCTTCATAGCCTGGCGCTTGGCACTAATCAACGCCTGAGTATCCAAAACGGGTAGTTCATATCCCCCCCATAAAAAAGGTGCCGTGGCATTGCGCAAATACTGCCGAGCCTCAGCTACAGCAATAGTCAGCGAACTGTACTGCATCAGGTTTATACGTACTTTATCCGGGAGGCCTACCTTTAAACTCTGCAAAAGATACCAATACCTTGTTTTTAGGCGCATCACATAGCCTGTCTGCTTGGTGCGGCCTGCATTGATGGCCACTGATAGCTCCAGTTGAAACTCTTTTTGAGGAATCTGATCTTCATCGCCTTGCTCAGGTCTGGGAACAAGTAAATCAAAATCAAGCTCCACGCTCAGCTTATCGGCATTATATTTTTGCGGCTTGTCAGATCGAAATCGGAGATGATCTTTCAGCGAAAATTCTGCCACTTGCTGGCCGACGAGCTGCAATGGCGACAAAGGCGCCTTAATCATCGATGCACCTCTATGATCAGGCCGCAAGTGCTTGTGGAGCATCTTCGACATGCTGCTCATCGCTCCCCCAATCGAGGGTCTGTACATACATTGAACTTGCAACAGGCCCTTTTGGCACCCGTTGCTCCGGTGCATGATTCCGAACCTGATCAGTCTCAACCAACGGCTGTTGCGCAAACTGCATGTCGAGCGCGCGCTCAATTCGGGCCAGCTGCCTAAAGGTCAACAACTTGTCCGCCTGAAATACTTGCGAGATATAGCTGGGGCTGACCTCTAACGCATCTGCTAGCTGTTTCTGGCTACAACCCTGACGTTCCATTTCTTGCTCAATCTGCAGCAGATAATGACCCATCAATACATAGGCGCGGTTTTCCAACCGATTTGCATCCGTATCGATAGCAGCAAACAGGGCTGCCAAGTCGGGATATTGAGCGCGTGCCTTAGTATTCATAACCATTCACTCTAGATAGTATACTTATTTCTTTATGTGTTAGTTTCTTTTGCTTTTTGTAATGCAAGGCGCACATGATAATGATGCGACACCCGTTTGGATCCATTTGGTCCAAACAATAAATCCGAGCATTACCACTGCTTTTTCCTTTGAATTTAAACGCAGAACAGCGAAGGAATTGCTTTCCAGCCGACTCTTTACTATAAACAGTTTTCGGTGCTTGGCCAGCATCCACCAAATCAAAATAACGATGCAGTTTCCGTAGATGTTTGCCATCATCCTGTTCCAAAAACTCCTGTATCTCACGCTCTACCTGTTGATCTATGTAGAACTTGATACCCTGCTTATTATAAAATAGTTTGCAGGCCCGTTGCATGTTTTATTAACCTAAGCGATTAATCATATATGCTGCCAAATACATCAAATTCAAGTGCTATGTGTCAGTTCCATGCCCCAGCTTTTCAGCAAAAAATGGCGGATGCGCTACATCGCCGCCGCGCACCACATAAACGATCAGAGTACCAGAATCGGTATTGTTCCAAGTGCGTTGTAGGGCTTTAGGCACAGTAAATGTATCGCCTTTCTGTAGCTGTATCTCACCGTCAGACATGCTGAGAAGCAATTGCCCCTGATGGACAAAAATGACTTCTTCCTCAATCCGAGCATGGCGAGGGATCTGCGCGCCAGGCGCCAACTCTACTCGCCTCAAGCTAAAGCCGTGCAACCAAGACATTTTGCCGGGCGGTAATTTTTCATCGTACGACTGCGGCCCGATGATGACCCCTTCTTTTACGCCTTCGGTATCGTTGTAAGATGCAGATTCATAGATTACTTCCGACTGGGAGCATACGCAATCACGCATTTGTGCATCCGTCAGGCTGCGATGCTGTTTAGCCTCCTCTAAGGTCGTAGCCGCCTGAATTTTGGCGCCCGGCGGTACTTCTTCGCCTTTTTGGCTATCGATAAGCAGGCCATTTTCAAGCAATGTCAGGCCATATTCTTTAGCCATATCAAATACATAGGGTGCCCAAGTAACCCGCCCAGGGTCATCACCGCCCAGCACCGCATACAAAAAACCTATGCTATTGCCTACATTTTCAAAGCCCCTAAACACTCCTGTGGGAATGGAAATAGTGTCTCCTTCGGTCAAGATAATTTCTCCGTCTTCGGCATCTATCCCCCACCGAAAAGCCCATTTGCCTTGATGCACTACAAACACTTCGGCCGTTTCGTGCGAGTGCTGAGAATTGACACAACCAGGAGGTTGCCTAGCTGCGCCAATATTGAAGCCATGCGGCAGACGAATGTGCACATGCTGGTCGGGGTTTTCTGAAACGCCCGGGCCTATAATAGTGAAGTTCTCCTTGAGCGCACTGCCTGGTGTCCGGGTATCAATGAAAGCCGTTGTACAAGGGCGAAGGTCATCGTACTTGACTAGCAGGTGATTCAAATCGTGCTGACCGATTGCAGGTTCTATGGGTAGCTTCATAGTTGATAGATCTTTCACTTCACTAATGCGAATTATAATGCTTCCAATACCTTTTTAAGCTTTATATGATACAAGGATATTTAGTTGCGCAAATAGTCAGTAATTACAATCTGACAGCGCCTCACACTCACCCTCTTAGACATCACGCAAACGGACTATGGAAAATCTAACGACCCAGCACTGGAATGTATTGCAGCAAATGGACGGCCAGGCTGGTGATACACTCAAAGCTACACTGAGCAAGCACTACAGTCCACATACCATCTGGAATGGCTCGCACCCCTTTAATACCCTCACTGGAAGTGACCAATTGCTGGAAGATTTCTGGCAACCGTTTACACACGCATTCCCAGACTACAGCAGACACAACCAGATTTTCTTCGGCTACCACGATGGAAACAGCCATTGGGTTGCCTCTATTGGGCATTACATAGCCACTTTTAGCCAAGATTGGATTGGTATTCCAGCAAACCAAGCGTTGATACACCTACGCTTCGGCGAATTCTGCCAATTTGAAGACGGCAAAATTGTCAAAACCAATATTCAATTCGATATTCCGGGTTTACTGAACCAAGTCGGCTTACTCCCTCTTACCAAGGGCACCGGCACTACAGCTTGGTTCCCAACGCCTCTGACTCAAGACGGCATCCGTCTCACTCCGGAGGAGCCCAGCGAAGGCTTAAAAACCTTGGATCTGGTCAACCGCATGCTGGATGGGCTCATGACTTACGACCCGGAAAAAAAGGACCTAGAGCAAATGCAGCAGCATCTATTCTGGGCGCCGGATATGCTTTGGTACGGTCCTACAGGCATCGGTAGCACACGCGCTATGGCTGGATTCCGCCGTTACCACCAAGTACCTTTCCTCACTGCATTCCCCGATCGAAAAGGGGGCTACCATGATGTACGCATGTGCGCTGGCCCTTACACTGCAACCTGCGGCTGGCCCAGCATTCATGCTACCCACGCTGGGGACTATCTGGGCATTTCAGCTACCAATCAACGCATTGAGATGCGGGTGATGGATTTCTGGCGCAGGCAAGATGCATTGCTGGCTGAAAACTGGGTATTTATTGACTTGCCGCACCTGCTGCTGCAGTCCGGTTACGACCTGATCTCAGAGGGCATCGCATTAGCTGGTAACTGATGGCTACTAGTTATGAGTTCCATAACCCCCTCAACAGATTGATACAGACAGAGGCTCTGCCATTTGCGGTACTCGGAGCCATACTCAAACAGATAACACAGCAACGCCACCTGTTGCCCTTCGGCTACACAGTGTTCGACTAAAAGCTGAGAAGCAGCACTGTTTATACCAGTTGCTGCACCAGTCTCTACTGGAGCGGCTACCGGATTCACAGCCTGATGCAAGGCATGCAATGCTTCTTGGGCAGGCGGGGGCACTGGATAACCACTGAATCCACACAAAGCGCCCACTTCTAACAAGGCGGGTTGCAACCCCATCGGGCCATCTGCTAGAGCTCCAGCAATTTGCACCCATTCGCGCTTGATGCGCCCCTTACAGACTTCGGCCAGCGCTGCCAAGTGGCTACCATCAGCCAACTTGATGCAACAGAACAGCACCTGTAACTCTCCCGAGGCAGCTGTTTGTAAAGAAGCCACCACGTCTACAGCCACTCCTCGAGCCGCACCTTGGTTGAACCGCTGCTGGATACGGTGCCGGCAATACTCTGAACGGCCATCAATCCACTGCTGGGCGTGGTGAAAATACACCTGCTCAAAATCCAAATCATCTTCCGATTGGATGATGCGCTGCCAAAGTGCCAAATAGTCAGCTGGGGTGTGTATCGGGCTCATGTTATTGCTCACAAATCTGACTCATCAATGCCAATTCATCAAAGACCAACCATTCACGTACCACCTTTCCTGCCACCAAATGCCAATGCGTGACCCCCAAAATATAGATGGGTTGACCGGTGCGGCTACACTGCGCGCTGACTCGCCATCTAAGGGCAACCTCTGTACCCGCATCAGATTCTGATAGCGTCTGGCACAGATGATCGGCACTGAAGCACGGGTTCTGACAAATAGCTCGCAGATACTGCCACCATGCCAACACCTCGCCTTGGCCATTGAGCCTGCGCCCAGCTGGCACTTCACTGCTGACCGCTGGAGCATAATACTGTGCCAGTGCAGTTTGGGCATCACCCAACCATAAGGCAGCCAAAGCCTTAGCAATGGGCGCATTCTGAACCATTCCTCCTTGCGCCAGTTTGGTCTCATAGCGTTGTTGTTCAATATACTGCTGCATCTCGGCAGTTCGTGCACCAGCCTGCTGACGCGCCAGTAGCGCCGGATCCAGACCCAGCTGCAGCACCAAAGATAAATTATCCCGCACCAACCATTCTTCGTACACGCGGTTGGCTCGTACGGCGCAATCGGCAATGGTCATGACTGTAGCATGTCTACCGTTCGGCGCCCCCCAATCACTAGCCCCTAGATAAGTCATATTACTAACAATGCGGTGTGAGGAATAAAAGTCCTCACCATTATTGCTAGACCAAATGACATCATCGCCCCAAAGTGTACGGTCTGGAAAGGTGCGCAAAGTAGCTTCGGTATTGTCAACAACCAGCTCTGCTCCGTCTATAAAACCAGCCATGGTGTGGATACGCATTTCCGGCTCGTAATAATCGCGGATACGTTCGATCTGCTTCATCTCCCAGATACGATAGGTGATACGGATGATATAGTCGGCAATATCGATGAATTCATCATCAAAGCGCGGCATGGGTTGGCGGCGGCTTCCCTCTGGGTGTAGCATGTGCCCCAGTTCGGTATAACGTACTTCGGTGATAAGTGTTGGATCAGGCATGGTATGAAAAAAATAGATTGAATCGGTGTAATCAGGTTGTATC
>JBPCXB010000041.1:0-5106 GCA_051008935.1 Gammaproteobacteria bacterium | reverse complement strand
TGTCATTGCCATCTTGGCCGTATAGGTAATCATTGCCCTCGCCACCCTGTAGAGTGTCGTTGCCATCTTGGCCTTGTAGGCTGTCATTGCCTGTGCCACCGCTCAGGGTGTCATTGCCACTTCCGCCATAGAGGGTATCATTGCCTGTGCCACCGCTCAGGGTGTCGTTACCGTCTGCGCCTTGAATGCTGTCATTACCCCCTAAGCCGTCAATGGTATCGTCGCCTTCGTAGCCCACCACATAGTCATCGCCTTCTGTGGTTGCTAACACCATAGTTTTTAGCGCATCGGTATCCCAACTGGTGCCATCGGCAAATTCAATAGCTTTGAGTTCGTAGCGAGTGTGGTTGAAGAAATACTGCACCCGGATGACTTCACCGGTATCTTGCAGAGTCAGTATCAGATCGGAATTCTGGCGGGTGGCGAGCACCTGTTCGGGGTTGATCCCTTCCAAGAAGCGCAAGGTGTTTTCGCCGGTATCACCATAAGAGGATTTGGTGTTGCGGATGGTGGTATTGCCATCGCTGCTGGCATATAAATAAGTGTCGTTGCCGCCCTCGCCATAGAGGGTATCATTGCCAGTACCACCGCGTAGGGTGTCATTGCCACTTCCACCATAGAGGGTATCATTGCCTGTGCCACCGCTCAGGGCGTCGTTACCGTCTTCACCATATAGCTGGTCGTTGCCTTCACCGCCTTGCAGAGTGTCGTCACCATCTTGGCCGCGGATAGTATCGTTGCCTTCTAATCCGTACAAAACATCGTTATTTTCGCTGCCTGGGATGTGGTCATCTCTATCAGATCCACCGCTACTTACCGCAATTATTAGAGTGATCATTGCTTCAGGATAGCTAGATAAATCAGCAGTAGCTATAAATGCATTTACAGCTCCTTGAAACTGTTCTAGATGGATTGGGTTTTGAGGGGAAACACCACGGATTGCCTGAGCAAAATCAAGCAAAATGTCTTTAGCTTGATCGGGGTTAGCCTCTGCGAATGCAAACAACTGGGGCACTACTTGGGTAAAGTCGCTTTCCCAAGCATCTGTTTCGGTATTTTGTTGCCAACCAATATTCTGAAAGAAGGGTGCTAAGTGGCTTCTGGACGCCATCTGGTAAAAGACAGCATTTGCCCAGTCGTTAAAGATGTTGGTATAGGTTGCTGTATAGTTATTTCCGGTACCTGCAGGTTTTGGCACTGCGAAACCATAGAAAGCTTCCAGCGCTCCTATTTTGCGGGCGTCAATGGAGGATTGGAAGTAAGGCTGGTAATCCCCTTCTTGCCCTGTCCAGGTGAAGATGATGTTTTCTAGCAGTTCCTGACGTTCAGCGCGGGTAGAAACGCTGACAAATTCAAGCACTAAGCTCAGTAGCTTGCCCGATGTATCCTGAGCCATAGCCTGGCGTAAGGAATGTGCTGTGCCTGAGCCTTGAGCATCTGGCAAAATTTCAAGCAGCAGAGGTAATTCAACCTGATCTGCTTCTGTGTCTGTCAGGTTGCGTTGGAACCAGACATCGGTCATAGCAGCGGTGTACCCTTCGCTATTGGTATAGCTGCCTACTTGGCGGTGCTCGTTGCCGGCAGCATCCACAAAATTCTGGTTGGAGTAGGCCAAGGCCAGCGAGGCAATGCCTGCTTCTTCCAGCGAAGTGAGCTCGCCGGGGTCAGCCACCCCGTCTTGGTCAGTATCCTGAAAAATGAGTAGGTTGCCGAATTGGTCATCATTAGCATCCAGCACTCCATCTTGATTGGAATCCAAGGCGGCCAGCGCTTCAAAGCCGTTGCTGGCAAAAGTGCCGTCCGGCAACAGGGTTTGGTTCCCAAAGAGCTCGGCACCAGTATTGATTAGACCATCGCCATTGATATCCAAGGCCAGCATGCCGTCGTCGGCTGCGGCAAAGCCCGTGAGTTCACGAAAACCGTCTCCATCGTGGTCAAAGTGAATGTTTGCATCCCAGTCTACTGTTTCCACCCCATCGCCATCCAAATCTAGCACCAGAGGAGAGCCTAAAACCGGGGCTTGAGGCTCAAGTATGGGGTCAGGCAGCAGGAACGATAGTCCAAGGTGCGATAGCCCATCATGAAATATCTGTCCTATCAGGCCTGCAATGACTTGGTCCATCAGCGCCCATGCAACTGTTGGATCGATGTCTTCATTGTCTATTGCTGGAACTTGGCGACCAGCCTCCATGCCTAGTAGATCAGGCCAATTGAAATCAAGGCCAAGTAGCTTAAATGCGAAGGTCTCGCTCAAAAGTTCGTCGATAGCCTCATAACCTGACAACCCTGCATCTTTAAGTGAGCCTGCATAGCTATCTATAATTTGCTGTGAATTTGGAAAGTTTCCAGAAGGGCCTTCCAACATCCCCAAGTATTTCTTGGCATGATTCAGCGCCACATCATCAAAAAACTGGTCATAAGTAGCGGGGTCTTCTGTCGCAGCATCTCAAGTCAACTCAACCAGATCTTCTATTGCGTAGCCAAACCATGAAGCAAGGATATTCGTTGCATTTGCTGCGCCACCTGTTACAGCCGACGCATTATCTGCGTAGCTATCGCCCCAACCTGCCAGCTTTTGCCAAAAATCGTTGTATAAGCCCGCATCAGTCAGGCTCTTTAATTCGTCAAGCTGCTCTTGAGTCAGGTTATGCGCCACAGACATTCGGCATTCTCCCTTGGTTGTAACAAAAAATTACTCAGTTATTTCAGCCATACAATAGAGTGTTTCTGTATTGCATAAGGCAAAAAAATATCACCTGTCCTCGATTTTTGGCGGGCAGTTTGTGTATGTTTTTTTGCTAGTCGCCTTCATGTATATCCTTCAAGATTGTAGTTGGCCAACTTGTACTGCAGTACCGGCTATTGTATCAAAGTTTTAAGGATGATGGGCTGCTTTTTTGATGGAGCGCAATGATATATCGCGGGGTTGACGCTACCAATTTGAACTGTGGTTCAGATGGTCTGTAACCGGTTTGGTTTCAAACGAGGCTAGCAGGTCTGTGATGGCTTGCATAATAGCAACAAAGTCAGCTTTATAGATCTGATTAAAATGCACCTTCACTTGTACATCCTCATACATAAAGTACATATCGCAGTGAGGTACTTTAGGGGCTTTAGGGTTCCCTTCTACTTCACAGCTCATATGCGCCCGATCGTTTTTATAGAAATAATAGTCTTGATTGGCAGCATAAGGTTTAGAAGGTAGAGGGATTTTGACTCTGTGAATCATTTTTTGTATGTCTTCACCATGTATGTCGCTTTTTATTTCGGTTATTGTTTCACTATTGGAAAGCCCTATTAGCCCTTTATATCTTTGATTACGGTGTGTGTAAATATGCAGCTCATCTTCGCTTGATATTAAAAATATGCGCATAGCTTTTGCAGATCGATCTTCGATTTCATCTGTCCAATTCAAGTTAGGTAAAATCATTTCAATAGATATAGCTGTTGTTTTTATAGTATTTGAGCTCCTCGCTCCGAGAAGCAAGCTAGGCAAATCTAGCAAATACCTTTTATCGATGTAAAACACTTTAGAACCTATATGTAAGGCGCTATATTCGGCATTATGCTTGGCGCCATAGGTTATGCGAACTGGGGGGGTGAAAATTTCGTAGTAAAACCAATATGATAGTGCAAGTAAAGCAACAATAATGACGATATTGCGAATCAGAGCGATCACTGTCAAGGTGTGAGATATTTTGGCCGATAGCTTCATTAATCTATGCGTTTTCTACGGTTTATTGAGGTCTACTTCAAATGAAGCCAGCAAATCTCTTGCGGACTGCATAATACTTAGAAAATCTGCTTTATAAGTGCGGTCAAAGAATGCATCGATATAAATTCCTTTATAAGTAAATTTTAATCGACACGAGTTGTATGCAGAGTACTCGGTCCTGTTTTTAGGAGTGCATTCCATCCAGGCCACGCCATTGTTGTAGAAGTAATAATCCACATCCATTACAGAAGGTTTATTCTGGTCGTAGATGTACTCTAATTTTTTGACTGACGCTACATCAATATCATTGGCTACTTCTTGTACTCCTTTTTTGCTTTTAATGCATTCAAAATTTCCGTTTTCCCTGACAGGAGCCTGCTTGCTTAGACGTAAAATTACGGAATTTTCCTGCAATCTATTTCTTCTAGAATTATTGTCTCTGCTAGGAAGCCAATGTAATTCAGGATATAAGTAAGTAATATTTACTTTCAGTGATTCTCGAAACTCTTGAGAATTCTTTGGAGAAAAGTATAATGTATCATAAATATATCTGCTGTCTAATCTGAAAGGAACTTCATTGATCCTGAAGGTCAGAAAAGAAACTTTTCTTGGTTGATTTTTCGAAGTGATGTAGATCATCGTGCAGAATGCAAACAGTAGCAGCAAGATGATGAAGTACGAGATTTTGAGATAGCGTTTTGCGTTGATAGGAGACAAGTTTCGATCAGCTTGATGTGCATTACAACTCCAATTTACTTTAGCAGATCACAGGCGCTCATAAGCACATATTGCAGAGAGATTGTAAAGAGGCGTTAGAGCTTCCTTCTGACTGGTACTTCATATAACCCCGATCGGATTTAACAGGCTTAGAGTTTTTTTCTCTAAAGGCGGACTAGTACTCTTTTTCTAAAGGTGCCCTTCGTCAAGCTCAAGACGCGTGGTGGAGTAGTAGGAGTTTGTGTTTAAGGCTATCTAGTGCACAACGTTGCCTGATACTGCGACTTCGCGCAGCATGTCTCAGGCAACCTTTAGTAATAAAAAAGTCAGGCACTCCTCGTCAAGCGACTGGTTCTCTTTTTCTAAAGGCGTCTTGAATCAAGTTCAAGACGCGTGGAAGCGTAGATGCGGCTGTGTTTAAGTGCTGGGAGTGCCCCCACCGCGTCATTCTGCGCGAAGTGAAACGAAGTCGCAGAATGGCTGTTACTTTTTCTTTAAAGGCACTCCTCGTCAAGCGATTATTACTCTTTTTCTAAAGGCACTCCTCGTCTAGCTCGGAGTGCATAGTGGTGTAAGAGAGGGTGGGGTATACGTGCATGGTGGTGTAGCAGGAAATTGTGCTCAGAGCTGTCTAGTACCCAACGCTGGACGAGCTTGTCTCGTCCAACCTTTAG
>JBPCXB010000040.1:0-2777 GCA_051008935.1 Gammaproteobacteria bacterium | reverse complement strand
AACAATTTTTGGGTCTGTAGCTCAGCTGGTTAGAGCGCACCCCTGATAAGGGTGAGGTCGGTGGTTCAAATCCACCCAGACCCACCAGATTTTTATCTGGTGCTATCCAAAATACCTATCGATACTTTGCAAGCCCCTAGCAAACTTCTGTACTTGGCAAAGCTCCTAGCAAATTTTTATAGACCCCAGCGCATGGTCACACCGCCATATCCTGTGCTTCTCAGCATGCCGATTATGCGGCTCGGAAGGCTATAATCCTGAGGGTATAAAAAACTGTTGCCCCCAAAAACAAGACTGACCATCTGCCTGAAAGTGCGAGTGTTTATCTTGAGTGGCGTATGGCTTTGTTTCGTTCTATTTACTGCTTTTTCTGTTTTTTTGTTCAGGGCTGCTTTTTTCAGCTCAGGGCTGCTTTTTTTGCTCAAGGCTGCTT
This sequence comes from Gammaproteobacteria bacterium, assembly GCA_051008935.1. GTDB lineage: Bacteria > Pseudomonadota > Gammaproteobacteria > JBPCXB01 > JBPCXB01 > JBPCXB01. The sequence goes on along the minus strand of JBPCXB010000040.1, from coordinate 2,344 downwards.
TTTTTGCTCAAGGCTGTTCAGGGCTTTTTTTTGCTCAGAGCTGCAATAACCCGTATTACCCGCAAGCCAGCCATCAGGCTGATCCTACCACCGCCCAAAAAGAGACAACATGTCCATACACGCATTGTTAGAGCAGCTCAGAATAAACGCAAAATCGCCTAAAGAACAAGGCACCGCCTTTGAAAATCTCTGCAAGCGGTTCTTAGAGCAAGATAAAACCTACTCCCCGCGTTTCAAGCGGGTACAGACCTATACCAACTGGGCTAAAGAACAGCAGATACTCAGAAGAGACATTGGTATAGACCTGGTCGCCGCCAATAGCGACGATAACTGCTTTACCGCAATTCAATGCAAGTTCTACGATGCAAACAGCAAGATTGATAAAAAGGGCATAGATAGCTTTATTGCTGCATCGGTCGGCCAGCAATTTAACGCCAGAATATTTTTCGACACCACCAATCACGGCCTCACCAATAATGTGCTGGAGCAATTAACTCAAGCTAAAGGGCAGGACTTTACCCGCATAGGCTTAGAGGCCTTAGAGCATTCATCCATCGATTGGAGTCATTACTTTTCCCACCAAACCATAGAGCAAAAACTCCAAAAACAACTCAGGCCACACCAATCAGCGGCATTAAAAGCCGTGACACAAGGCTTAGCGCATGAGGACAGTGGCAAGCTGATTATGGCATGTGGCACCGGCAAAACATTCACTGCCCTGAAGATTGCAGAAGAGCTAGCAGGTAGAAATCACAGCGTGCTGTTCTTAGCGCCATCCCTAGCCTTGGTATCGCAAACGATCACCGAATGGACGATTGAAAGTGAGATCGACTTGCATGCCTTTGCCGTTTGTTCGGATACGCAAGTAGGCAAACGCAAGGTTGGGCAAGACGACCTAGCAGACATTAACACCCATGATTTAGCCTACCCAGCAACCACTAACCCACGTACACTCGCCCAAAGATTTGCCCACCACAGCACCGATAAGATGCAGGTGGTGTTTGCCACCTACCAATCCATTGATGTCATTAGCAAGGCACAGCATCTACACGACCTACCTGAATTTGACTTGATAATCTGTGATGAGGCACACAGAACCACAGGGGTATCAATCCCTGGGCTAGATGACTCGCACTTTGTCAAAGTGCACAATCAAACCTTTATTAAAGGCCACAAACGCCTCTATATGACCGCCACACCCAGAGTCTATGTGACGCAAGTTAAGAAAAAAGCCGATGAAACAGGAGCCATTCTGCATTCGATGGACGATGCGGAAAAATTTGGCAAAGAGCTCTACACGTTGGGCTTTGGCGATGCCGTACAGCAAGATCTATTGTCCGATTACAAGGTCTTGGTGTTGGCGGTAGATGAAGGTGAAATCGCTCAAGACATTCAAAGGGCCATAGCAGATTCGGACAAAACGCTGAAACTAGACGATGCCTCAAAAATAGTGGGCTGTTACAAAGCGCTGTTGAAAATTGGCGTCGAGGAAACCGAGGGCAAACAGCCGATGCGGCGCGCGGTGGCCTTTTGCCGCAGTATTAAAGAATCGGAGCTATTTCGGGATGCCTTTCACGATGTTATTCAAGAAGGCTACCTAAAAACGCAAGACCAGTACAGCCCAGACCAGCTGCTGGACTGTGAAATCAAGCATCTGGACGGCACCATGAATACCGCCGTCAGAAACGCGGGTATTAGCTGGTTAAAACAAGACCACAACGACAGCACTTGCCGCATCTTGACAAACGCACGCTGTTTATCAGAGGGGGTTGATGTGCCCTCCTTAGACGCCGTTTTGTTTGTGCACTCCCGCAAATCCAAGGTGGATATTGTGCAATCCGTCGGGCGTGTCATGCGCAAAGCCGAAGGCAAGTATTTGGGTTATGTCATTCTACCTATTGTCGTATCAGCAGGTGTACTGCCAGAAGAAGCGCTCAACAACAATAAAAACTATGAAATTGTCTGGGATGTGCTCAACGCCCTGCGCTCACACGACGAGCGTTTAGATGCTGAAATCAACCGCGTGGAATTTGGCGGCCTAACCAGCCGTATCGAAGTAGTATCAGAAATCAGCGACATGCCCCAGTCAGGCGTAGGCAAAACAACCGAGGCCCCAGGCGTGGGCGGGGCAGGCATCGCGCCCGAAGCAGATGCATCGCAACAGTTGGCACAGCCTGAGCAGTATGCCTTCAACTATCAATACGACAGCGTGCAACGCGCCATCCTTGCCAAGATCGTAGACAAATGCGGCACGCGCACCTATTGGACCACCTGGGCAGGCGATGTAGCAGGGATTGCCCAAAAACACATCACCCGAATTAAGGGCATACTCGCGCATACAGAC
>JBPCXB010000039.1:0-1875 GCA_051008935.1 Gammaproteobacteria bacterium | reverse complement strand
AAGCGGGAAGCAACGCCATCGTCAGGACGAAATGACCGATGTGATTGACGGCAAACTGCAGATCCCACCCCTGCTCAGTGCGTTGTTCGGGGCACGCCATAATACCTGCATTGTTAATGAGCAGGTGTAAGGGTTCGCCTGATGCCAGATACCCGGCAGCAAATGCGCGTACCGAATCCAGATCCATCAGATCCATCTGCTTAACCCGATCACCGGAAATAACGCCCTTCAAACCGGCACTGGCCTGCTCTACCCTGCGGGCAGGGACCCACACGCGCGCTCCGGCACCCGTCAGCGCTCGAACGGTTTCCAGCCCAATACCAGAATAACCACCAGTTACTATGGCGTTTTTGCCCGTTAGATCAATTCCTTTAAGAATATCGTGCGGTTCTGATTTGGCTGCAAACCCAGAATTGATAGGCTGTTGTACCATATCCGGTCTCCTAGTATTTGGGTGTCTTGGTATTTCGGTATTTCGAGCTTTGACAGGCTATTTTTCTGTTCTCTTCAGGGTTTGTATCGGGCAATAAATGACACACTCTATCATTGCCAAATGATCGCATTTACCCTTTTACAACACAGTGCGCTGCATAAAAGCTATGCCCATTCTACTTCAGCGACACCTACAGGGCAGGCACCCTATGCATAGCCTATTTAAAACGCAATATCTGGATTTGTTTTTTATCGCTAGAAGCATAGCTATCTGCTGCTGTAGCTGATGCCAGCACCTCTTCGGCACATTTTTCTGAAACAGCGCAGAGAATTGCAAACATTTTTATATCCACAAATTGTTCTCGCATATTGATAGTATTGTTATCTACTATTACTTGTGCTGCATGCATAAAAAAAGCGCATTTGCAATCTAAAATGACAGCGCAGAATAAAGTGATGAGTCGCCTCGCATACTCCAGTACCGGGAGCAAGGCTTTCGGTTCCTATAGATCCACACCATTAAGGTACTATCATGTCGCAATTAGCCCAACAAATTCCAACATCCAATCAGACCGTGCTGGCTGGCAGAAAAGCAACGGCGCCGCGCTGCCCATTGCCCATGCCCCATGGCTGGTTCTGCATCGGCACCAAAGCAGATCTAGAGAAAAAACAGGTCAGTGCGCTGCGCTACTTTGATCGCGATCTAGTGCTATTCCAGACCGAAAGCGGTGCATTTTGCCTGATGGACGCTTACTGCCCGCATTTGGGGGCACATCTGGCCGAGGGCGGCAAAGTAGATGGCGACTGTCTGAGATGCCCCTTTCACGGCTGGGCTTGGGATACCAACGGCCAGTGCGCCGACGTGCCTTATGCAAAGCAGATCCCACTGAGAGCCCAACAGGTACGGCTACAGACCTTCCCGATTACGGAGTGCCACGGCCTGCTTTATGCGTGGTACCATCCCAATGCCATCGAACCTCTGTGGCAACTACAACCCGAACCCGAATTGAGCGAGCCCGGCTGGAACACAGATTGGTCCATGAAAGAGTGGGTGATCAAGGCACATATTCAAGAGATTGCAGAAAACGCCTCTGACCCAGCGCACTTTCACTTTGTGCACGACAGCCTGCAAATCCCAGATTGGAAAATTGACTATGAGGATATATGGCGCACAGCAAAACTAGAGCTGGACTACATCACGCCAAAACAAGGGGAAAAGCGCGCCTATATCCACTCGTACAGCCAGGGCGCCGGCTACAATGCAACACGTTTTACCGGCATCTGCGAGACCTTCCAGATGGGCATGGCGACCCCTATCGATCAAGAACATACCCATGTGAGGCTGTTCATCACCCACCAGCCCATGGAAGCCAAACCTGAAGCACAACAAGAGTTAGCGCGTGCCATCGAGCGCGAAATTTTCTATCAGCTGGAGCAGGATAT
>JBPCXB010000038.1:0-25718 GCA_051008935.1 Gammaproteobacteria bacterium | reverse complement strand
CTGCGGGCGACATGGGCGATATGGGTGAATTTTTCCAGCATTGTTTCCAACGCTTTGACTTTGCCAATTCAGAGCAACGGCTTCCCGACCGTGGTTTTGAAGGCAAAATTGCCCTCCCCGTTGGCTCACTGGCTGTGCAACTGGAAGAAGTAGGTCCAGCGCACACCAAAGGCGATACCCTTGCCTGGCTCCCTTCTTCCAAAGTCGTTTTTACAGGGGATATTCTGTTTATCGAAGACCACCCAATCATGTGGGCAGGCCCGGCACAGAACTGGCTCAACGCACTGGATCGCATCGAGCAGCTCCAGCCAGAAACTATCGTTCCAGGCCACGGGCCTGTGACGGATCTCAAAGGAGTTCGGGCGGTGCGCTCCTACATCAAATACTGCTATGATCAGGCCAAACTACGGTATGACGCAGGCATGGATTTAGAAACTGCCGCGCGAGATATCAACTTTTCTGATTATTCAAGTTGGGGCTGCCAAGAGCGTATAGTCGCCAATCTGTCAGCTTTCTATCAGGAATTCAGTGGCGACGAACCTCTGGGTGTGACCGAGATTTTTACGCTTATGGCCAAACTGTGGCAAGACAAGCGCTCCGCCTGATCCGTATCAGGCATCCATCATTCGCGGATGCCGGTACCCCGTTTCAGCAGCACCAGACAGGCTGCCAGAGCGAGCGCTGTTAGTACCAGTATGGCGATCAGTGTCATACCAATGGGCGCATCAGAGACTCCGATCATGGCATAACGTTGCAGATTGACCAGATAAAAAACCGGGTTGAACTGGGATAGGGTTTGCCAGGGCTCGGGGAGTAATTGAATGGAGTAAAACACCCCTCCCAGATAGATCAAAGGCGTCAGGACAAAATTTGGAATGATATTGACATCGTCGAAATGGTTGGCATAAAGCGCGTTGATGAAACCTACGCACGAAAAGAAGCAAGCAGAAAGCACCAGAACCCCCAACATCCCCAACACACTGTAAGGCCGCCACTCTACAAAAAATAACGAGACCAGCGCAACCAGCAGCCCTACGATCAAACCTCTAACGACACTGGGCACAATGAAGCCTGCCAACACATAGGCATTGTTCATGGGCGAAACAATGATCTCCTCAATCGAACGCTGAAATTTCATCGAGAACAGCGAAAAGGACGCATTGGTGTAAGCACCCAATATCACGGGCATCACCACCAACCCAGGCAAAATAAAAGTAATGAAAGGAACATCGCGCATTTCGCCGACTCGGCTGCCGATAATATTGCCGAAAATCAGAAAATAGAGCGATGTGGTGATGATAGGCGGCAATAAAGTTTGTTGCCAAAGCCGTATAAAACGGCCTATCTCACGAGACCAAAACGCCTTGACTGCATTTAGATTTTCCCAAAAAGACACGGGGCTACCCTTTAGTCCGGTTCAGAAACAGTGCTTCCAGGCGACTGTGCGATTGGCTCATGGAACTGATCTGAATATCCTGTGCTTCCAGCTTAGAAATCAAGGTGTTCAGATGCTTATCTTCAGGGATACTGACACAGAGCGCTCCATCCAGAAAATACCCATTAAAGCCTTCCGGTAACTCTGGAAATTTCTCTACAGGATGCACCGTTTCCATGACAATGGTGGTGGCTTGGCTATGCGCAAGTGCGCTACGCATAGAGCCGAACTCCACGATCTGCCCAGCCGAAATAATGGCCAGATTCTGGCACAGGGTCTCTGCTTCTTCGAGATAATGAGTGGTCAGGATGATGGTGGTACCACTGGCGTTGATTTCTTTGAGAAACTTCCATACCTCCAACCTCTGATGCACATCCACTCCTGCAGAAGGTTCGTCCAGAATCAACAGCCCTGGTTCATGTACTAAAGCACGCGCGATCATCAAACGGCGTTTCATGCCCCCAGATAGGTTGCGAGCAACTTCTTTGCGCTTATCCCAAATACCCATTAATTTGAGGTATTTCTCGGTATTTTTGGCGGCTTGGCGGCGCGACAAACCGTAATAGCCAGCACAGGTTTCAACGATATCCTGAACCTTCTCAAAGTGGCTGAAGTTGAACTCCTGAGGAACTAGGCCTATCAGGCGACGTGCCCGAGGGTGATCTTCAGAGATATCTATGCCCATCACTCGCACGCAACCACTGGTCATGGACACTAACCCAGACACGATGCCGATAGCAGTAGATTTGCCAGCACCATTGTTGCCCAACAGGGCAAAAAAATCGCCGCGCTCGACTGAAAACGTCAACCCTTTGAGAGCCTCTACCTGACCTTGAGGATATATTTTTCGCACCTGCTCAAGCTCCAGTGCGTATGTTTGCGGCGCTCCGGCCTGTCCTGCTTCCATGAAGGGCGTCAAAAACTCAGCGTGCTAGCCACTGCATACTGTCAGCCAGGCCATCGGTCGTCAGACCATACATCCTGTCTTCGAGCAGTTGTCGGGTAATCTCAATCGAAGGAGCATAGTCCCAGTGCTCTTGGGGCACCGGATTAATCCAGATCGACTTCTGGTAATGATCCATAAATCTCTGCAACCAGACCATGCCCGGCTCTTCATTCCAGTGTTCTATACTTCCGCCTGGGCTGGTTATCTCATAAGGCGCCATCGTCGCATCGCCCACAAAAATGACGCAGTAATCCTGATTGTATTTATGAAATATTTCCAGAGTGTCCATTTTCTCTTGATACCGACGCCGGTTCGCCCGCCAGACGCTCTCATAGACAAAGTTATGGAAGTAGAAGTATTCCAGATGCTTGAACTCTGATCTGCAAGCCGAAAACAACTCCTCGCAAACTTTGACATAAGGGTCCATCGAACCCCCTACATCAAAAAATACCAGCACCTTCACCTGATTGGTGCGCTCAGGGCGCATTTCGACCTGTAACATACCTGCATTATCTGCAGTGCGCTTGATGGTACGGTTGAGATCCAACTCCATATTGTGGCCCGTGCGGGTGAAATGGCGCAAGCGACGCAGGGCGATCTTAATATTCCTAGTACCTAACTCAACATCGCCATCAAGATCGCGGTACCGACGCTGCTGCCAAGATTTATTGCCCTTTCCAGACCCTTCCGAATCCTCACCACCTGCTTTGATACCGAACTGGTTCTGGCCGGAGTTCCCATAAGGCGACGTGCCGGCAGTACCGATCCAGCGGTTGCCTTTTTCATGCCGCTCTTTCTGCTCCTGCCATCTCTGTTTGAAATCTTCAACCAGTTTGTCAATGCCGCCCATCTCTTCAATGCGCTTCATCTCCTCGTTATCCATATTCCGTTGCATCTGTGCCTTAAGCCAGTCCTCGGAAATAGATACAGTGAACAGTTCGCCTATCTCTTCCACCCCTTTGAAGAATACATCAAAGGCTTGGTCAAATTTGTCATAATACTGCTCATCTTTCACCATTGTCGTCTTGGCGAGCGCATAGAAACCGTCTATATCCGCAATGACCAGCCCCTTCTCCAGAGCTGCCAGAAAATCCAGCAATTCGCGAAGCGTACAGGGGACACCACCCTGTTTCAGCGTATCAAAAAATCTAATAAACAAGCTGTTTTCCTCTGTGCTTCCAGTTTCCGGTCAAGTTGAACGGCGCGCCATAAATGCCAGCTTCTGCAATAACTCAACATCCTGCTCCGTCTTCAGCAGTGCGCCATAAAGCGGTGGAATCACTTTAGTGGCAGAACGTTCCATCAGCAAATCAGCCGACAACTCATCGGACATCAACAGCTTAAGCCAATCAATCAATTCAGAAGTGGAAGGCTTTTTCTTCAACCCCGGCACTTTGCGAATATCAAAGAATACATCCAGAGCATGCTTAACAATCTGCTTCTTCAGCTCCGGATGGTGCACGGCAATGATTTTTGCCATGGTTTCGGAATCCGGAAACTCAATGTAATGAAAGAAACAGCGACGCAGGAACGCATCGGGCAACTCTTTTTCATTATTAGATGTGATGACGATGATCGGGCGGGTTTTAGGCCGGATCGTTTCATTGAGCTCTGGCACATAAAACTCCATCCGGTCCAGCTCCTGTAACAAATCATTCGGGAACTCAATGTCTGCCTTATCGATTTCATCAATCAGAAGAACGGGTTGCACGTCGGAATGAAAGGCCTCCCAAAGCTTGCCCTTGCGGATGTAATTGGAAATGTCGGCCACACGCTCGTCGCCCAGTTGTGAATCACGCAGCCTAGTGATGGCATCGTATTCATATAGCCCTTGAACCGCTTTGGTTGTCGATTTAATATGCCACTCAATCAACGGTCTTTGCAAGCTGTTCGCGATTTCAATAGCCAGCTGGGTTTTTCCAGTGCCGGGTTCGCCTTTTATCAAAAGGGGCCGTTGCAGAGTAACAGATGCGTTAACACTCAACTGCAATTCTTCTGTAACTATATAGGTATCTGTACTTTTAAATTCCATATTAGGGTTCCTTAATTTCTATCCCTTGTGTCGTAGAACACATCCAAGTCAATTCTGGGCCAATTCAGGGTCGATTCTGGCTAATGCAAATTCAGGGTTTAATAAATTTCAGCGTCATGCGGTCACTCTCGCCTATACTCAAATAGATATCTCTATCTGTGTCACCCTCAATCAATCGAGGGGGCAATGTCCACACGCCTCTGGCGTAGTCTTTAGTATCTTTAGGGTTTGCATTGATTTCACTGGTAGCTAGCAGCTTAAAGCCCGCCTTCTTCGCCATATCTACGGTCAAACTCTGACTCACATAGCCCGCTCGGTTCATCCAGCGCATACTGCGACCCTCTGGCGCTCTGTGCTCCACGATCCCTAGAATACCTCCCGGTTTAAGCGCACGATAGCTAGCCTGAAACACTTCTTCAAGATAGCCCTGTGCCAGCCAATTATGCAAATTGCGGAAGGTTAAAACCAGGTCAGCCGTCCCAGCAGGAGCTAAATTGTAATGCCCTTTGGAAAGAGTCGTAACTTCTACATGACGATAGGCTCTTGATTCTAGCCAGTCATAGGTTCTTTGGAGCAACCGTTTGCGAAAGCCCGCTTTTGCATGCGGTGAAAAATGAGCCAGATACAACCGACCACGTTCGGCTAAATAAGGTGCCAGAATCTCGGTGTACCAACCTCCACCCGGCCATAGCTCCACCACTGTCATGTCTGGCCTTATACCAAAAAAAGCCAATGTCTCAGCCGGATGGCGATACGGATCGCGATCGGCCTGCCCAGAAGACCGCTCAAAATTACTGATAGCGGCATTTAACGTTAAGATATCCTCTGTACTCTGAGCATCAGCTACGGTATGCACACCCATGGCAACACACACCATCAGCAATAGAGCCGCATATCCTGTGGGAGCTCGCGCTTGCAGTTGCTTCATTCGTTGCCTCACACTGTAACACCCAGATGGCTTGTGGATTAATCGGGAGCAGATTCCGGAATGTACAAGCCATACCTGCTCTGGCTTACACACTCCATTGAGCATCAAGTTCCGCGCACATTCCACGTATTCCACGTATTCGACGTCCGACATGGTTCGACATGCAAAAAACACCGGACCAATTGACACAGGCCTATCTTCAATTTTACCTTGCTCTGTCTGTTCAGCGCATCCAGAAGAATCAGGGGCAGGGTATTTCCAAGGGGCCCATCTGTGCTTAACATAAATCCCTCGGCTACTAGCTACCATGCATAAAGCAGATAAAGCAAAAAAACGCAGAAGATCTCGCTCTGCAGAACACAAACAACAGACACGTCGGTCTAGTCTTTCCAAGACTGTCAAATCTGATAAATCCTCTGGGCGATTACAGGGACAAGTCGTCAAATACCATGCATCCAGGCTAGCGTGGCTCAAATGCACAGATCAGGCAGATATTGCGTTTAACCCGCAAGATTCCCGCCTACTGGTACATGGAGATCAGGTAGTAGCTGACATTCAAGTGACATACCGATCCCAAAAGGGCAGAGGTTCAACCCGAAAACGCAGCGCTATTCTGGTTGAGATTGAACGCAGAAGTCAGACCGAATTCCCAGTTGTACTCTACTTCTATCAAGATAGGCTCAGCATCCAAGCAATTGGGCAACAGCTAGCGGATCTCAACTTAGAGAGCACAGAGCAGCTGCAGTCCAATAAGCCGGCGTCTGGAACTGTCATGATAGCGCGCTGGAAACATCCAGAGCAAGTCAGTGATCGGGATCACATGCTCACCATACTTTCTGAGCGTACTATCGGTCTCATTTCAGACCCAGAAATTGCCTCTCCTCTGGCACTAGCAGTCTTCCGGATTCCAACGGAATGGTCTCCGGATAGCAAAAAAGAATGCGCCTTGCTGCAGCCCGAACTCGACGCACTTGCTCAATCAGATGCCCCTCAGTCCGTAAACGACCCTGCTGACAGAGCGCCTGAGAGGCTGGATCGTACTAATCTGCCATTTGTCACCATAGATGGCGCAGATGCCAAAGATTTTGATGATGCAGTCCACTGCACGAAAAGAGACTCAGGTGGATGGAAACTGGACGTTGCCATTGCCGATGTCAGTTTCTATGTACGCCCCGCATCAGCTCTGGATCTAGACGCCTGCCAACGTGGAACCTCGGTCTATTTTCACGATCAGGTCGTCCCCATGCTACCGCCTGTACTGTCCGAAAATCTGTGTTCACTGAAGCCTCACGTCAATCGCAGAGCCGTTTTGTGTTCCATGGCAATCCTGCCGGACGGTAGCATCGATAGCTATGAATTTCACAGAGTCTGGATTCGTTCGCAAGCACGGCTGGTGTACGAACAGGTCGACCGCATACTCAACCAGCTGGATGGCTTCCATACAGATATAGATGCATCAGTGGCTACTTGCCTGTTGCATATGGAGGAAGCAACAGAGGCTCTCAAACAAAATCGCATCAAACGCCAGGCGCTGAACTTCGACCTGCCTTCTATCTCTATCAAACAAGATGGCAATAAGCAGCCCATACAAATTGTGGAAACGCACAGGCTCAGAGCCCACGAGCTCATAGAAGACGCCATGCTAGCCGCCAATACCTGTGCAGCACAGCATGTCACTCGATCAGGGCTCGAATCCCCGATGCGCACCTGCGAGCCACCTTCACAATACAAATGGCTGGAATTCTGCCAATTGGCTCAGAGCCGCGGTCTGGAGACACCCTACACAGAACCCAGCTTAAAAGCGTATCGCCAGATCCTTCAACAACTGGAGCCACCTGCTACTCCTATCCAAGAGCACGATATCCCCTATCTAAAGCGTTCGCTGATACGTTCGCTCAGCTACGCCATCTACGAAACCAGTACCACAAAAGGCCACTTTCCCCTCTCTCTAAAGCTTTATACGCACTTCACTTCTCCAATTCGCCGCTATCCGGATCTACTTGTACACCGCCTCCTGATCCAATCTCTGCAAGGTCCCAGCCAGATTACCGCCCCCGCATTCAATGTGGCTCAGCTGTGCAAGATGAGTTCCGAAGCCGAATACAGTGCCGAAAATGCCAGCCGCTTCGCCATGCGCCATCTGCAATGCCTGATGGCCGCTCAAAATATCGGAGTCTGGCACCGAATCCGCCTGTCGCGTCTGGTATCCCAAGGATTGCTGGTCTACCTAGAAGAACTGCATCTGGAAGCGTGGATCCCGCTATCCCTAGCCCGGCACTATTTCTGGGTCGATCAAAAACTGAACCTCTTGCAAACTCGAACGTCCAACCGAATATTCAGGCCCGGGGATCAAATGCAAGCGCGCATTCAAAAAGTGCAGTTGGATAGCCATCGCGTGGTACTGGGCAAACTCCGATTCTAGTCAGAAGCAATCAGCGCCTCTTCTATAATGATTTCTGGCACATGAAGGTCTAAACAAGAGCACACACATGCAGCAAGCGCAGGATTTCTTACACGAGAGCGAAGCGATCTACCAGATGCTCTCACAGGCATCGGCGCTGAGCTTTGATGCCCCAACTGCCTTCAAAGGCTGGACTACTAAAGACATCCTGCAGCATCTGCACTTCTGGAACCGAATGGCGCACCTGCAAATATCGGATGAGCATCTGCTGCTCCAAACATTTGAACAATTGGCTGATTTTCCGGATGGCATGCGGGCATTTGAGCAGCATCAACTCAAGGATCTGACCGAGGTAGCTCTGTTAGACAGCTGGCGCAGCACCTACCAAGCAGTGGCACAGCTCTTTGCTGATTGCGACCCCAAAAAGCGGCTGAAATGGCCCGGTCCAGATATGAGCGCCCGCTCCTCCATCACTGCCCGGCTGATGGAAACCTGGGCTCACTCTCAGGCAATATACGACATGCTAGGAATAGTGCGCACGAATACCGATCGCATTCGCAATATCGTAGTACTAGGGCTGAATACCTATGGCTGGACTTTTATGGTGCGCCAAGAAACGCCTCCTCAGCCCGTGCCGTTTCTGAAACTGGCAGCTCCCTCAGGCGCCACCTGGACTTTCGGTGAAACCCGTCAGGATGAGTGCATAGAAGGCTTGGCCGAAGAATTCTGCCAAGTGATCACGCAAAGCCGCAATATCGCCGATACCCAACTGAAAGTGACGGGTCCCAACGCCACAAATTGGATGCGCAAGGCTCAGTGCTTTGCGGGCCCACCAGAAACGCCTCCCGAACCCGGGGAACGGGCTATCATTCGAGATACCATTCGAGATATTAACGCGGCCAGTTAGTGAGCTCAGTCCGTCTTTGGCACAGCATTCCGATTCGGGCATTGAACCCGACAGCAAGTCCCATACAAATACATGGTGTGATTGATCAGCTTCATTTCCTGTTGCTGGCACACCGCGTCCTGCCTCTGCTCGATCACTTCATCCATAAATTCGATCACATGGCCACAATCGATGCAGATCAAGTGGTCGTGATGTGAGCGGCTGGCCAGTTCATAAACCGAATGGTTTCCTTGAAAACTATGTTTGTCTACCAACCCGACAGATTCCAGATCGCTCAGCACGCGATAAATAGTCGGCAGATTCGTCGAGACCCCTTCTTCTCGCAGCAAATTATGCAGCTTCTCCGCACTAATGTGCTCCACTTCACGCAGCTTTTCCATCACCAGAGTGCGCTGGTGCGTTGCACGCAGCCCTGCACTTCTGAGGACTTCCTGCCTTTTTTTAAGCTCTTGAGCAATACTCAGCTTTTCTGTCATTGAAGCCGTCTAAGCACTGACACACCGTAATATAATTATTACCACTATGAATCGACTTTATTATATGACCAGAGCACTAGGGAGGAGCCAGCTCATCCTACTGATCTGTCTGGCAACCGTTGGATGTCAATCGGTGCTCGGCATACGTCCGCCTATACCCACCATTCTGCAAGGCAACGTATACCGCACCTCGGATATTGAAAAACTCAGCGTAGGGCTGACCACCAATCAGGTGCTCTACGTTCTGGGATCTCCTCTGCTGCAACCCTTTGACCAACCCGATACTTGGTTCTATTACCGCGCAGCTGTACGGCAGAATAAAACGCAACTCAGACAATTGCTGGTACTGCGCTTTAAAGAAGACCGCTTGGCATCTTGGGAAGAATCGTTGCTCAATGAAAACATCGATCAAGATCTGGATCTGGCCACGCAGCAGGATCTAGAGCAGCAACTGCAAAAGATTGAACGCGGCACCATCGAAGACCGAGAGTTCGAACTGCCTGAAGATCAGCAAGAAACAGACAATAACCCAGCGCCTCTATAACCCATACCCCAATAACAGACGGGCTGCTCATCTGGGAGAGCGCTCTATAAATCAATACAATATCCAGTAGCTTCAACGCGCATACTTGGGTATTTATAATGTTTCATTCCTTCCGCTCTCTGGGCGTCCTCCCCATCAAAGTGCTACAGACTGGTAGCGCGCTAGGATTACTGATCATCGGCCTATCGGCGGCTCCTGCTTGGGGCACCCAAGGTAACACCATCACCCTGTGGCCGGGCCCAGATCTACAAGAGCGCCTTCAAGCTGCGCTCATCAACCTACAGCCTGGAGATACGCTGCAGCTGGGAGCTGGCATCTTCAATCTGACCGATGGCCTGTCACTCGATGTCGATAACGTCACCATCAAAGGCATGGGGCGCAAAGAGACCCGACTAGTCTTTGCGGAGCAAGAAACAGCAGGTGAAGGGCTGCTTGTTACCAGCGACCACGTCACTCTGACGGATTTTGCCGTACTGGACACCCGTTCGGATGGCATCAAAGCCAAAGGGTGCAAAAACCTCAAGATTCAAGGCGTGCACGTGGAATGGACCCGCGGCCCTCATACCGAAAACGGCGCTTATGGTATCTATCCAGTCGAATGCACGGGGGTTCTGATTGAAGGCTCCTTCGTTATCGGCGCCTCGGATGCAGGCATTTATGTCGGTCAATCCAGCAATATCATCGTACGCAACAACGCTGCCCAGTACAATGTAGCCGGCCTTGAGATCGAAAATAGCTTCTACGCAGATGTCATCGGCAATGAGCTGTCCCACAATACGGCAGGAATATTAGTTTTCGATCTGCCCAATCTGCCGCAACAGGGTGGGCATCACGTGCGCGTCTTCAATAACCGTAGCCATCACAACGATACGCCTAACTTTGCGGTACCCGGCACCGTAGTAGCGGATGTACCTCTGGGAGTCGGTATTCTGGTTATGGCCAACAGTTCCGTAGAAATATTTGCCAACTATATAAATGACAACGCCACTGCAAATCTAATGGTAGTCAGCTATCAGAACGAATACGAAGACAGCCAGTACAACCCAATTCCCAAAGATATCTATATCCACAACAACACATTCGGAAATGGCGGATTTGACCCAGATATGGATAAAGTCGGTATTATCGCCGACATCGCCGGCACCCCTGTGCCTGACATAGTCTGGGATGGCGTCACTTCAGTATCTGGCCGGCTGTTCGGCACAGAACCAACGATCATACTGGGCGAAAACAACAACCTGCACACTGGTCAACCAGCTGGGTTTGTCAATCTGGATCTGATCCCCTATGTCACCCCGATCTGGTCTTGGACACACAGCCCCGATAAGAACCCCGATAACTACTCTGGCAGACGAGAGTCTTTGCCGCCTGTAGAGCTGGATTTTTAACCATCGAGCTCCTCTAAAGCTGATGAAACTAAGCGCACAGCCTGCTGGCTGGTTGCTAACGCTAGCTATTTGCGCATGGGCCCATGCAGATGAAGGGATGTTGCAGGCACCTACTGGAATACAAGCCAGCGCCTTTACCGCCCAGCCACCACCGCAAAGGCTCTCGGATTACAACCTATTTACAAATAGCGCCAAGCAACACCCTCAAGCTGGATTAATTCCTTATGACTTGATCAGCCCCCTCCACTCCGATTATTCCAGCAAATTCCGCTTCCTGTTCATACCGCAGGGGCACACATTAACCTACAGAGCTCATGAAGTACTGGAGTTTCCAGTCGGCAGCGCTCTGATCAAAACCTTCGCCTATCCTGCCAGCACTCCCCTTGCAGACTCTGGAAACTCGAACAACCGGCTGTTAGAAACGCGCATACTGGTTCGGCTCAAACACGGATGGCAGGCTAGAGTCTACATCTGGGACTCCGAACAGCAAGAAGCCTATTACAAGGTAGCCGGAAAAACCCTGACTATCGACTGGCTAGCAATCAACGGCAACCCCGACCCCCTGCGCTACCGAGTGCCCAACCTCAATCAATGCAAATCCTGCCACTCCAAAGACGGCTCTCTGGTGCCTCTGGGCCCAAAAATACAGAATCTGGACCACCCCTTCAACTATCGGGGCGCAGGTTTTGACGCTACTGAGCAGAATCAGCTTCAAGCTTGGGCCAGACTGGGCATCCTCTCTGATCTGCCCACGGAACCAGAACACGCCAAAACAGTCGATTGGCGAGATGCCAATGCGCCGCTCGAAAAGCGCGCCAGGGCCTATTTGGATAGCAACTGCGCCCACTGCCATAACCCGACTGGCATGGCCAGCAACTCCGGGCTTTTCCTCAATTTAGAAGAATCGCGCTCGGTGCATTTAGGCCTCTACAAGCGCACCGTAGCTGCCGGGAAAGGAACCGGCGGCCACACCTTTGCCATCGTGCCCAAAAAACCAGATCAATCCATCATAGTGTACCGAATGTCTACGAATCAACCCGGTATTTTTATGCCTGAAATAGCCTTGGCACGCCCACATGCCGAAGGGATCTCACTCATCACTGACTGGATACTCTCCCTAGACTGAGAAGAACGCATAGAATGCTCTACCAACTAGCAACCGCATTACTGGCGGCTGAAAACACACCGGTTCAGCAATTCCTGTCCGTTAAAATCCCTCTTCCTTACCGTGAAATTACCCTATGCCGCACACTGAAAGAACCGTTGTCTGCCTAAAATGGGGCGACCGATACAGCGCCAAATGGGTCAACCTCCTATACAAAGGCGTCAAAAACAATCTCAAAGGCCCGTTCCACTTTGTCTGCTTCACCGAAGACCCCAAAGGCATCGATGCGGCCGTTGAAGTGCGCGACTTGGATATGCTCAAAGTGGGCCCGGAAATAGACGGCATCTGGTGCAAACTGGGAATGCTTCATCCGCAAGCCCAGCTGTCGGGACGTTGTCTTTACATAGACCTCGACAGTTTAATTACTGGGCCATTAGATGACTTTTTCAGCTACTCCGATCAGTTTTGCATCATCCATAACTGGATCGAACGCCGCAAACAAATTTTTCGCTCACGCCCAAAAATCGGAAATTCATCAGTCGTATCTTTTGATGCTGGCGCTTATCCCGACGTCGCAGAGAGTTTCTGCCGCAATCCAGAACACGCTACAGATAGAAGATTTTTCCCGACTGAACAAGCATACATGACCCATGCAGTGGGAGTCGAAAACATTACTTGGTGGCCGGAAACATGGGTCAGAAGTTTCAAGCGCCATTGCGTGCCGGTGTTTCCACTCAACTACCTACAAGCCCCAAAATTACCAGAAGGCACACGCATCCTGACTTTCCACGGCACTCCAAAACAGGATCAGGTCACTTTACAGGCGACTGGCCACGGGCATAAATTCAGTAGGGCTATGCCTGAGCTGAAAAAATACTGGCAATAGCACTAATAGCACTACCGAACTAAGCATTAGTTAGGAACTTTTCCAGCAGCAAGCCTGTTTAGGCGGGCCTCACGAGGTGATAGCGCCAGTTGGCGGTACAGCTCAATGCGGTCACCATCTGCCACTTGATATTGATGCGGGAGTAAACGCTTTTTCCCGTCTAAATGCCTGCCCCAAACGCCGACGCCACCCAACTCCGACAGCTCCAGGCCCAGCTCCGCTAAGACACCACTTTGCTCAACAACCTGTTGCGCGCTCGTGCCCCGCTCTACCTCTAATTTCTTCAATACAACGCGCTCAGACTCTGCCCATACCACCGTCACTTGTATATACGATGAAATCCGATCCACTTCGTGCACCCGACTAAACAGCGTTACCTGTACCGCCATAGCGCCGAGCAGCCTCATCGTCAAAAGCACGAATTATCCGCTTGGCAGCCGCTTCTATGGCTGGCTTCCCAAGCGCCTTGAGCGTAGCTTTTGCCATCAAGCCCGAAGTCTTAATATGCAGCTCCAGCCACACTCGAGAGCCGGATTTTCCAGCCAAAGGTTCCACCTGCCAAGTACCTTCTAAAGCTTGGAGCAGACCCGATCCAGATACTAAGGACATTACCAGCTTGTTGGCTGTCTGCACATTGCGCGTATGCAGCCGCTGGGTCAAATCGCGCGCCGACAAGGTCAACTCCGCTTCCCATTCTTGTGCGCTTTCACCGCTAACTTCTATAGGACGGTTTGACAGCATCTGTGCGCTGGTGCATCCGGGTACAAATTGCGGATAGCGTTCTACATCGCAAATAATATGCATCACCTGCTGACAAGACCAACTCACGTCAGCTTGGTTCACCACTTTCAATGCTATCTAGACGCCACTCAAAATGGACTGCTGCACATGCAGCGCTATCAGCTGTTAAACAGTCCGTTATATAAGACCCAACCAATACAGGCAGGAGATACCACACAAACCATCGCCATCCAAATGCGCCTCAACAAGCCGGTGGGCAGCCCCACCTGGTCTGTATAAAGCTCAGGTTTGAGCACCCAACCTACATAGAGCGCGATCAAGATACCTCCTAAAGGCAATAGTACATTCGCCGATACAAAGTCCATAGTGTTAAATACGGCTGAATCCAGAGCACAGCCTATGCCCAGCGCGCTAACCAGACCGAAAATGACGTGACTGGCTTGCGCACGCTTCCAGCCGAAATAATTCTCGAGAGCCGATATGGCAGGCTCGACAATTGACACCATGGAACTGAGTGCCGCCACTAACAACAGGGCAAAAAATACAATCTGAAAGACACCCCCCCAACTGATGACCGAAAAAATCTGAGGAAGTGCGACAAAGACTAGGCTCGGCCCTGCATTAACCTGCAGATTGTCAAACGCAAACACCAACGGAAAGATAACAGCTGCCGCCAGCAACGCCACCAGAGTATCCAAAACACCTACCAACAGAATCATCTGCCCCAGATTCTGGTCTTTGGGCGTGTAAGAGCCAAAAGTAATCAGTACCCCCATACCCAAACTCAGACTGAAAAATGCATGCCCCATGGCTTTCAGCACAATTCCCCAAGAGAGCTTCGAAAAATCAGGGCTGAACATATAGGCCAATCCTTGACTCGGAGAGCCGACGCTAAACGAGTACAGCATCAAAACCACCAACATGATGAGAATAGCCGGCGTCAAGATGCGCAAAAACCGCTCCAGCCCCTTCACAACACCCTGATAGACAATCGCCGCAGTCAGTCCGATGAACAACAGCATCATCAGAATCTCGAATCCTACACGGGACTCTAGCTTGGAAAAATAAACTTGGGATCCTTCCGAAGTGGTGGTACTGCCCTGAACGATAGCATCCAGCAGATAAGCCAAAGTCCATCCCCCTACCACAGAATAAAAACTAGCAATCATAAATCCCGTTAACGCACCCATCAACCCTATCAGAGGCCAAAAACTGGACGTTATAAAACTCTTGCCTTGTAACCTAGAGATGACAGAGAATGACTGAACCGGGCCCTTTCCGCCCACACGTCCGATCAGTGCTTCGGCCAGCATGACCGGTAGACAGACCAATGCAATGCAGGCCAAGTAAATAAACAAAAACGCACTGCCGCCATTGGTGCCTAGCTCGTGCGGAAAGCGCCAAATATTACCCAGCCCTATGGCAGAAGCTGCAGCCGCCATAACAAAGGTACCACGTTTCTGCCAAAGACGGCCTGATTGGTTTACCATAACAGTTCACTCCTGTCCTGAATTTCTGGATATCTGGATTCTGCTCTACTGGCGCACAAGCCGCCAGAGACACAATGACATCAGTACCCCTCACCGCATCATCGACCCTAGAATTATACTAACAGCTTCTCTGCGCCATATGCTGAAGCCACAGCCCATGCCCGAAACACGCCCCATACAAAACCGTAAAGCACGCTTCGAATACGAGCTGCAAGATACCATGGAAGCTGGTATTTCCCTGCTGGGGTGGGAAGTGAAAGCCATTCGCGCCGGCAGAGCACAGCTAGTGGGCGGCTATGTGGTGGTGCGCAATAGCGAAGCCTGGCTGTTAGGCCTGATCCTGTCCCCTCTACCTCAGGCACAACGTTGGGCAGCGGATGCCGACCGCACACGCAAACTGTTGCTATCCAAAAGCCAGATCCTGCGCATCGCCAACCATTGCCGCAACCCCGGGCGCAGTTGCATCCCTACGCGCATCTACATGAAGGGCCGATACATCAAAGCCGAAATTGCTCTTGCAGTGGGCCGAAAGACTCATGACAAGCGACAACACATCAAAGATAGGGAATGGGAGCGCCGCAAAGCCCGCATGAAACGCGGTGAACACAGCGGCTACTAATATCTCAGCGCGCTATCCCTTGAGCGGTGCAGACCGAATGGCCCACAAAGCCAGCATATAGACTATCAGATTACCGGCCAGAAACAGCATCAAGACCATCAGCACATCTGCACCAAAGATATAGAGTAGCGAAACGCACAGACTTCCGGAAACAATAAAAATAGCATTGACAATATTGTTGGCTGCCACCAGACGTGACAAGTGACTGGGCTCTCCATATTGCTGAATCACGGTATAAAGAGGCAATATATACATACCCCCCGAAGCAGACAGCAGAAACAGCGAAAGCGAAATCAACCACGGCCAGAAACCCATCGCCAAAAAATCTGACAGCTGCAACAGCTCGGCATTCTGAATGGCAGATGCGCCAAACCCACCGGCATCGTGTAAATAGCCATAAGATGCAATCACCAGCAGAGCGCCAAAAACCGAAATCCCCAGCAAAGAGATAGGCACCCAGCGAATGCTCAATGCTCCTTTAAGCAAGTAATTGCAGGCAAAAGCGCCTGCGCCGACTCCCAACGAAAACAACAGCAAAAACAGAGTCAGAATAGATGTATCGCCTGCAAGAGTACGTTCCGTGTAGTAAGGAAGTTGCGTCAAGAGCACGCTGCCGATAAGCCAGAACCAAGAACACCCCAAAATGGCATACCAGACCCGCTTATCCTGAGTGGAATAGCGAATAATCCGCCAACTGGAAGACAGAATATTCCACGCAACTTTTAGATCTGGATCGCGGACTGTAGCAACAGGAATAGACAAGCTAGCCAACCACCCGATAAAAGCCAGCCCAATCATCACACTCCCGACCCACCAGAGCCCCTGATCCAGCAAAATCACCAATCCACCTAGAAGGGTACCCAGAAGAATCGCCAGAAACGTACCCGTTTCAACCAGACTGTTACCAGTCAATAGCTCGTTCTTCCGAAGGTGCACAGGCAAAAGGCTGTACTTGATCGGGCCAAAAAATGTCGATTGCAGTCCCATCATGAAAATCAGAAACAACAGGCCGCCCACATTAAGAGTCAAGAAAAAGAACAGGCTCAAAGCCATCAAAACGATTTCCACAAATTTGATATAGCGCGTCAAGGTGATGCGCTGATATTTATCTGCTAGCTGACCCGCCATCGCCGAAAACAAGAAAAATGGCAGCGTCAGAAGAGCCGTTGCCAGATTGAGCACCAGCGGCGTATCCAGATTTGCGAAACTCAGGGCCTGATAGGTATACCACACCAAAAAAGTGTTTCTGAATGCGTTGTCATTAAACGCTCCTAAGAACTGAGTAATAAACAACGGCAAAAAACGCCTTGAAGTTAGCAAATTTCTGATCACGTCATGCCTCGCTGATACCTTTGGATTGAGCCACTGGACCTCAACCTACACCTGCAATAAAAAGTGCCGTCGTGCGATTGAACAGCCAGTAGGCAGCTGCTATGCCCGTGACCCAGAGGGCGGCACTTGACGCCCGCGCTTTCATCTTTACTACACCCTGCGTCCAGATAGGGCGCAAACGTGCCAATCCATCCGCTGAAAAAGCCAGCACTAACAACAGGAATATCAACATCAGCTGGCCCAACTCCAGACCCAGATTAAACAGCAACAAGGCCCAAGCAGTACCGGAAGCCGGCAAGCCGATCTGGCCTATGACACCAGCAAACCCAAGCCCGTGAACCAAACCAAACAGACCGGCTACTACAGCAGGATGTCGATGTGCTATTACTGAACGTTTGGATTCCGGCAGGGCTGCTTCAACCGCAACAAAAAGGATGGAAAGCGCAATAGCGGCCTCGACCACTGGACCCGACAAACGCAAAAATTCCAAAGCAGCCGCAGCCAATGTCAAGCTATGTGCCAGTGTAAAAGCTGTGATGACTATCAGAAGCTGAGACAGGTTGTAGGACAGCAGATACAAAGCAAGCACGAACAACACATGGTCGGTACCGGTGAGAAAATGCTCCACGCCGAAGGCAAAATACGAGCCGGCATCTGTAGTACCAGGGGCTTCAGGAAGCACCTGAATAGGCTCAGATGCTGTCAACTGTAGGCTGTAATCACCTGTACCTAGGCTGAGCGTCACAAACACATTGCCGATGGTGCGCTCCAGCCCCTCTATACCAACCGTCCGCCCCGGCAAAGGGCTCTGGCATTGCAATTGGCTGGATTCTACCAAGGTATTCCCAGATCGCTGGTAGCGCCGACTGCCGGTATAACTGCAATCCTCTGGGAATACAGGTTGAATCCCCAACAGATGCGCAGGCGCCGTACCCGATAATACCGGCATACGCCAGATCAGCTCATACAGATTGGTGCCCGATTCAGTCAGCTTCAGATAGCCAGGGCGTGATTCGTGTGCTGCTACCGGGCCAGATACTGCTACAAGAAAAAATCCCAGCAAATAAAGGGCATTGCACCTGCTGCGCATACGTCTTGGGTATTAGTGTGTATAGAGAGCGTTGCCTCGTTTAGGGCTGATACCACACAGGTGATGACCAAGCCCGCTCCTGCAGTGTTTTCTTGAGCAACGGATTGGCATCTTCGCCAGCTTTCACTGCATCCCAAGTTGACCAACGGCAACTGGGTTGCTCCAGCAAACGCACATAATAAAAAGCTTCTTGGCCCGCATCAAATTCCGGGTCTTGCCAGTACTCTCTGAATTCTGCACTACCAGCGTTACGGTCAATTTCACAAGTTTCCAGATACACTGCCTCCGCCACGATATCCTGGCACCTGTGGGTACGTGGGTTGACTTGAACACCCTGACTGCACGCCACATCAAACACCTTTTCATGGGTATTACCCTCTGCATCGATCCAGCCTTTAATCACCTGCACACGCTCTAAAGAGGCCCCCTCAGGATCTTTCACACCCCACACGATAAAGCCCGGCGTCTGGCCATTGCGGCTCTGAATACTGGTACCCATAGGCTGGCCCAAATCATAGAGCTGTTGCTTCAGGCCCGGGCGACTCAACATCTCTTTGCTGTAATCGTAACCTGCAAAAAAACGAACCACCATGCGCGGGCCGCTAGTACCAAATACCTCTCGGCTGCGCATGGCTGCAAAGATCGATTCGCGCGTATTTTCTTCCGCCCACACACCAGTCAAGCCAGACGCCCCCCACTCGATGGTCGGGAAAGCGCGATAGCCTGCAACACGCATGTACTCCGGCGGCAAAGAAGCAGTCATCGATTGCTCCATTGTGTCGCCTCCTTCCCACCAAATAGACAGAGCCGTAGACATATCCAGATACCAAAATGCCAACCGCAATTTCCAGCTCAAAGGCACAGAGCCACGCAGCTCTGCAGTCGCATCTACCAATCCAATCTTGCTCCAGAAATCATTCTCATGAAATGCACCTGCAGCTACATGGGTATCCGATGCCGCAACCAAACCAAACTGATACGGATTGCCGATACCCAACTGTGACAGCTCCAAGCCATTGCGATACGCTTCACGGATATAAGAGCCCTTGATCTTACTGGGCAAATAGGTACCGATGCGCACGCCCATAATCTCAAAATCTGCCCATTCATCCTCGGGCGATAATTCGGGATGGGTCTCTGACGTTCCTTTTACCTGAGACACTTCTACCAGAGGCTCGTTACGCATCCGGGTCGCTACATACTCAGCATCAAAAGGGCTGCCGTCTGTTTGCATCAGACGAAACATACGTCCATCTGAGCCATTGGAATTATGGGGAATCGCAATGCTATCCAACTGCCGCTCCGTGCGCAACCTGTCCATCCATTGCCAGAGCTGCTCTGGATTATTGTCCCCATCAATGCGGCTGAACGGAATCGCCGGCACCTCTTGTCCGCTACCATCAAAAAATACATTGCGGTGCAGATTCCCGAATTCTCTGGAAGCAGTAAATTCATAACCGATCAACGCGGTAAAGTTGCCGGGATCATTGTGCCTATCGGCAGCATCCAGCAGGATATCCCAAGTCGAACCTACAACCTCAGGGTTGAGCAGATCATCATCGTGCTCATCACCCAAAAAGCGAGGGCCCATCTCACGAAAAGCATCCAAACGATCGGGGATACTGCTTGCACCTCGAAGCTGTACAGCAAAAGGATGGTCTGCCACTACAGAATGCGGGTCGTCCATAGCTGGTAACATCCCCAAATACACTGCATGGTCTGAAATACCCAGAAAATCCAAGGGCCGATCCAGTTGCATGGTGAAACCGCCCGGATGCTGAATTGGAAGGCCTTTGGCATAGAGATACGCATCTTCGGGCATATTCCGATTGCCAAAGATGTACGAATCAAAAGAAAGAGCCGTATGCACATGCAGATCACCAAAGAGCACCTGCTTGTCTTTAAACGCAGGTTCCTCAGCAGTAGACATGCCGGGCATACCGACCAAAAGCAGCGCAAATCCTGCAAGAAAACCGACGCATTTCAAGTTTAATAGCGTGTAGCTAGGGTGTTTTTTCATCTTGATTCCTAATAGTCTCTCTGTTGTTTGCGGCCGCCCCACCAGCCCGGTATGATTCAAACAGGTCCTGAGTCCCAGCATCCACCACCAAATAGCGGCTACGAAGCTGTTGCCAGGCTTGCTCTTTGAGCGCACGCAAATGCTCGCTTTGATACTGCTCTGCAACCAGAGCCTGCGCAAGATCATAAGAGAACTGCTGCTCGGGTACAAATGACTCCAGCAGCACCAGATGCTTGCCATAAGACGAAGGCACAGGCCCATGCCACTGGCCCGTAGCTGTGTTTTCTTGCGCCAAAGCAGCGATGCTGGCAGCAAAACCAGCCCCGAAAACATGCGCTAAATCCTCTACAGAAGCACCCATATAAGTATTACGCCACATGAAGGCATCGCCAAATTGCGCTGAATCGGCCTGATTCTGGAGCAAAGCATCAAGCGCTTTCTGGACTTCGGCGCCATCGGTGCGCGGCGCAAAATAAATATGCTTGAGATCAAACCGAGCCGGCTGCAGATACCGCTCTTTGTGCGCCTCATAATATGCCCGCAACTGACCCTCTGTTGGCTCCTCCAACAACACATTGTCGCCCAGAAAAAACTCCATCTTCTGAATCAAGCGCCTGCGTACAACCGTATCATCCTGATCAAATCCCAGCGCCAAAGCTTCTCGGAACAGAATTTCATCACGAATATAGCTCTGCACTAAATGCGACAGCTCGTCGGGCGCAGGGGGCTTACGGCTCTGGCTGGCCCATTGCAGAGTCAACCTGTTGACCGTCTGTGCATCCACTTCAATCAAGTGGTCCTGCTGCGACTGCACTATAGAACCGATCAAGGCAATGCCGCCACCCAACAGTAGATAGGCAACCAGCCTATCTCGGCCCAGAGCCCTAGCTACAAACGCAACACGCGATGCAGCGCTGCCTAGAATTGGCCGTACCATATCGGCGATGACCAGACTCTTTCCTGAATCGTGGGCTCAAGCGACGGATTTGGCGCTGTTCCAGCACGTATAGCATCCCAAGTTGACCAACGGCAACTCGGATCTTCCAATGCCCTAGCATAGTAGAATGCATTTTCTCCAGACTTGAAATCGGGATCCTGCCAATAGCTCTGCAGGGCTCGGCTGCGCGGATCCCCTGCTGTCGTGGAACTGTATGCGCAGGTCTGCGTGTCAACCTGGGCATCATTATCTGGGCACCTGTGCGTATCTTGCTGAACCTGCGCACCACCGGCACAAGCTACATCATAAACACGCTCATGCGTCTGGCCCGTACTGTCGAGCCAACCTTTGACCATCTGCAAACGCTGCAATGGCCCACTGCGCACATCAGCAGTCGCCCATACCAGAAAGGCTGGCTGGCTATCCCCTTGAGCAGGAAGCCGCCCACCCATAGGAACCCCTCGGGCATAAGCTTGTTCGAGCAAGTCTGACTGCCCAAACCAGTTTGCATCCGAGTCAAAATCATAGCTTGCAAACAGGCGTACGGCCATGCGCGGCCCAGAAGTCGCAAACACTTCTTTACGGCGCAACGCATCAAAGATAGATTCGCGCGTGTTCTCCTCGGCCCATACTCCTGCCAAACCCGATGCTCCCCAATATTTCCAAGATTGATGCACATAGCCAGAAGGTGCATGCCCCCAAGGCTGCCCAGCATAAGTATCAGGCGGCCCAAACAACGCCACCTGCAAATCCATCCAAGCCTGTAACGCCCAGCGAAAAAGCCTCTGGGTATAGCCGATAGGTACCGAGCCACGTAACTGAGCCGTAGCATCGACCATACCAATCTTTGACCAGTAGTTGTCTTCGTCAAAACTGCCTGCAGCCACGTGCGTATCCGAAGCACCGATAACCCCAAATTCAAATGGATTGCCCATGCCACGGCTTTCCAGTTGCAGGCCCGTCCGATAGGCATCGCGCACATACGAACCACGCTGCTTACTCTCAAACCAAGAAGCTATCTGAACCGGCATCACCTCAAAATTGGCCCATTCATCCTCAGGCGATAACTCTGGTGTTGTCTCTGAAGTACCTTTGACCTGCGTCAACTCAACAATAGGCTCATTGCGAATACGCTGCTTCACATATGCAGCATCAATAGGTGGCCCTCTGACAATCTGATCTTCGGGAATATAAGCATCTTGTGCTTGCTGGGTAATACGATCCAAGGCAAACATACGGCCATTAGAACCATTCGAATTATGAGGGATGGCCATTGAGTCCATACCGTCTGCCCTCAACGCATCCATCCAGTCCCAAAGCCTTTCAGGGTCGCGGTCTACATCTGGATGAGAGCGCGGCAGTGGGCGCGCAGGCGCACGGCCCTTGAACAGCACATTACGGTGCAGGTTTTCAAACCGGAAATCACTAGTAGTAAATTCGTAGCCCACAAAAGTCGTAAAACTTCCGGGGTCATTGTGCTTTTCAGCGGCATCTACAACTTGATGCCAAGCATCCTGAAAGACCTTCTCACTAAATAGATCGTCTTCTTCTACCTGACCTGTCACATAGGGCAACAGTTGATTAAAAGCATCGCGCCGCTCCAGCGGACCTTCAGCCTCGCGATTTAAGCGAGCCAATGGATGCTGATAAACGCTGGTACTATCATCGTACATAGCCGGCAACATTCCCAGATAAATCGCATGATCAGACACCATGGCAAAATCCAACGGCACTGACAGCTTCATCTCAAAACCTGCAGGGTGCATCAGACTGCCCCCTTTGGCGTATCGATAGGCATCATCCGGCATGTTTCGATTACCAAAGGTAAAAGAATCAAACGACAATGCCGTATGTACATGGGTATCGCCATAGAAGGCCTGATCAGGCACGGCATGCGCAGCACCCGCCACCAACAAAATCCCCCCTACAAAGCTCAACAAGCCTAAACCATATGCCCGTAACTGCATCAATAGATCCTCTTAACGCTAGCCCGCTAGATTATAGACCACCTATTTTTTACTTTTTTATTTCTAAAGGTTGCCTGAAACAAGTTCAGGCAACGTTGGGCTCTAGACAGCCTTAAACACAAATTCCATCTACACCACCACGCGCCCTGAGCACTTTAACGCAGTCCCCTCTACACTACCACGCGCCTTTAACACAACCCTGTACTACATCACTACGCGCCCTGAGCCTGTCGAAGGGCGCCTTTAGAGAAAGAGAACAAATCGCTTGTCGAGGAGTGCCTTTAGAGAAAAAGTAACAGTCACGAGTTCGGGCAACGTTGTGTACTAGATAGCTTTAAGCTCCAATCCATCTACACTACCACGCGCCTTTAACACAGTCCTCTCTACAATTCCACGCACTTCGAGCCTGTCGAGAAGTGCCTTTAGAGAAAAAGTAACAGTCACGAGTCCGGTCAACGTTGTGTACTAGATAGCTTTAAGCACTAGTCCATCTACACTACCACGCGTTTTGAGCTTGACTCAAAACGCCTTTAGAAAAAGAGTAATAGTCACGCCTTTAGAGAAAGAATAAAAATCCTCTCTACAGCCCGCGTACACCAGCCAGAAACAGACCATACTCACAACCTTCAGCATGGGGTGGGCTTTCCGCAGCGTCCAGCGTCTCCCGAATCTTGTGCAAGGCAGGTTCCACCCAGCCGCCTTTGCCCTGATAGGGCAGAATGCTATTATTGAACTTCATCCAAGAAACAGAGGGTTCGCTATCGCTGATCATGCCCTGCTGCCCCAGATGCTGCCCATCCACATAGACAAAATAGCCAATATCGCTGACATCAAAGCCTTTGCGGCGCATCACCCACTGATACATATCCATCTGCCGGCGATAGGCTGCCTTCCATTTGCCCATAATTGAAATAGGCTTGGGCTGCGCACTCAATTGTGCTGTGCTTTTATAGTCAACAATATGCAGCTGATTAGTTGCAGGGTTCAGCCACACATCATCTAATCCACCCCCAAAGCGGATATGTGTTGGTTCATGCACCACGCTGAAATACGCATCCGAAACACCAAAGTGCAACGAATTGATCCATTTGGGCATGTCGGCGTGGTCATAGGGCACCAAATGCCCCAAACCATGCAACTGCATTAAAGGATGCGCTTTTTGTACCGAGCGGTACTGGTCAAAATCCCGCTTGAGCAGTGTGTCGGTGTTGGCATTGATATTAAAGCCAGGTATACCAGGAAACGGCACCCCAGCAACACGATCCAGCCAGAAACAGGCTGGGCAGCGCACAAAAGCCTCTACGCGGCTGCGTGACAGCTCGTACGGCTGATCCGATTGCGGATCATAAGTTCCTCTATGTCTAGGCATGCAAACCATTCTACAGTCAGCTAGCGCACAACCACACATGCAGTATCGATAAGCTCTACACCCTAGACAGCCTTAAACACAACACCGTCTACATCACCACGCGCCCTAAACACAAATCTGTACTACATCACTACGCGTTTTGAGCTTGACTCAAAACGCCTTTAGAAAAAGAGAAAAATCGCGCCTTTAGTAGAGAGTAAAAGTACAACGCAGCCAGTTGGCAAATTCATTCTGCCTGACTGCCGCATTCAATACGTCGTCATCTGCCGCTAGGGCAAAGCGAGCGGCCGGGTCATCTGGGCAACGGTGCAATTTTTCGCACTGCTGGGCATAGCCCTCTACCGAGGCTCTGTCTGCAAAATGTCCCTCGGCGATCAACCCTTCGGCCCGGCACCGTGCCAAGCCCGAAACAACGGCAAAATCAAATTCTGGATGGTACTGTAGGGCCAGAAAGCTGCCTTTATCGTAGTGGATCTCAGCCGCCTGAATGCCAGTCATGGCGCTGCCTGCCAATACCGTTGCATGCTCCGGCATTGCTGAAACCTCATCAAAATGGCTCGTGAAGCCATCAAAGCACAGGTTGCGCCCGGCAAAAGCTGGATGATTGCGCCCAGCATCGGTCAGGCTAATCTTGCGTGCCAGACCAAACTCACGCCCATTGGGGTTTTTGCGGCACGCCCCCCCTGCCGCCACAGCTGCCAACTGCAGGGCCCAACATGAGCCAAAAGCTGGGATGCCCAAGGCAAAGCCTTGCCGGACCAGATCAATCTGACGGTGAACTTCAGGCTGATCTTCATAGATAGTCAGGCTGGACCCCGTCCAGAGCATAGCATCGTATGAAGGCAATCCATCTGGTATTACACAATCTGCATCAGCTGGATACGCAACCACACCGTGTGCCTGAGGCAACCAACGCTGTAACATGTGCTGATAGAGCGTACCCGCAGGAGTCACCAGCTCAGCTGTCAACTCCTCTCGGCCCGCCCGATCATAGGCATCCAGAATCAGAAATTTAAGCGCACTTGTCATGCTTGAGGCCTCAAACAGGCCGATCGCCCGCTATGGTTACCCGATACATCAGCCGTTCATAGTCCTGATAATCGTC
>JBPCXB010000037.1:0-15804 GCA_051008935.1 Gammaproteobacteria bacterium | reverse complement strand
TCTCTTCCAAATAGGCCAGCGCCAGGCGGCGGACCGTACGCGACCAGAACGAGCCGGGTTTGAGAAAAACCGAAACGCGCCACTCAAGCAACCAATAGATGAGCCACCGATAAGCACGCTGCAGCCCAGGCACATACCGGAATAAGGCTTTAGCCCAAGCCGAATAGACTTTTTCATGGCGGGGCAGTATCCAATTGGCAGTACGTTGAAACACCTGCAGAGATTTCACCCGATCGACGATGCCGGGAACAATCTGCACGGCGCTGGCGGCACTGCCAATGATCGCAACGGATTTATCCTGCACATCATATTGCGTGTCCCACTTCGCTGAATGAAACATCCGACCCTCAAAGCCGCTCAGGCCTTTTATTTCTGGGTAGGACGGGGTATGCAACCCGCCTATGGCTAACACCAGTGCCTGACTCGCAAAGACGTCGCCATCGGAAGAGGTCAGGCGCCAACACTGGCCATCAAACGTACCTTGCTTAATCTCAACCCCAAAGCGGATATGCTGTCGAATGTCATATTTATCCGTACAGCGCACACAATAGTCTTGTATTTCCTGCCCGCAAGAATAGGTTTTACTCCATTCTGGATTCTGCTCAAAAGAATAAGAATACAGATGAGAAGGCACATCACAGGCCACACCCGGATATTGATTTTCGCGCCAAGTCCCCCCTACTTCCTGAGCTTTTTCCAGAATGACAAAGTCATGAATCCCTGCCTGCTTCAGCTTGATACCGATACAAATACCCGACAAGCCTGCACCTACTACTACAACCGATTGCATACAAAATCCTATATAGCCTGCTTTAAATTGCCCCTAAATTTTACAATTCCAGCCGGATATCCGACCGGCAAACCTACAGGCCCTATCTCTATCAGCTTAGCCTATGGCAAGACGACCCTACAACAGATCGTTTGAGTTTTGCCAGCCAATCTAATCAATACCCTTCAGACCGCTCGTCATCTGGTTAAATTAAAGAAAGAGCTGCAAATATTTATGACACATGCAGCCCAGTTCCATATTCCAAACTGTCAGGCACTAACACATTGACCCACGGATCTACCGCCAACCGCATCAATTGGAAAGATATCCGACAAATCTGGCAGCTGGCCTGGCCCAGTATCAGCTACACCTTTATCTTCAACCTGATCCAACTGTGGACCATCCGCATGATTGCACCGGCTGGGCCAGACGCCATCGCCGCCATCACAACAGGCCAGCGCCTAAGCTTTATGATGCAAGGGGCCATGATGGCAATTGCAGCGGGCACTACAGCCATGATCGCGCGCAACTGGGGCAACAAACAATACATTCAAGCGGGGAAATTAACCGGGCTAGCCATCAAGCTTAGTCTGATGGCTGGCACTCTGGCAGCCCTACTAGTCTGGATCAGCGCACCCGCCATAGCCAGGCTGTTTCTACACGAACCACAGGCCATTGAACAAACCGTTACTTTCTTGCGCACATTCGCACCCTGGCTGATCGCACTGGCACTCAATCTGGTGTTGAGCACTGCCTTAAGAGCCTGCGGCGAAGTGCTCATTCCACTGTACTCTGCTCTGATTCTGGCCGCTGTCAATATTCCTTTGGTTTTTGCTTGGACTCAGGGAGCATGGGGCATGCCGTATCTTGGAGTCACAGGTGTTGCATGGGCCAGTGGCATCGGCCTGCTCGCCAGTTCAGTCTTTATATTGCTGATGATTGTCAGGAAATCCAGCCCTGTCCAGCTCAATTTTTCGCTCTCAACCTTCGGCGATCAAGCGCAAAAAATGCTTTCCATCGGTTGGCCTGCAGCCGTTGAGCAGATCATCCTGCACGGCGGCTTGAATATCTTCGTACTCATCATCGGGCAATACGGGACAGCAGCTTATAGCGCCTATGGAGTAGGTGTATCTATCCTGGCTCTGTCTTTTCTAGTTGGCTTCGGGTTTTCACTGGCTAGTGCGACACTGGTCGGCCAAAAATTGGGAGCATCTGATCGCAGAGCGGCTTTTCACTACGGCTGGCAAAGCATGTGGCTGGCAGTCTTTTGCATGACCATTATGGGCTTTCTCGTCATCCTAACGGCTCCTCTGATTGGCCAGCTGTTAGCTCTGACCGAAGATGTGATACGCCTGACGCTCTTGTTTATCTACTTTTTGGGGCTGATGCAGCCTTTGATGGCCATCGAATTTTCACTCTCAGGAGCTCTCAGAGGCGCAGGCGATACACGCTCCCCTCTGTTCATCACCATGCTGGCTCTGACCGTTCGCCTCATTTTGGCCATGATCGTATTATGGCTGGAAGCCCCGGTCGTCTGGGTATTCGCCTGCCTACTGGCCGACTATTGCATCAAAGGTGTTCTTTATATCCGCCGCTTTCGCTCATTAAGCTGGTTGCGCGCATACAACCCTTGAACACCCAATAGCCACTACAGGCAATGCTCGGGCTTGGGCAATCCGGCAATGCGACAAGCCTGGCGCAAAAAACCCTGTGGAAAAAGAACCGCCAGATAGCTACTACTGGCTTTTTCTGCATCCAGATTCCGAGCCAGAAAGCCCGCTATGGCGCGATGCGTAGGATCTACTGAAAATTGCTGATAAAACTGCCTGAAGCAATTGCATATCTCCAGGTGTCGATCAGACAATTCCAGCCCTTCAAGGGCAGCCAGATAGCCTGCGATCCGCTTGTCCCAGATTTTATCGGGGCGCAAATGGCCCAAGTCATCCAACTGGCCAGCCAGAGCACTGGTGGCCTCCATCCTCGCTCGATTCTTCACCAACTGACTACTTGTTGCGACCGAGCCAGCAACTCCACAGCTTCGGGCTCCGAGAGGACAGTGATAGAGGCGTTCGCAGCGGCCAATGCCTGTGCATCAGCCCAATCATCTGGGCTAACTGCAAGGTGCATCGGGCAAGTTGCTTGGAGCGTAGAGCACAGCAAGCTCTGTACAGTGGCATATCCCAGAACCAGTATATGATCGCCGGCATTCAACGAGTGCACGCACAACTGCCAAGTCTCAGGCGGCACAGAGCCACAAAGCACATGCAGTCTGTGGGGGCAGATGGGAGCCATTTAGCTATAGACCATAATTTGCCGAAAAGGCTTCACAAAGGCATCCAGCTGCTCAGAGGTCAGCCATTCACCCCTAACAGGCAATGCAGTCAAGAAATCTGCTGCTGCAGCCCACCTGCGCTCAGATAGCAACGCCACGCAATCAATACCAAACAGGTCCGCCGCTTTCAGCCATTTCAGACCCTCGTGCTGCTCTTGCAGATTCCCATCCTGTCCTGCAAGAACAAAAAGCAAACATACTCTACGCTCGATAGCCGCTGCTGCCAGTGCTGCATCTATGCCGCCATGACGGGCTCCTGAAGCCGGAACCCGAGCAAACAAAAACAAGATATCTGTTGCAATATGCGCTGGATGCTCTTCGCTCATGGGCTATCGTTCGTTAAAACAAATAAGGCGCGTGT
The DNA here is from genome assembly GCA_051008935.1 of Gammaproteobacteria bacterium. Lineage (GTDB taxonomy): Bacteria > Pseudomonadota > Gammaproteobacteria > JBPCXB01 > JBPCXB01 > JBPCXB01. Next base: position 12,342 of record JBPCXB010000037.1, on the reverse strand, counting down.
CATTGGGTAAGGGCGCCATCAATTCAGCCAGACCGCAAGGTATAAAACAACTGTCAAGACGGGCATCAGGCTGGGCTCTTGTCAACCGCTGCAAAGCACTGGCACAGACCAGAAGCTCTGCACCTTCATTGGCGCACTGCTCCCAGAAGCTTGCCGACCCCAACAGCGCAGAGGAACTGCGGGATTGCAACGCATGTTTGGCACCCGCTCCTGTAAAAAACACTTTCGACAACTGGTGCGTACTCTGCATAATCGCCTCAGCTAAGCTGAGAGCAATCGGCGCACTGGGCGCTTCTGGCGAAGAACGTACCTCTAAATAAAATCTGGTCGCCATCTACGATACTGCGCTCATCGCAAGCCCTGATCCGGCCCTCCAGATGAAAAATCCAGAACATGCGCACCACCCATATAGGCGCTGAGGCACTCGGGCACCTGCACTTGATGGTTGCTATCTACGGCATACTCCAGCAATGCTGCCAGAGTACGCCCCAAAGGCAGCCCTGACGCATTAAGACTGTGGAGCAATTCGGGCTTAGCCGCGCTCTTGCCCTGTACCTTAGGGCGATAGCGGATTTTCAAACGGCGCGTCTGAAACGCTCGGCAGTTGGAACAAGATGCAATCTCGCGCCATTGTTGCTGGCCCGTCATCCAGACTTCGATATCCAGAGTACGAGCAGCCGCAAAGGCCATGTCATCAGCGGCAAGGAGCGCAACGCGATGCGGGAGGCCCAACGCCAGCAAAGGCGCTCTGGCATCTTCAACCATCTCGAGCAAAGCAGCCTCTGATTGATCGGCCTGCACCAAACGCACCAGTTCCACCTTTTCAAACTGATGCTGACGAATCAATCCTTTAGTATCGCGGCCATAGCTGCCGGCCTCACTGCGGAAACAGGGAGATAGGGTCGTCGACAGTATGGGTAAATCGCGCTCATCCAGAATGCGGCCAGCAAACAAATTCATGAGGGGCGCTTCACCGGTCGACAACAGATAATGGCCCTCTCCAGCCTTAAAAAGATCTTCAGCAAATTTGGGTAGCTGGCCTATGCCTTCTAGGGCATGGGGCTGCAACAGCCAGGGCAACCAATATTCCCGATAGCCTCTGGAAACCTGTGTATCCAGAAAAAACTGCCCTAAAGCCCTATGCAATCGAGCTAGCGGGCCAGCTAGAATGGCAAATCTAGCGCCTGACATCTTGGCTGCCTGCTCGGCGTCATACCAGCCATTCCGTTGTGCCAGCTCGTCGTGAGTCTGGGGGTTCGATACAGGTTCAGGGCGCCAGTCAGCAGGCTGCTCCCTACCTTCGTGATCGTAAGTACGGAGCACACGGTCAGCGCCACCTCCATCCGGTACATCCGCATCCGGCACATTGGGCAACTGCTGCACAAAACGGTACCAATCTGCTTCAGCTGCTTTCAACTGGCCGCTCAATTCCTTGAGCCGCTCAGCAACCTCGGCTCCCTGCCGACGGGCACTGTCTTCACGGCCGCCTTGCTTGGCAATCTGACGCCGCTGTTGACGCAGTTGCTGTTCATCCTGTTGCAGCCGGTTCAGATGCTCTGCTAAGCGTTGCAGTTCATTCGATTGGTTCGCATAACCCCTGCGACCTAACTCTTGCCAAAAAGCCTCTGAGGCCCGCTTGAGTACTTGTGGATCATGCATAGCGCGTACCAATCGCATACCCCAAAGCAGCTCCCAAAATGGGGATCACTGCTCCCGATAGGGCATAGCCCCCAGCCAACTGCCAGTTCCCCTGCAAAAATAACAACAACACCTCTCTCGAAAAGGTCGAAAAGGTTGTAAAGCTACCCAAAAGCCCAATCACCAAAAAGACATGCAAATTCGTTCCCAAGCGCTCTTGCAAGCTAAATACCAGCAAAAAACCAATACCGATGCTACCGAGTAGATTGATCGCCAAGGTCACCCAAGGGGTCAACAAGCTGCGCTCCAAAGTGTCAGCGGTCAATACCACAGCCAGCTCACCCACGCCAACCCGCAACAGGGCACCCAAAGCACCTCCAACTGCGATCATCAACCAAAACATGCAGACAATTCAGTCCGCCAAACTAGGGGAATAGATAGTATCCGTCCCTTCGGGAGGGTTGAATGTAAACAATTCCAAGTTCAATTCAGGATCTAACTCGTGGTCTACGATATCGAGCTGCACTCTCTGATTAAGGCTGTTATAAACCTCTAGCCGACGCAAACGGTCGCGTTCAAAATACAGATTGACCTGCTGCACAAATTCCTGCTCGGTTTTGGGCAACAAATGATATTCTCTGCGCTTTTTCGAGCCGACAGCACGGACTTCCCACTGCTCACTTAAACGATCCGAACGATCACTGATTAGCATCAGAGGCGCCAATTGCCACTGTTCCTCGTAGGTACTGACCTGCAATTGACTGAGCGCAGGGTCATAGAGCCATAGCAATTTGCCATCCGAAACTACAGTTTCAGCATCGGGCTCTTCCATTTCCAGATAGAACTGCCGAGGCTTATTCACAATCAGGTACCCCTGGCGGCGCGCAATCACTTTCTCCGATTCATCGTAGGTGCGTTGTTTGAAACCGAACCTGATACTTTGCCAGCTATCAAGATGGGTGCGTAATTCTAGAGCATGGCTCTTTGCAACAGATTGAGGATCCAAGAGCTGGCCTGCAACGGTTCCAGTCAAAAAAGCCCCTGCTAGCATGAGCAATACCGTCAGCGAGTAGCCGCCTCGGCCAGCCTCCCCTCCCGTGTATCCATTTACGCCGTCTCGAAACCTCAAAGCAGTTGGCTTGCCAGCCGTCATTAGCAATCCCTGGTCTGCTATTCCACGACGCCTGCGAGCTTGAGTTCTGCCCTGATCTTATGCGCTCTGCTATAGCCAACTTTCAGATGCTTTTGCAAAGGCTCCAGTGAACTGTCTCCCTGCTTAGTGACGAACTTCCGAGCCGCCTCAAATAAAAGATCTCGTTTCGGCGCTTCGGGTTCGGCCTCATCATGTTTGGGATATTCATTCAGAGTCGGCAACCAATCAGGAGCTGCAACATTGTTCTGACACCATTCCACGATCACATTGATTTCCTTAGGGGAAACAAAAGCGCCGTGAATACGCTTAGTCGGTCCTGGCGGCACAAATAGCATGTCTCCGTGGCCAAGCAACAACTCAGCTCCAGGCTCATCAATGACGATTTGCGAATCGGCCCTCTTGCCCACCTTAAGGCCGACACGGGCTGGGACATTACTGCGGATCTGGCCTGTCAGCACATCGGCAGACGGTCGTTGGGTCGCCAGCATCAAGTGGATTCCCGAAGCTCGGGCTTTTTGCGCAACACGGATAATCTGCTTCTCAATTTCCTTACCAGAAACCATCAACAGATCCGCCAACTCATCGATCACAACAAGGATATAAGGCAATTCCTTCTCGTCCTCGGGCAAATTACTGTTAAAACCAGCAATATTATTGGTGCGCGCCTTTTTAAACAAGTTGTAGCGCCGCTCCATTTCATTCACACACCAAGTAATCGCATCCAAAGCTTCGCCAGCATGAGAAACGACCGGCCCCATCATATGCGGCAGCTTTTCGTATATGGCAAATTCAGTATGCTTTGGATCGATCAAAACCAAACGCACCTGCTTCGGATTCTTTTTCAGTAGCAGACTGACCAACATACCGTGAATACAGACAGATTTCCCAGACCCGGTGGTACCTGCTACTAACATATGAGGCATACCGGCAATATCTGTAATGGCAGGCTCGCCTGTGATACCAACACCCAATGCAACTGGCAAAGGCTTATCAAAATCCACATAGGCCTTTGAGTCTACTGGCTGAGACAGAGAAACCATTTGCCGCTTCTTGTTTGGAATTTCAATACCAAAGTAAGGGGTGCCTTCTACAATCTCTACAATCCGCAGATTGACTACCGACAGCGTGCGAGAAATATCCGTGGTATGAGACACAATGCGGGACACACGCAAACCACGCTGGGGCTTCAACTCATAGCGAGTAACTACAGGACCCGCCTTAATATCCATGACTTCGGCCTTAAAGCCATAGTCTGCCAATGCAGCTTCAATCCGTTCGGAATTTGAGACGCGCTCTTCGTCACTCATCGTCTCTTTTTTGAACCCGGTACCTTTAGCCAACAGATCGCTGGCCGGCAACTTATCGTAGGCGGCTTCATCCACGGGCGTTAGCGCTTTGATTTTGCCTGGCACTGCTCGCTCAGTCTTTGTGGCAGTTGCGCTTGTTCCTGCCCCTGATTGCACAGCTGGAGCCGGCGGTGGCGTAGCTCCAGAGCCTTGGCCAGCCTTGCCGCCTTTTTTACCATTTTTACCATTTGCCCGACCGCTAGCAGAAGGGGAATCTGCCGATGCGGCAGTACTCTGCGCGCTCTTAGCGTCTGGCTTGACTACAGGGGGTGCCACGGGAGGCTTGGGAGGCGGTTGCGGCGGCTTCGCAGCTACTGGCTGAGGCGCCGGCTTTTTCAGAGAATCTTCAGGAGCTTTTTTGGCTTCCGTTGCAGCCGAGGTAGAACCCACCACAGCGGTTTTTCCGGATGATACAGGCTTGGCTGATACCTCTGACTGTCTATTTGCTGCTTTGAAGGTTTTGGCCGTCTCATGCCCTACCGCCTTATCTGCGGGCACCAGATGCGCAGCGACAGCAATACTGTGCTGGAAATCGCGTATTGCTTGCTTGGACATCACAGCCACATTAGCACCAAACAAGAATTGAAACAGGCGCGCAACGGGCCAAAGAACAACTGGGGCCAGAATAACCAAGCCCAGCATGAACAAGACTCCCGCAATCACTGAATCCAAAGAGGCTTGCCAGCTCTCTTCATTGATCATATTCCCCAACATGTCAGCGCCGTACTGCCCAACAACACCGCCAATACCCTCAGGTAATTCGAAACTAAACAGGTTGGTGGTGTCTTCAAAAGTTGCTTCAGCAGCCGAAACGACATCATCACCGTCCACGGAAGCTTGACTGACCAGATAGCTGGGGCCAAACACCATCAACAGCATGATCCCCAAACCACCTTTTAGGACTGCTACAATGCTCTGTGTAAAGCGCTTAAGCATATTGGGCTCAATGACAAGGCGCCGCCTGAAATACAACATAAGGATCGGCACAATCAGACGCAGAGGCAGTGGGATTAGCACTAGCGCACACCATCCAAACACGGTATAGAGCCAGTCGGCTGTATAGACACCGGGCAGGCCTAGCACATTAAATACCTGATCACTGGAACGGTATCCTGTATCCACCCAGTCAATATCATCGGGGTGATAACTAAACAAGACCAGACTAAAAAATATCAAAGCGGCAACGCTTAATATCAGCACAATAGGTGCTACGATCAGTTTCCTTTCCATTGAATATCTATTCCCTGAACGCTATCCTTGTCGGTTCAATCTAGTACTATTTATTTCCATGCTCTGAAACATTATGCAAATCGCATGACCTATTAATGTGTCACTTAAAGTGCCATTAATAGTGTCAAATATTTACTTAAAACAATCCCAGCCGCCGCCGATACAATCAGGCACAATTGCTGTATATCCGCTGTATATCGCAGTATACAACCATAATAGCCGCGCATCGGGCAGGTTCCGACTCTATTTTATGCTGAATACAGCATTACCAGAGCCACTAACACGGAAACCTATAGTGACAGCCCTATAATAACCCTAGCCTGATTGGCTCACGCCAGCGATTCAGGTAGCAGAAAAAACACCTATTACACCTATCACCCAGAAGAGAAATACATATGGCCGACCGCACTGCAGATCTGGATCTGATCATTTATGGCGCCAGTGGTTTTACGGGCAGACTGGTGCTGGAATACATCCATACACACTATGCAAAATCCGGACTTAAATATGGGGTAGCAGGCCGCAACCGAGACAAACTCGAAGCACTGTGCGCAAGTCTAGACACAAACCATGCAATCCCTATTATCGAGGCCGATTCAGACCATTTACCTGAACTGCTTGCACTAGCTGGCAAAACCCGATGCATTCTGTCGACAGTCGGCCCTTATCAACTCTATGGCTCCAAACTGGTAGAAGCCTGCGCCCAGACAGGCACTGATTACGTAGACATCACCGGCGAGCCGGGCTGGATGCACGAAATGATCACAAAACATCAGCAGCAGGCACAACAAAGCGGTGCGCGGCTGGTCTTTTCCTGTGGCTTCGACTCTATTCCTTTTGATTTAGGCGTACATTTTTTACAAACAGCCTGTCGGCAAAAAACTGGCCAGAGCAGCAACCGGGTACGGGGGCGTGTAAAAGCCATGCAGGGTACCTTTTCAGGCGGCACTTTTGCATCCATGCAAGCCACCATGGCTGCTCTATCTCAAAATAAGGAGCTGATCAAAATTCTGATCAACCCATTCAGCCTCACCATGGGGTTCCAAGGACCGGACCAACCGGACGACAGCAAACCTATGGAAGATGTTGCGATAGGACAATGGGTCGCCCCTTTTGTCATGGCGCCTATCAACACCAAGAATATCCACCGCTCCAATACCTTAATGAACTACCCCTATGGTCAGGATTTCCAATACGACGAGATGATGCTATTGGGCCCCGGCGAAGAAGGCAAGGCACGTGCTGAACAAATAGACCCTGCCAACCCCATGGGCTTGGCCGCAGACCAGAAGCCGCCTCAGCCCGGCGAAGGCCCCTCGAAGGAAGAGCGCGAAGCTGGTTATTACGAGCTACTGTTCATTGCCGAGACTGATAAAGGGCAACTCACTGCTCAAGTAACCGGAGACAAAGATCCTGGCTACGGATCCACCTCCAAAATGATCGCCCAGAGTGCCCTGTGTCTGATCCAAGATTGCACCGCGCTCGAAGGCGGATTCTATACACCAGCTGCAGCCATGGCAGATACACTTACCCAACGGCTCATTGCACATGCCGGCTTGACCTTTGATATCCTCTGATGAACACTTAGAGTTCGGGATACTCCTCAAGTTTCGGCCGAATCGATACCCCCTGCACCTTCCAACTGGAGCATAACATGTCAGACGAAATAACCATTACTGGCCACTGCTATTGCGGAGATATTCAGTATTCTGTCACGGGTACACCTCTGCTGAAAGGACAATGCCACTGCAGAGAATGCCAATACACATCGGGCGGCGGAGCCAATATGTTTATCGCCATGCCGGATGCAAACTTTGCATATACCAAAGGCCAACCGAGCACCTTCCAAAGGAGCGATCTGGAACAGGCTGCCATCCGTGAATTCTGTGGCAAATGCGGCTCCCCTCTACTCACCCGCGCCCCGGGTATGCCTGGTGCGGTGATACTAAAAGTAGGGTCCATGAATGACCCCACCCTCTATGGGATGCCACAAATAGCTATCTTTACCTGCGATCAGCAAAAATTCCACACTATTCCCGATGGTGTGCCGAGCTTTGACAAGATCCCTGGATAGCGCTTTACGATACAGAGGCACTCTTCAGCCCAGTAATGCCAACATCTGAAGAGCCACCCGCAGACGCTAGCCTGTTTGCTACAAACACAGATCGGCCGGCCAGTGCCAACCCTACCGCATTCCAGCCTTTAGCAGCGCGCATGCGGCCCACACGCCTTGAAGATTTCATTGGCCAGCCGCACCTGTTTGGCAAAGGCAAACCTCTCTACGACGCTTTAAGACAAGGCGCTCTTCACTCCATGGTACTCTGGGGACCGCCTGGGTGTGGAAAAACCACCCTCGGAAAACTGGCACAACAGTACACACAATCTGCCTTCATCAGCTTATCTGCTGTTTCAGCCAACGTCAAAGATATTCGCACAGCTGTTGCAAAGGCCCATACACTGCTCCACCAACAAGCGCAGAAAACGATCCTTTTTGTTGATGAGCTTCACCGCTTCAATAAAGCAGTGCAAGACATTTTCCTGCCCCATATCGAAGAAGGAACAGTGACCTTTATAGGAGCCACCACTGAAAACCCTTCGTTTGAACTGAACTCAGCACTGTTATCGCGCTTGAAAGTCTATGTACTTAAACCTCTGAGCACCTCCGAGCTGACCCAATTGGCTGAAAAATGCCTGCAACACCCGGACGGTCTAGGGCGTTTGAATCTTCATGTGAACGCTGAATGCAGGCAGATTCTGCTAGATGCAGCCGATGGAGACGCGCGCAAACTCATGAATTTGCTAGAAATATGCGCACAAATTATTGAAGCCAATAATCAGCCCCCTCAAATTGACCTGCCCACCATCCAAGCTGCCACAAGCGGCACACTCAGACGATTTGATAAACACGGAGATGCATTTTACGATCAGATATCTGCTTTGCACAAATCCATCCGTGGCAGCTCGCCAGACGCCAGCCTATACTGGTTGAGCCGCATGCTGGACGGCGGGTGCGACCCGATCTATATCGCGCGGCGGCTGGTCAGAATTGCTTCAGAAGATATCGGCAATGCAAACCTGAAAGCACTGGATCTAGCGCTCAATGCATGGGATGCCTACCAGAGGTTGGGAAGCCCGGAAGGCGAACTGGCACTGGCACACGCTACTGTCTATCTGGCCTGCTCACCCAAGAGCGACGCAGTCTATCAGGCTTATAAAAGTGCCAATCAAGATGTGAAACAACACGGCAGTCTGGAGGTACCGCTACATCTGCGCAATGCGCCGACCCAGCTGATGAAAACACTCAAATACGGGCGCGGCTACCGCCATGCTCATGAAGAGACCGATGCCTTTGCTGCAGGCGAAAATTACTTTCCAACCGCTCTGAAGGACACAACCTATTACTACCCAACCGAACGAGGAAGCGAACGGGCTCTGGGGAGTTATCTAAAACAGTTGCGTCAGAAGGATCGGGAAGCCGAAAAAAACTCTAAAAGTGCAGATTCGCCCTCAGAGAAATAGCACGCGTTTCTTCTACAAACCCAACCTGACCGATGAAATCATCCGAAGTCACGCTGCTGATGTCACCATCATAGTTCAGGACCAAAGGATCGCTCCAACTGCGCACCAACTCATTCGTCAGATTGCGGCCAATTATAGCAAGCTCTAAATACCGGTTTGGACTGGTCCAAGTCAAAGAAACATCCGCTCTCGTAACGCCTTCCTGCAAAGCATCTGGAGATTGAGTAGGCGAAAGGTAATACTCGCTTGCGTAATAGATTTTGTGATCTAATCGAAGCCCGCCTATAGACCCCGCACCGAATATATTCCAGCCTAGATTCAAAGTCAAAGCGACATCGGATGAAAAGGGCGGGGCCTGACCTTCCAAGTTCTGCTGAGGGGCTGTATCGACGTTATCATCATGGTCTATACATCCTTGTGCCGCAGTCTGGATACCTGTAGCAACAGATATCCAACAATTGCCAATATAACTTTCGTATCTGGCTCTATTGAGGCTACCTGTTAACCTCAAATCAAAGGAATTCCCAAACCGATAGAAGAAATCCCATTCAACACCGTAAGTCAATGCATCTCCATTGACAACGTTCTGATCGAAATTGAGGCTGTCATTAACAACCAGTTGCAAGCCATCTACAGACATCGCATAGATTGACCAGTTAAAGAGCCCGCTCTCGTCCCTGAAATTACGCTTGTTGCCGTACTCAACATTAAAGGAGCGCTCATTGTCATACACAAAATTTTGCTGACCTACCGCGCTGCCATCGGCGCTGCGAATATTAAAACCGCTCCCTTTATAGCCCGTGGAAAAAGTAAAGTAGCTACGCCCTTCGTCCGAAGAAGCACAACTCAAAGATACATTGAAGTCGAGCGCCGCTTCTTCATTAATACCATCACGCAGCGCTTGATCTCCCAAAGGCTTCCCTTCGAAATCATAGTTAACGCTCTCCACATAGCCATCATAGAAACAACGGGTCAGCCCTGTAGATTCGACTGTTACGGGTGGTATTGATTCCGACACATATCCTTCATGGACACAGAGGTTGAAGTTTGGCTGGTCGTTGAAAGTCCCGTATGCATACTGGTATTGCGACTTGGTAGCGCTTTTCGTTTCGATGGTCGCACGCCCACCTAGAGTCATAAAAACCTGCCCCGAAAAACGAAAGTTGGCTTGCCCGAAGAAAGCGTAGTTGTTAATCAGAGTTTCCGCAACTTCATGGCGCCTTCGCGCCGTAAAAGTTCCGCCTAACCCAGCTTGGGTGTATTCAAATTGCGAATCGAAGCTTTGGGTGAAATCTAACTTGCTCCGAAAAAGCCCCAACCCATAAGTGAAATGGTAGTCATCCGGGTCTTTTGCTGAAGACCCGTACGAAACCTCCAGGTTAAGTTGTTCAAATTTTTCTCTATTTCGAACATAGGGCGGCATAGTGCCTTCCGCTGTATCACCGCCTTCTGCTATTTCCAACTCATCTATAGAGTGTATCCAACCTGGCGACAGGTCGTAATCATACTGATCACTGATTGTCGATTCAATACCGGAAAAACGAATATTAAGTGCTGTTGTATCATAAACATTGTCGTAAGTCAGGCCATAGATCTGAAAATCGAGGCTAAAGGGTTCGCCTACCAGAAAACCTTCATCACCTATCAAAGCAGTAGGGCTAATGGTTACTACACCCGTATCTGCAAGATCAATATTCGTAGCGCCTAAGTTACCTGCTGAGTAATTGATTGCATTCAGCAAACAATCTTCAGCGGGCGAAATGAACTGCAATACATAACGTGCTGTTTCATTACAGGCAGTGATTTCCCTCGGCTTGCCCTGACGCCTGAATTTGGATTCCTGATAAAACACTTCCAGTAAGCTGGAAGCACCTATATCAACATCCAGAATCAAGCGCAAAACTTCATCTTTTTTAGCGCGCCCTGCTGGCAACACAGGTGGGAAATTCTCTGCAAAGTTGTTGAATCGGTAGTATTGGTTGTCAATCCAGCCTTCTTGATCCTTTTCGCCTAGAACCAGCCGGCCTCTTACACCTGAAAAGATTGGACCCGAAAATACCATCACTGCATGATAGCCCTCACTGGCTTCAACTTCTTCCAGCACATTCAATTTAAACTCAAACTCGCCTGTAGGCTTGTTGGGAATAATATTGATGACTCCCAAAGTGGCATTGGCACCCACCAACGACCCTTGCGGCCCGCGCAAGAGGTTGATTTGGTCTAGATCAATCAGCGATAAACGGCTGATGCGAGTCCTAGTAGTGAAAAAACCATTGAATATCTGCCCCACACCCTGTTCCAAGTGCGCGCCATCGCCCACACTGCCCAAGCCTCTAACGACCATCACATCGCCAGCACCCAGAGACTGGGAATAGGAAAAGTTGGGAATGGTCGGAGCCAGAGCCTGAATATCAACCAACCCTTGGCCTTCGATATCTGTACTGGAATAAACTAGAATGGAAGCGGGTACATCTTGTACAACTTCTCTCCTGCGCCGTTCAATAACGAGGATCTCTTCAACCTGCGCTTCCTGTTGCTCAATTTCCTCAAGGATCGCCTCTACATCCAACTCGTCCAAGATTTGATCGGTTTCTACACTGTCTAGATTGGGGGTCTCGACAGGTTCTGGTTTTGGCTGGGCAAATGCAAGCCCCACCCCCAGAACACTCAGCAGGATAAAACACGCCGAGCTACGCAAGATACTCAATAATTCCATTTCAACCCCAATCTACTTGGACTAATCTAAGACTAAGATGCAGTGCACACTACTACTCTAGTAGTGTGTTAATACCATCTAAAGGCCTGATTCTAACACAGTTCATGCGCTCACCCACACCCATCGACATGCACCTGACCTGTCTTACTTTTACCTCAATCTTAGTAGGAATTTGAGTTTAGAGCTGACTTAATACTCTTTCTCTAAAGGCAGACTGGTACTTTTTTTCTAAAGGCGTTTTGGAGTGTAGATGGGGCTGTGTTCGGGTCTGTCTAGGACACAACGTTGCCTGAACTTGGACAATTACTCTTTTTCTAAAGGCACTCCTCGACAAGCTTGGAGTGCGTAGTGGTGTAGATGGGGCTGTGTTCGGGTCTGTATAGGACACAACGTTGCCTGAACTTGGACAATTACTCTTTTTCTAAAGGCACTCCTCGACAAGCTTGGAGTGCGTAGTGGTGTAGATGGGGCTGTGTTCGGGTCTGTCTAGTGCACAACGCTGAACGAGCTCGTCTCGTTCAGCCTTTAGTAAAGAGTACCAGTCAGGCGCCCTTCGTCAAGCGACTTAATACTCTTTTTCTAAAGGCACTCCTCGACAAGCTCGGAGTGCGTGGTGGTGTAGATGGGATGTGTGTTTAAGGCGTTTTGGAGTGTAGATGGGGCTGTGCTCGGGTCTGTCTAGGACACAACGTTGCCTGAACTTGGACAATTACTCTTTTTCTAAAGGCGGACTGGTACTT
>JBPCXB010000036.1:0-3901 GCA_051008935.1 Gammaproteobacteria bacterium | reverse complement strand
TTTCGGGTCGAGTGGCGGTAAATTCAATGCTTACAATTGATTTGATGCTTTTGAATCCGTACTTCCATGGCACTACTAGCCTGAGTGGTGCCCCGTTCTGCCCGGGCAATACTTTGCCGTACATGCCGACTGCCATCAGCGTCAGGGGATGTGTCGCTTCGTCCAGTCTGAGGCCTTCACGATAAGGCCAATTGATGGTGCTGAAGAACGAGCGTTGCCCGCGCAAGCGTGTACGGTCTTCCAGCGTGCGAAAAGCCACATAGCGGGCACCGGCCATGGGCTCTACCTGTTTGATGAGGTCGGCCAGCGGGAATCCAATCCATGGGATGACCATGGACCAAGCCTCGACACAACGCAATCTGTAGATGCGTTCTTGCAGCTTATGAGGTTTGACCAAGTCTTCTAGATGGTAGCTTCCGGGTTTGTTGACCAGCCCAGTAATTTCAACGGTCCAGGGGTGTGGATCGAACTGGCTGGCATAGTAGTAGGGGTCTTTTTTGCCCATACCAAATTCATAAAAATTGTTGTAAGAGGTTGCATCCTGATAGGGTGTCAGGGTCTCGTCGGTTGAGTGGCCGGGCTGTTTTGGATCGGCGCTTGCGGTTTGGCTCAGTTGGTTTTTCAACCAGTCGGGCGCATTTCGTTGAGCAAGCGTCAGGCCGTCGCTGTCGCGGTTCAAAGCACCGGCTGTAAAGGGCAGGCTGGAAGCAAGCGAAGCCCAAAGCCCCATTTTGATGTATTGGCGCCGCTTGCGATAGATAGCCTCCGGCGTGATATCGCTGGGTTTGATGTCGTGGTCAGGCATTTTGTTTTTGTGGGTATTCAGCTGATTCTGTTTTGCTCTGTTGCTGCTGCTTTCTGCGCCATTTGCTGGCCAATGGCCGTATCAGCCCACCGATGACGTAGATGCTACTCAGAGCAAAGGTAGCGACTGGCAGGTCGTAGAAAAGCAAGCCGAAGACGGCAGCAATCACCAGTACCGACACAATATGCTCTACATGGGTATTGGGAGAGCGTATTTCTTGAAATTTGTAGTATTTGATGTTGGAAACTGTCAGCAGTGAGACTGCCAGGGTAAATGCACAGACAATGACCAGAGCAGCGGGATTGAGCAGAGTTGCCAAAGGCGCCAGCACGCCGGTTAATGCTCCGCTGAATAGCACGATCAGGCTGGATAGGCATAAAGCGCTCATCGGGCTTGGCAGACCCCGATAGAAGGGGCCCATCTGCTCCTGACCGCCTATGTTGAAGCGCGCCAGCCGTAGGCCTACGCATACTAGGTACACGGCGGATGCCATCAGCGCAGGCGCGACAGCAATGGTCGTCATCCAGCTGTAAACAAGCACGGCTGGTGCGACTCCGAAAGAAACCATATCGGCCAAGCTGTCGTACTGGCGGCCGATTTCAGACTCAGCCGCAGCTAAGCGGGCGATCTTGCCATCTAGGGTATCCAGCACCGCCGCGATCAGAATGAGCATGGCGGCCAGATAAAAGCTACCCGTCGTCAGTGAGGCAACCATCGAGAAGAAACCACAGAGCATGCCAATCACTGTGATGATGTTGGGTAGTACTTTTAGCCCCAGCTTACCTTTGTGTGGTTTGAGGAGCCTCAGGAATCGGTGTTTTCTTGTTTCAGGCATGGGAAAAACAGGCTCAAGGTCGTATTGAAGAGATGGTTCAGTAGATAGCCGTATTGCAGATTATAAATACAGAAGGGGTGGCATCTCTATAAATGGCTCGCTAGTTAATTTCTTTGTCTACCAGTTTGTTTTGCATCAGAGAGGCCATCATGGTTCTGAGGCGCACCCCCGTTTCTTCCATGGGGTGCTCGCTCAAATGGCGCCGTGCCGCCTGAGTAACAGGGGTTCGAGCCAGATTCTCGTTGGCAAAAGTGCCGGCAAAGTTGCCATTTTGAACCTGAGCCAGTATCTTTTTCATCTTGCTGCGAATACGCTCATCAACGATAAAGCTGCCTGCCTGATAACCCCCAAATTCGGCGGTGTTTGAGACAGAGTAAAACATGTTGGCCATGCCTCCTTCATAGATCAGATCGACGATCAGCTTCATCTCATGGATGCATTCAAAGTACGCCAATTCAGGTGCATAACCTGCTTCCACAAGCGTCTCAAAGCCCGCTTGCATCAAGGCCGGTACACCACCACACAGCACGGCTTGCTCGCCAAAGAGGTCGGTTTCTGTTTCGTCTTTGAAGTTGGTATGGATAATTCCAGAGCGGCCGGCACCCAGGGCTGCGGCGTAGCTTAGCGCACGATTTAATGCTTCCCCCGATGGGTTCTGGTGTACAGCAACCAACGACGGCACTCCTGACCCTGCGTTAAAAGTAGAGCGCACAGTATGCCCCGGCCCTTTAGGAGCTGCCATGATGACATCGAGGTCATCGCGGGGGCTGATGCGCCCGAAGTGAATATTGAAGCCATGGGCAAAAGCCAGTGTTCCCCCCTGTTTGAGGTTGGGTTCGATCTGTTGCTGGTAGATGTCTGCCTGATTTTCATCAGGAGCCAGAAGCATGACTAGGTCAGCCTGCTTGACCGCATCTGTAACGCCTAGCACTTCAAGCCCGGCTTTGCGTGCTTTGGCGGCAGAACCAGAATTCGACCTGAGCCCGACAACGACTTCGACGCCAGAATCTTTGAGGTTGTTGGCATGGGCATTCCCCTGCGAGCCATAGCCGATAACAGCCACTTTTAGGCTGCGTATGATCGAAAGATCGCAATCCTTATCGTAAAAAACCTGTATGTTGTCCATTATTAAATCTCCAGTACTTTTGAACCTTTGCGCAGAGCGCAGCTACCGCTGCGCACCAATTCGGCAATTTCGTCTTCGCGCAACAGTTCTATCAAATTGTCAATTTTTTGCATAGTCCCTATCAATTGAACGGTATAGCCGCCTTCAAATACATCAATGATCTGGGTATTAAATGCTTTGCAGATGGCTTCTACATCACGTCTTCTTCTGGGGGAGGGCTTCAGTTTAAGCAGCAGCAGCTCGCGTTCTAGGCTGGCAGGGGTGGTCATGTCTTGAATTTTGATCACATCCACCAGCTTGTTCACTTGCTTTTTGATTTGCTCCATGGCCTTGGCACTTTCATAGGTGGTCAGGGTCAAGCGTGAAATGCCGGTTTGGGATGTGGGTGCCACCGCTAGAGATTCAATATTGTATCCGCGCTGTGAAAACAGCCCGACAAGGCGCGACAGGGCGCCGGCTTTGTTTTCAATCAGCACAGCAAGCGTGCAGAGCGTCAGGTGCGGGTTGTTTTGCTCAGCCATAGATCACGTATAGAACCGTTCGGGGCAATATGCATGGGGTACACATGCTCATCGGGGTCAACCATAATATCCACAAAAACCAGTTCTTCATCGGCTTTTAGTGCTTTTTCCAGCTGCTTTTTCAAAGTGCTGGCTTGAGAGATGCGCACGCCTGAATGTCCGTAGGACTTAGCTAGCGCGACAAAATCAGGCAATGAATTCTGATAGGTTGACGCTGAATAGCGCCCGCCATAATTCATGTCTTGCCATTGTTTCACCATGCCCAACGCTTCGTTGTTGAGGTTGATGATTTTGATCGGCAAGTTGTATTGGTAGCAGGTAGACAATTCTTGGATGTTCATCTGGATGCTGCCTTCGCCGGTAATGCACACCACCTGAGCTTCTGGAAAAGCCATCTGCACCCCCATGGCAGCCGGCAGGCCGAAGCCCATAGTGCCGAGCCCGCCTGAATTGATCCAGCGTCTGGGCAGATCAAACTTATAGTACTGGGCGGCAAACATTTGATGCTGCCCAACATCTGAGGTGACAAAAGCGTCGCCCTGAGTCAGCTCGTATACCAGCTGCACGGCTGTCTGCGGGAGTATGGGCTTATCGTCGTCCATCTGGGTGTGCAT
>JBPCXB010000035.1:0-1654 GCA_051008935.1 Gammaproteobacteria bacterium | reverse complement strand
GCGGGTTATCTTGCCCTCGGCTCAAAGCGATATCCACTGCCATGAGCTTGTTCAGCCCTTTGAGTAATGGGCTCAGATCATTGCCCAGCGCCTTGATCTGTGCAGCAAAAAAATCAAAGCTTTCTTGTAAACGCACAGAGTGCGGCTTGGGATATTGCTTTTGGTTAAGCAACGCCAGCAGGGTGTCTTTGTCTATCCGCGTCAAAAGTAATTTATAGGCCTTTTCGCCGTCCTCCAGCGGGTTGAGCAGAAAATAATGGCGCAGCTTCTTGGCAGTGAAGCCTTGTACCTCTGCACCTTCGGGCAAAGCCCTTGCTAGTGCCTCCAGGATCAGCGATACAGAGGTCAGCCGTTGCTGGCCATCTATAACCAGCAGTGATGTCTGGCTGGATACGTGGTACAGGCCATCTTCGATGTAAACGATGGAGCCAATAAAATGCGCCTGAATAGCCTCATTTTCACCGGCTCGTAACAGATCATCCCATAATTGTTGGCACTGTGATTGGGTCCAAGAATAGGTACGCTGGTAGATCGGGATCATAAACTGCGGTGACTTTTTCAGGAAATCAAGCAGCTTGGTTTCATTGGCTTTCATGGGGGCATTTCTGAGATCATTGGCACTCAGCAGTATATTGCATTTGTGCAAGTCGTTTATTACTAAAGGCTGTCTGAAGTCGCAGTATCAGGTAACGTTGTGCCCTAGATAGCCTTAAACACAATCCCATCTACACACCAGCAGCGCCTTGAGGCTGACGAAGGGCGCCTTTAGAACAAAGAGTACCAGTCGCGTGTCGAGGAGTGCCTTTAGAGAAAGAAAGAATCAGATTCAGCGCGTTGGCTGGGGGCAAGGATTCAACCTTGGTTAGCCTTTATGGCTAGTTTGAGGTTGTTATTGGATTGATTCAATGTTCTTGCATCGTGGGTAAGCGGAGCAACCCCAAAATTTGTTACCTGCATTTGGCCCCTTTTTCATTTTGCGTATCTTCATGATAGAGCCGCACTTTGAGCAGCTTTTCGAGTTGTCTTTTTCAGCAATGATTTGACGAACATGGGCTACATGTTCACGGTTGGTTTTTAAGCCTTTGGCAAATCTTCTCGCTTCAATGTAGTTGACGATGTCAGCAACTTCTGGGTCACTCAATAGTACTTGT
Source organism: Gammaproteobacteria bacterium (assembly GCA_051008935.1). Taxonomy (GTDB): domain Bacteria; phylum Pseudomonadota; class Gammaproteobacteria; order JBPCXB01; family JBPCXB01; genus JBPCXB01. The sequence continues at coordinate 503 of JBPCXB010000035.1, read as the reverse complement.
TGCTGAGCCTTCACATATCTAATGCAGCTGCCTACATAAGTTACATTGCTGGGCATGGGTGTTTTGAAGGTGCTGTTGCCAGCAAATACCACTATGGAAAAGATCATGTCGGGGCTCAGGTTTAGTAGGGTTTCAAGCGCTTTGACATGTTTGTAGTTTTGGTGGAGGGGATTCTGGAACCGGCTTGTGTGTCTAAAGATTTTCTGTGTCCATTGCTTTTGCTGGGCTGTGCCGTATATCCAGCCGCGCATATTTTTGGTTTCAATCACAAATATTCCGTATCGGGATACGATGATGTGGTCAATCTGAGTAGTGCCGTTCTCAGCGGGTAGCGTGATATTTGTAAGCAAATGATAGTCAGCGTTCGATAGTGTGAGCCTGATGACTAGATTGACCCAAAATTCGCCCATTAATCCTTTAAACCACGGCGATTTAAAGATGCCTATGACAATTGCTATGGGGATTAAGACCCACAAGACACTATAAACCTGATAAACGATTGG
>JBPCXB010000034.1:0-5881 GCA_051008935.1 Gammaproteobacteria bacterium | reverse complement strand
CTGCTGCCTGTTGCAGGATCTTGGCATGAGAATGCCCTAAACCTGCATCATAAGCTAGCCCGAGCGGTGATTGATTGGTCAACACAGCAAAGACGACGCAAGCAGAAAGATAGGTGCCTGCCGCATTAGGGTGCTTGACGCTCTGTTTGTAATGGGGCTGTAACTGACCCTGGGCATCCGTCCGAAAGCCTTCGATATCGAGTGAAAAAAGCTCGATTTCGGGATGTTGCCGGCGCACTCGTTCAAAAGCAAGGCCTACTGGCAGAACCACAGCATTTATCTCTTCTCCGAGTTGTGTATAGCCCTTCTGGAGCGCTTGGATCATCTCAGGTTCGTTTTTATAGCCCCAGGTCATGAACAACGCCGGCAGACTGCCCTGACTGCGTACGTGCTGAGCAATGGTGCGTGCAGCCGTGCGCATGTTGCGAGCGTTACGGCTGTTGGAAAAGGCAGAGCTGTGCCCTTGCAACACCACCAGTTGCCAACGCTGGTCTCTTGTAGTGATAGCCTTGATGCCTGCAATCTGCTCTTGCAAGCGCCCACCAGAAAGTGTGAGGGCGCGCAAACGTGTTTGCTCAGGGCGAAAAAGGCCGGCTGCTTTTAGCAAGTTGCCTATATGGTTGTGCAGACTGTCGTTGTAATAAGTAAAGCTGTTGCCAACAAAAAGCACCCGGTCTGCGATGGGCTGTGCAGAAGCACTGGCCGTTACAACTGCCAGAGACAGAACAACTGGCAGCACGCAGCTCCAATCAAAACGCATTCACTTTCAGCTCAAAGTAATAGCTGGTACCATAGTCTGAATGAGCATCGGAAAAGTAACCAAAGTAACGATCAGCCAGCGGTGCGCGCTCATCAAAGATATTATTGACACCAAAGCGCAGGCGATAGCGGTCAAACTTGTATGTAAAGCTGGCGTTATAGGTTTCAAAAGCCGGTATTTCATAGCGTGTGCCGTCAGCAAGCGTTAAGGAACTCTGGTAGAACTCGGATAAGTAATTCCAGCTTAGGCTGGCTCTATAGCCTCCTTTGCTCCAGCTAGCTGTCAGCAGATGCTTGTACTTCTGATTGCCATCAGCACCAATCAAATCGCCAAAGCCAGTAAGCTGAATATCGCTAGTCAAAGTCCCCTCAGCCGGATCTGCAATCGAAGTCAGAATCCGTTGTGCCTGTGCACCCGGGGTCTGTTCATACTTCATCAACCGTGAAGCGTTGTATCTAATTTTGAATTTACCTACGGATGAATCAACGCTGTAGTAAAGACCCAAATCCAGGCCGGTTACGGTACGGGGATCCAAATTTTCATAGACATCGTCTACTCGGATAACCTCCCCCAAGGGGCAGAGGTCAGCATCTTCAAAGGTATCAGTCTCTTCTTGGCTAGGAACAGTGCGGACTACTTGCGAATTGTAGCTCTGGCTGCAATCCAACGTTCCACCTGCTTGAAGAACATCCAGCATGTTCAAAAGCTCAATGATGGTGTGGTTTTCTTCACCAAAAAGTCCTATCGTGCTGGTTTTCTCAATCGACCAGTAATCCAGTGTCAGTACTAGATCATCGGTCGGTTCATAGACAATGCCCAAATTCAGGTTATCGGACTCTTCGGCCAACAAATTCCGGGACCCCTCCGAAGTGCGCTGAGTATTGTAGTTGCAATCTAAGGTAGCCTCAGTGGGGTCAGCATACAGACAAACATAATCTGTCCTTGAGTTTTGGCGCGAAACGATAGATTCATTAATCTGTACCAGATTGGGCGCCCTATAGGTCTGAGAAATAGCTCCACGGATCAACACTGTCGAGGTTGGATGCCAGCCAAGCGCTACCTTACCAACCACAGAGTCGTCTTGAATATCGGAAAAGTCTTCCATGCGCAGAGCCAACTGCATCTCCACGTTACTCCTTAAGGGCAACAGCAGTTCACTAAAGTACGAGGTTACCTCTCGCGAGCCACTACTGTCGGGGGTCGGGCTGGAATTGACCACATCCGATACATAAGGGTAGGTATCACCTTCACCATCGGTGAAAACGATGGTGCCGTCCAATCTGGGGTCCCTGTCGTCTGCAAAGGATTCTTCCCGCTGTTCAAAGCCCAGCAGAAGGGCAGCGGGCCTACCGCCCAGGCTAAAGAGGCTGGGGGTGGAAAATTTGGCATCGAATACAGTCAACTCTGCTTCGCTGTTGCGGTAAACCGAGACCAGTGCCTGACCGATATTGGTGACTGCAGGGTCGACGCTGCCACTAAAAGGGTTGTAGGCTGCTGCAGTGCTGTCGTTTAATGCCTCTTGCAACAGAGTATTAGACACCCTGTTGTGGGTGACATCATCGCGCGTTGCCTTTGAAGTCAATCCGGCTACCTCCCAATCCCAGCTGCCTAATTCTCCTGCAAACCCTAGCAGCGCCCTGTAAGTCGTACCCGAGTTGTCAACGATACGTGGAACCTCTACTAGACGGTAGTTATCGATAATCAACTCGTAACCTTCGTCGGGCAAATCTGTGCCGACAACGCCTGTACCGAGCCTGTTGGCAACAGTAGAAGAACCCAGAGGGTTGTAAAAGTTATCTGCGCCCACTCTAAGCTTGACCGAAGAAAAGGAGGCGCTGGGGTGACGCACCAGCTCTGTGTCTGAACTGTAGTAAGCCAATTCACTAAACAACTCAACTGTAGCACTCAGATTGTGGTTTAGGTAAAAGAACAAATTGGTGCGCCCCAAATCAGAGCGCAGATCTCTGTCTGCATTCAAATTGTAGCGAACCAGGCCATTACCGTCGACCGCGCCGCACACATTGCTGTTGATGGCCCAGGAATCAGCATCATCACAGACCGCATCGCTGATTGGATAGACCTCAAATTCGCCTGCTGAATCAAAAATACTGCCAATCAATGCGTTTCCAGTCACGGAATCGGCAACATCAAATTGGCCGTAGCCGGAATTGGCTGAATCATTTCTGAAACTTGTATTTCCCTCCCACAGAGAGCCCTCAGGAATCCGATAGCGAAAATCAGAGTCCGCCCATCTAGAGTCGTCTTGGGAGTTGATGGCGTCGCGATCGTAGTAATCAAAGAACACACCCAAATTGGTGTCACCACCATTGAGGTTGGCGCCATATTCCAGATTGAAAGAAAACTGCCCCTTGCCTAGGCTGTTGTAAGTGGTTTGTCTAACCCGGAAATTCAGCCCATCAAAATCATTTTTTAGTACGGTATTGACCACTCCGGAAACTGCATCAGCACCGTAAATGGCTGATGCACCGTCTCTAAGCACCTCCACGCGCTGAATACCATAGACGGGCAATACATTGGTGTTTGCTGAACTCACCGGCACAAAACTGCCGCCTATTTCTTCAGTCTGGAAGGTGGCTGAATTGACAAGCCTGCGCCCGTTCAACAATGCCAGCGTGTTGCCTGTACCTAGATTGCGCAGATTGTATGCGCCCACATCACCTCGTGCGGAGTTGACCCCACCGCTGATATTTTCTGCCTCATTCAAAAAGTTCTGCCCATTCTCAGCAATGGCATTCAAGAGCCCATCACCAGATTCCACACCCAAAGCCTCAATCTCTTCAAAATCAATCACCGATACTGGCAACAAACTGCGAATCGATGAACCTTGAATCTGGGAACCTACTACAGTAATGGTTTCTATCTCTTCCTCGACATCATCTGACTCTGATCTCTGCTCTGTTTCGGTGCTAGAAGGCGCAGCCACCTCTAAAGTGGTGTCGGCTGGGGTAGCAAGCTGTGCCGCTTGGGAAACCGTGGGGACTGTCAATATCCCGACTGCCACCAACAGCAAACAATTTCTGGACAACTGAATGGGCGATAAAGCCTGGCAAAAAGTACGCATCGCATGGTCTCCTCGTTTTAAACATTGCGTGTGACAGCAATATTTATACACCCCCCCTCCAATTGCGCACCATTGTAAGGCAATGAGTTGGTAATAAAACGTCCACTACTACGATCAACTTGGCGTCAAGAGCTCAGCCGTTTCTCTTTCTGTTTTAGTAACAGGAGGTTACTGTCCGGCAAGCAATAATGCTGGAACTGCAAACAATGACAGCAAGGTTACCAAGATAATGGCTGCGACATTGAGCAACAATCCTGCTTTGGCCATCTGTGGAATCGTCACCTTATCCGCCGCATAGATAATGGCGTTAGGCGGGGTGGCTACAGGTAGCATGAAGGCACAACTGGCGGCAAGAGCCACGGGAACTACCAATACCACAGGATCTACACCAACAGCCACGCTGACCGCAGCGATCACTGGCAGAAAGGTAGCCACTGTGGCTAAATTTCCTGACACTTCGGTCAGAAAAATAATGACCAGCGTCACTACCAGCACTAAGCCAGCCAAATCGATAATACCTAAGCCCGCTATGGTCGCACCTATTGCCGTCGCTAATCCGCTGGTACTCACTGCGCCCGCCAAAGCCAAACCACCACCAAACAATACCAGAATCCCCCAAGGCAGTTTTTGGGTATCAGGCCAATCCAGCAAATGGCCACCCTGACGGTTGGGCAGCAGAAATAGCACAACTCCAGCGGCTATAGCGATACTGGCATCTGATAATGCACTCAATGGTTCTATCTGATTGAGCAAAGGCCGGAATGCCCAAGCCAGAGCTGTACAGGCAAAGACCGCTGCTACCTTCTTTTCATCCGCTGATACAGGCCCCAACTCATGCCAGTGACGTAATAGCTCAGCACGCATAGTATCGGTATTGGCAAAACTGAAACGAAAGACCACCCGAGTCAGCAAAAGCCACGCCAGTGGTAGCAAAACAGCAGTGACTATCAGGCCGACGCTCATCCAGCGGATAAAGCTGACTTCAAATTGGTAGTTTTCGAGCAAAAATGCAGCCATATAGGCATTGGGCGGCGTACCAATGAGGGTAGCAACGCCACCTATAGTAGCAGCATAAGCAATGCTCAACAATAGCGCTGATTGAAAAGCCTTTTTTTCTTGCGCATCTACTTCAGGCATAGCCGCCTCTGTGATAGCCAGAATAGCCAGTCCAATAGGCAACAACATAACGGTAGTCGCTGTATTGCTGATCCACATGCTCAGGAAGGCTGCAACCAGCATAAAACCAGCTACCAAATGCCTAGAGCTAGCACTGGTACGGATCAGCACAAAAAGAGCAATCCGGCGGTGCAATTGGCATTTTTCAATAGCCAAAGCCAACAGAAAGCCGCCCATAAATAGATAGATAGTCGGGTTGGCATAGGCAGCAGCCGTCGGTCTAATATCTTTGATGTCCAGCAAAGGAAACAGCACCAGCGGTAAAAGCGCGGTCACTGCCATCGGCAACGCACTGGTCATCCACCAAGTTGACATCAGCAACAAACATCCCAATGTCAACCAAGCTGCTGGAGTTAAACCGCTCGGGACGGGCAGTACCCACACCAATAATAAGGCTAGTACGCCCGTGGTCAATCCCACTTGTCGCCCTGTGAATTGTTTAATAGTCATTCCTATCGTCCCTACTTGAATCAGCGCAACGCTATTCTATGGCACAACACTCTGACTGACTTGTTCAATGTTTTGGAACAGCCCGATCAAAGGCTTGTGCGATAATACTTTTAGCCATCACCAGCCACCAAACACGATGACCCATCCGATCGATACCCGTCCACTGGAACAATCTGACCCGGAAATCTACACCTGCATTCAGGCCGAATGGCAACGCCAAAACGACTATATGGGCTTAATTGCCTCTGAAAACCTGACGAGTGCTGCCGTCATGCAGGCGCAGGGTAGCCTGTTGACCAACAAATACGCCGAGGGCTACCCGGGCAAACGCTATTACGGTGGTTGCGAAATCATCGATCGGGTCGAAAGCCTGGCCATCGCACGCGCCAAACAGCTATTTGATGCACAGTACG
>JBPCXB010000033.1:0-1184 GCA_051008935.1 Gammaproteobacteria bacterium | reverse complement strand
GAATAGAGCAAAGGTTGCCATTTTCCATCCCAGCGTAAAGGCTTTCAATGAAGTCTCTTCCAGTGGCCTATTGCCGATTTGTGCGCCCAGATTGAACAGTACCGTTTGGATGGGCCCGATATTTTTTTCGATATCTGTGACTAGGTTTTCGATGGAATCGTCTTCCACGGCATTGATCAGGCGCCCTGTAGCACTGCCGCCGGCTTGTTCGATTTGCGAAACCAGTTTGTTTAAACCCGCTTCATCACTGCGGCGTGCCAGCACGGCGTGATAGCCTTCGCTGGCAAATTTCATGCCTACATGGCCGCCGATACCGGCACCTGCCCCCAGAACCAGACATACAGGTTTTTTGTTCATAATACCCTCCGAGCAAAGGCGTCAAGAAGTTGTGACGACCAATTTATTTTCATGGATCAGTTTTTGCTGCATGCGGCTGTCATACCCAAGTGCAGTCAAGATTTCAGGTCCGTGTTCGCCCAGTTTGGGTGCCGGACGCATCAGTTCGCTGGGCGTGTTCTCAAAGCGTGCTGCGGGGCGGGCCTGACGCACCTCTCCAAAGCCTGCATGTTCGATACACCAGATCGACTCATTGGCTAAGACCTGTTCATGCTGCATCAATTCCATACGATCCAGCAGGGGAGCACAGGGTACGCCCTGTTCCTGAAAACGGGCCAGAATTTCTGCGCTGTCCCATTTGGCGATCTCGGCTCCAGTCAATTCTTTGCGCTGTTGGGCGTTGATCACACGGGCGGCAGAGGTTGCAAAGCGTTCGTCTTCAAGCCAATCTTCACGTTTTAAGGCATGGCACATGCCGCGCCATTCAGAATCTGATACTGCCCCTGCAGTAATGTATCGATCTTTGGCCTTGTAAATGAGATCTTGCGAGCCTTGTAGTTTGCGTACGTCAAATTCTTTTTCTTGATACACCAGACCAGCCATTCCTTCTGGCCAGAAAAAAGCCAAGGCGGCGTCGAGCATGGAGAGTTGGATGTGTTGGCCGGTGCCTGATTTTTCCCGAGCATAAAGCGCTGAGGAAACGGCTTGTGCAGAGGTGAGAGAGGTTACTTTATCAGCGATGACAATGCGGAACATCTGTGGCCTGCCGTTGGCGCGATTGGCTTGAATGTCCGTGGCCCCAGAGAGCGCCTGGATGACTGGGTCGTACACCCTTGATTGCGCATAGG
>JBPCXB010000032.1:0-4258 GCA_051008935.1 Gammaproteobacteria bacterium | reverse complement strand
CCGGACACGTCGTACACCACTCTTGACAGGCCCTCTACGTTATTCAAGATGCGGGTGCTGACCCGTTCGATAAATTTCCAAGGTAAATGTGCAAAGCGGGCAGTCATAAAGTCGATAGTCTCCACTGCTCTAATAGCCAAAACTGGCGCATAACGCCTGGAATCGCCCACTACGCCGACAGAATTGACTGGTAAAAGCACGCAAAACGCTTGGCTGACTTTGTCATACAGGCCGTTCGATTTGAGTTCTTCCATCAATATGGCATCTGCGGCACGCAATATGCCCAACCCTTTTGGATTGATAGCGCCTAACATACGCACAGCCAGCCCTGGGCCCGGGAAAGGGTGGCGCTTGAGCAAGCGGTCAGAAAGCCCCAATATGCTACCCAATGCACGCGCTTCATCTTTAAAAAGGTCTGACAGGGGCTCTATTAGTTTGAATTGCATCACTTCTGGCAAGCCGCCTACATTGTGGTGTGATTTGATGACATGAGAAGCATCGGAGAGGTTGCGCGCTGATTCGATAACATCTGAATAAATGGTGCCTTGGGCTAACCATTCAATTTGTCCGTGTTTTTCTGCTTCGTGCTCAAAGACATCGATAAATGTTCTACCTATGACTTTGCGTTTGCGCTCGGGGTCTTCAATCTTGCGCAAGTGGCGCAGAAAAATAGCACTGGCATCGACAATATGCAGCTTGATATTGACCTCGCTCATAGCTCTGGCCACATTGTCAATTTCGCCTTGCCGCATCAGGCCATTATCTACCAGCATGCAAATCAGCTGATCGCCTATCGCTCTGGACAGCAAAGCCGCCGTTACTGACGAGTCCACCCCACCGGACAGACCCAGCAGCACGCGATCTGTGCCTACTGTACGGCGGATTTGTTCGATACGGGTTTCCAGCTCATTTTCCAGATTCCAGTTCGGTTGGCATTTGCAGATATCGAATAGAAAACGCGATAGTATCTGGGTGCCCGAGGGTGTATGGGTGACCTCGGGATGAAATTGCAGGCCGTACCAGGGCCGGTGGCGATGCTGAATGACTGCTATAGGGCAGTTGTCGCTACGGGCAAATGAGTCAAATTCAGGTGGCAGACTGGCGATGCGGTCGCCATGGCTGGCCCAAACCAAAAGTTCACCAGAATCAGAAAGGCCCCTTAATAAGGTTGACTCCTGAATTTGTTTGAGATGGGTCGGGCCGAACTCGCTTTTACCATAGCGCTCTATGCGCCCACCCAAATGGGCTACCATCGCCTGCATACCATAACAAATCCCCAACACAGGCATTTTAGATTGGTCGATCCAATCAGGCAACGCAGGGGCAGAAGTCTCTGTCAGTGTTTCGGGGCCACCAGACAGAATCACCCCTTTGATATTGAATGCAGCGATCTTGTCCGGTGCAATATCCCAGGGCACTACGTCTGAATACACACCCAGCTCCCTGACTCTGCGTGCAATCAACTGCGTATATTGGGAACCAAAATCCAGGATCATCATGGAGCTTTTGCGCACAGGTGCGGTGCCCAAACTCTCCGAGCCAGAGGCAGGATGCTCAGGGGCAGGCTTAGCTACACTTGGGTTGTAGTCAGTCATGGTTGTCTCGTTCTATCACTCGGTCTGCTGACTGGATTCCTGTCTTGTCGAGAGCCCACGCCACCTCTATCAACTAAAGCGGTAATTAGGTGCTTCACGGGTAATTGCCACATCATGCACATGGCTCTCGCCATATCCTGCCGATGTAATCTGTACAAATTCAGCATTCTGGCGCAAAGAAGTCAGATCAGCGGCGCCCAGATAACCCATTGCCTGCCGCAGCCCTCCCAAAAGCTGCATCAACACAGACGCGGCGGCCCCTCTGTATGGGACCCTGCCTTCAATGCCCTCTGACACCAGCTTGCTGGGGTTGCGCTCATTAGCCTGAAAATAGCGTTCGCGCGAACCCTCGCTACCGCCCATGGCACCCAATGAGCCCATACCGCGATAGCTTTTGTAGCTTCTGCCTTGATAAATTTCAATCTCGCCTGGGGTTTCATCTGTGCCGGCCAGCATGCTGCCGACCATGACGGCATCGGCACCTGCAGCCAGCGCTTTGACCACATCACCCGAATAGCGCAGGCCACCGTCTGCGATCAAAGGCACCCCTGCCTCCGAACATGCACGATGGGCTTCTGCGATAGCTGTCATCTGAGGCACGCCCACACCAGTGACGATACGCGTGGTGCAGATTGACCCCGGGCCAATACCGACTTTAACAGCATCAGCGCCTGCATCAATAAGCGCAGCAGCACCTTCATAAGTGGCGATATTGCCCCCTATGATCTGTATATCTGTATATTGTTTCTTTAAGCGGGAGATCGCATCCAGAACATGCCTAGAATGGCCGTGCGCACTGTCCAAAACCAGCACATCCGCACCTGCCTCACGGAGCCCGACTGCACGTTCGTACTCTGTATCCGATGCACCGACAGCTGCACCGACCAATAGCTGGCCCTCGCTGTCACTAGCTGCTTCCGGGTGCCTCTCAGCCTTGAGGATATCTTTGAGCGTTATCAAGCCTTGCAGCTTGCCAGATTGCACGATCGGTATCTGTTCAATTTTGTGGTTCATCATCAGGTTACGAGCCTGATCACGGTTGTTGGTATCCAGAGTGACCAGTGCCTCTTGGGGGGTCATGAGATCACCCACCAAACGATGATCCTGACTGTTATCCAACGTCAAATAGTCTCTGCGAGTGATGATGCCCACCAAAAGCCCTTTCGCATCGACCACCGGCATACCCGAGAGGCTGCGTTCGCGCGTCAGGGCGCGCAGAGTTTTAAGCGAATCGTCGGGGCCAATGGTGACGGGGTTGCGCACCACGCCACTCTCCCAACGTTTGACATTCCTGACCTGTTGCATCTGTTGCTCAATCGACAGGTTGCGATGCACAATGCCGATGCCCCCCTGTTCGGCCAAAGCAATGGCCATAGCAGCTTCAGTCACGGTGTCCATTGCCGCTGAAAGAACAGGTATCTTTAGTTCGATGGCGCGCGTCAAGCGGGACTTCAAACCCACTTCTGCGGGCATCACCTCAGAATAATGAGGCTTAAGTAACAGGTCATCAAATGTGAGCGCCTGTGAATCAATCTTCACCGTTGCACCTCTGGCCGATTGCGCCGATAGATAAATGATTATTCCTGTTTATTCTACAGATGCAGGCACAGACGCATACCTACATCTTCACACACCCTCATAGCTTCTCATACCTGTCACGCATGCTGCCCTCTAAAATAAACGACTGGACTGAATGTCAACAGGCCTCAACCTATCTGCCGCATTTTGCTAAATCGCAACCCGAACTGCCGCCCTGCAATGAAACGATCCTTTATGAAGATAAATAAATGCATATCATACTAGGATCAAAAGCTATTATCATAGCTATACTATACGCATTTTTTACCATACCAACTGCTGATGCCGCAGATCGTGTATTCGTTAAATACAGAGGATTCGTAGATAGACATCATCCGGAATTATTCTGTAGCTATCTAAAGCCATCAACATTCATAAAAGATATTTGTTATGCACCAAAAACAGATTACTTAATCGTAAAAGTAAAGCATACATACTATCATTACTGTGGTGTACCAGGTAACGTAGCATTAGCATGGCCCAAAGCGCCATCGCTAGGTAGATACTACACATATAACATTAGAGGCAGATATGATTGCCGCTATACAGGAGTAATTCCAGATTATGGGTGAAATCAACCCCACTTCTGATAGATAAGTGATTATTCCTGTTTATTCTACAGATGCAGGAAGTGACGAATACTTACATCTTCATACATCCTCATAGCTACTCATACCCGTCACGCGTGCTGCCCTCTAAAATAAAAGACTGGACAGAATGTCAACAGGCCTCAACCTATGCTGGAATCGATCGCGTTAAACCCCGATATCCCTCCCGAAAACTGTATCATCTGGCTGCACGGACTGGGAGCTGATGGCTCTGATTTTGTACCCGTAGCTCGACAGATGCAATTGCAGGCTCCCTGCCGCTATATCTTCCCCCACGCACCCGTGCGCCCGGTCGGCATCAATAACGGTATGGAGATGCGGGCTTGGTATGATATTGACGCCTCTGGCAGCTCCACACTCCAAGATATCATGCAATCAGTGCATGAAGTGCAAGCCATTCTGGATGATCAGATTGCACAAGGGTTGCCAGCAAACCGCATACTCCTTGCAGGCTTCTCTCAGGGTGGTGTCATCGCA
>JBPCXB010000031.1:0-9490 GCA_051008935.1 Gammaproteobacteria bacterium | reverse complement strand
AAGCTCTGGCAAATCACCGAGCAGATGTTGGCAAAAGCCTAGCTAAATGGTATTTTTACTCTTTCTCTAAAGGCGTCTTGAGTCAAGCTCAAGACGCGTAGTGGAGTAGCAGCAATCTGTGTTTAAGTGCGTGGAATTGTAGAGGGGGCTGTGTTTAAGTGCTGGGAGTGCCTGGGGGAGTCGCAGGAAGTTGCGTTTCAAGCTGTCTAGAGTACAGCTTTACCTGAGCTTGAGGGCTATCTAGAGCACAACGCTGACCAAGCTTGTCTTGGTCAGCCTTTAGTAATAAAAATAAGTCCAACCTTTAGAAATAAAAATAAGTCCAACCTTTAGTAATAAAAAAAGGCGAACGCAAGATGGCCCATACCATCCGAGTGGTTCAAAAGGCAATAGAATAAAACGCTAGTCCCCTCTCGGGAAGACAGGAATAATTGATTATGCTGACACTGCACCACTTGAATAACTCACGCTCGCAGCGCATCCTGTGGTTGCTGGAAGAGCTGGGATGCGACTACCGGATCCAGTCTTACCAACGCGACGCCCAGACAAATCTGGCGCCCCCCGAATTGGCGCAGATACACCCTTTGGGCAAATCGCCGCTACTCGTAGACGGTGAAGCAGTGATTGCTGAATCTGGTGCTATCGTCAACTATCTGACCAGCCGCTACAGTAGCTCAGCGCTGGTCATTCCCAGCCCTGAAGATGCTGATTACTATCAGTACGATTCTTGGCTGCAATTCTCTGAAGGTTCAGCGATGCTGCCTTTTTTGCTGGCTCTGTATACGGGTAGATTGGGCGATGCCGCTGCCCCCATCCAGCCTAGGATTCAGTCAGAAATAACCAACCATTTGCACTATATGTCCTTGGCATTGGGCAATGACCAGTACTTTTTCAGGAACACCCTGTCTGGTGCGGATATCATGCTTTCCTTTGTATTGGAGGTGGCGCATTTTTCTGGCGCCCTCAAACCCTACGCCAATTTGACGGAAACGCTGAAGCTGTATCAATCGCGGCCGAGCTATCAGCAGGCGTTAGCAAAAGGTGGCCCTTATGCCTATGGTGCGTAAACTGTTGCCTGAGGTTATAAAAGTGGCTATGTATAAAAGTGACTAATAGGAGGCAAGCCCTCTGCGGTGTGGCTATATTAGGAGTAAACGGGTTTGAAACCAGCCATTATGGAGCAGCTTTAGCGTGGTAAGGGTACTATTTGACCGGACGCTTACCCCGCAAGAACGGGCTGAAATTCAAAATATCATCATCGAATTTATCTCTTATAACCGAGATAGCCCTGCTGCAGCCTCTGTAGTCAAGCGTAAGTACGAATTGGTTAGCGTCCAGTCTGCAAAAACTAGCAGATTGAGAAAGGATTTTGCTGGAGGTATAAGCGTCTTTGATGACATGGTTTTGCGCATGTATGGTAGTTTTGGATTGGTAATCAATCAGGCTAGGAGGGAATACAGCAGGCCAAATTTTGAAACGCCGGCTTCTTTTGGCGCAGCAGCAAGGACAAGAGTGCGGGATGAACTGAGCTCTTTAAACATAATGACTCGACGTGATCTAGACATCCCCGGACGCATTGTTGATGATCACGTGACGGACAGGCTTCTCCTTGACCCCGATTCCGCAAACTCCATCACCAGATATGTTGACGACATCATCACTCGCAACGGAGAGAATGACTATCAGGACTACTCTTACTTCTATCGTTCTGTTTTTCCTCTCGATGGGGTCTATGCAGGTGCGGCCGGCGGAAACAGCATAGCCAGCCCGATTGTACCTGGCGATGTGATCGTAGACGAGGCTTTGATGTCTACTGCTACGACTCCAGAAGCAGTGCTGCATAGGTACGCTAGCCGACAAGGCGTAACGGTCGCACACATGGATCTTTCCAAGCGCGAAAACATCATTTATGCGATTCAATACCGCGACCACTTGCCATCCATGGATATATCGGGCTTTAAGTTTGAACAGCATCACCTTGGTGATCGAGCGACTTCAGGGGAACGATTAATCAGAAGCAGGCAGCCATTCAGAGTACGTGCAGTACAGAGGGCTGTTCCGGATTCAGACGTAAGAGTAGTTGTTTTAGAGCCTATGCGTTTGGCGGACGTGGACTTTATGTACACGCGCATTCGCAATGCTGATAATGGCCAAGATGCGCGCGATGGCTTGCGGTCACGATTGAGGAACGAAGCTCCTGAGAGGCCCAGAGGGGCATCGGCTTCGGTTGTACCGCTGCGGGTACCGCCTCGAAGATCATTGCAGCAAGCTTCTGTTGAGGATCGGCGGCAACAGGCACGCCTAGCTGAGGAGCGGCGGCAACAGGCAAGCTTAGTTCAGGATCGGCGGCGACAGGAAAGCCGAGCTGAGGCCGACGCCCTTAATACGCCAATTGATTTACCCACTGATCCGTCAACTGATTCGCCAGCTGATTCCGGCGGCAAATTATCAGGCACGGATGAGTTTGAAGGCAGTGTTCTAGACGATTCGGCCGATGATGCTGCCTTGGTGCGGCAGTCTTTTTCAGCAGGCAATACTGCTCAAGCTAGAAGAAGAAAAAGTTCATCACAGGCTACAGGCGGCCCGGACCAAGCTGCTGACGGTTTTTCAGCAACCGAAACGCCGGTTGCAGCAGAGGTCAAGCCGCAGCGAAAAAGAGTTTCAGACCCGGTGCTTCCATCCCCTGAACCAACGGCTATAGCTGGGCAATCCTTGGACACAGAAGTCGTCACAGATGCAGTCGATATAGGTGTGCCTGTTACTGGAACTGAAATCAATGAACAACTTGACGCGAACAATGAAGCCCAGCAAGGCAATTCGCAGCAGGGTAATCTGGATACTGAAGGCTTAGAAGAGACGGGTGATGAGCTTCTTGAACTGTTGGAGTTGCTCTGAGAATTACTCAGTCGCTGAGCGATTGTATGAAGATCTTTATCTGAGATGTAACGGCGCAAGCCAGGCAGGCATTCACTGCTGCATTTCCGAAATCGAACCCCAAGCCATCACCAGAATTACAGGTGCAGCAGGAAGCGATGAGCCATGCCTATGGAGCGTAAACTGTTGCCTGAGGTTGTATAAGTGGCCATATAAGTGGCTCACAAAAAATGAAAGGTGGTTGCTGGGCCCGGCCCTGTCCTTGCTGGAAGGAGGCAAGCCCTTTGCGGTGCGGCTGCATTAGGAGTGAACGGGTTTGAAACCAGCCATTATGGAGCAGCTTTAGCGTGGTAAGGGTATTCTATGACCAGACACTTTCCCCGCAAGAACGGGCTGAAATTCGCAATATCATAGGCGAATTTATCTCTTTTAACCCCGATGACCCTGCTGCAGCCTCTGTAGTCAAGCGTAAGTACGAATTGGTTAGCATCCAGTCTGCAAAAACTGGCAGATTCAGAAAGGCTTTTGCTGGAGGTATAGACGGCTATGATTCGCTTGTTTTGCGCATGTATGGGCGCTTTGGATTAGCTATCAATCAGTTTACGAGGCTACACAGCAGGCCAAACCTAGAATCACCGGCTTCTTTTGGTTCTGCAGTAAGGACAAGAGTGCGGGATGTACTGGGCTCTTTAAACATAAAGACTCGACGCGATCTAGACAGCTACAGACGCGTGCCTGCGCAGCCAGTGGCGCACAGGCTTCACTATGACCCCCATGCTGCAAGCTCCATCACCAGATATCTTGACGACGTCATCACTCGCAACGGAGAGAATGACTACCAGGACTACTCTTACTTCTATCGTTCTGCTTTTCCTGTCGATGGGGTCTATGCAGGCGCGGCCGGCGGAAAAAGCATAGCGCGCCCCATTGTACCTGGTGATGTGATCTTAGACGATGCTCTGATGTCTACTGCTACGACTCCAGAAGCAATACTGCATAGGTATGCTGGCCGCAAGGGCGCAACGGTCAAAAGCAGAAGTCTGTCCAACCGAGAAAATATCATTTTTGCGATTCAATACCTCGACCACTTGCCATCCATGGATATATCGGGCTTTAAGTTTTCACGGCGTGGTGGTGGTGATCGATCGAGTTCAGGCGAACGCTTGATTAGAAGCAGGCAGCCATTCAGAGTACGAGCAATACAGAAGGCTGAGCCGATGTCAGACTTAAGAGTCGTTGTTTTAGAGCCTATGCGTTTGGCTGACGTGGACATCATCCACATGCGCATTCGCAATGCTGATAATGGCCAAGATGCGCGCGATAGCTTGCTTTCGCGGTTGAGGAACGAAGGTGCCGAGAGGCCCAAGGGGGCATCGGCTTCGGCTGAACCGCGGCAGGTACCGCCCCGCAGATCATTGCAGCGCGCTTTTATTGAGGAGCGGCGGCAACAGGCAAGTCTAGTGCAAGAGCGGCGGCAACAGGCAAGCCTAGCTGAGGATCGGCGACGACAGGCAAGCCCAGCTGAGGCCGACGCCCTAGATACGCAAACAGATACGTCATCTGATACATTATCTGATCCTGCGGGCCCCACTTCAGACATGGCTGAGTTTGAAGACAGCATTCTAGACGGTTCAGCCGATGATGCTGCCTTGGTGCAGCAGTCTTTGTTGGCAGGCAATATTGCTCAGGGTAGAAGAAGAAAAAGTCAATCACAGGCTACAGGCGACTTGGACCAAGCTGCTGACGGTTTTTCAGCAACAGAAACTCCGGTTCCAGCAGAGGCTAAGCCGCTGCGAACAAGAGTTTCAGACCCAGTGCTTCCATCCCCTGAACCAACGGCTATAGCTGGGCAGTCATTGGACACAGAAGTCGTCACAGATGCAGTTGATATAGGTGTGCCTGTTACTGGAACTGAAATCAATGAACAGCTTGATGCGAATAATGAAGCCCAGCAAGGCAATTCGCAACAGGGCAATCTGGATTCTGAAGGCTTAGAGGAGACGGGTGATGAGCTTCTTGAGCTGTTGGAATTGCTCTGAGCATTATCCAGCCGCTGAGCGATTGTATGAAGATCTTTATCGGAGATGCAACGGCATAAGCCGGGCAGGCAATCACTGCTGCATTTCCGAAATCGGGCCCCAATCCATCACCAGAATTACAGCTGCAGCAGGCAGTGATGAGCCATGCCTATGGTGGGTAAACTGTTGCCCTAGGTAATATAAGTGGTTGTTTAAGTGGCTAACATGAAGACGAAAGGTGACAGCTGGCCTCGGCCCCGTGTAGCACAGGGCTCTGTCTTTGCTGGAAAGAAGTAATAAGGCCTCTGCGGTGCAGTTGTATGCGGTTACTAGCGCTTGAGCACAGTCAATTTCGTTGGAGTGAACGGGTTTGAAATCAGCCATTATGGAGCAGCTTTAGCGTGGTACAGGCACTATTTGACCGGACAGTTTCCCCTCAAGAACGGGATGAAATTCAAGATATCATCAGAGAATTTCTCTCTTATAACCCAGATGACCCTGCAGCAGCCTCTGTAGTCAAGCGTAAGTACGAATTGGTGAGCATCCAGTCTGCAAAAACTGGCAGATTCAGAAAGGCTTTTGCTGGCGGTATAGACGGCTATGATTCGCTTGTTTTGCGCATGTATGGGCGTTTTGGGTTAGCTGTCAATCAGTTTGCGAGGCAACACAGCAGGCCAAACCTTGAATCACCGGCTTCTTATGGTTCTGCAGTAAGGCCAAGGGTGCGGGATGTACTGGGCTCTTTGAACATAAAGACTCGACGCGATCTAGACAGCAAAAAACGCGTGCCTGCGCCTGAAGTGACGCACAGGCTTCGCTATGATCCCTATGCCGCAAGTGCTATCACCAGGTATCTTGACGATGTCATTACTCGGAACGGAGAGAATGACTATCAGGACTATTCATATTTCTTTCGTTCTGTTTTTCCTGTCGATGGGGTCTATGCAGGTGCGGCCGGCGGAAAAAGCATATTCAACCCTATTGTGCCTGGTGATGTGATCGTAGACGATGCTCTGATGTCTACTGCTACGACGCCAGATGCAGTGCTGCATAGGTATGCTGGCCGAAAGGGTGTAACGGTCAAAAGTAGAAATCTTTCCAACCGTGAAAATATCATTTATGCAATTCAATACCGCGACTATATGCCATCCATGGAAATATCGGGCTTTAAGTTTTCACGGCGTTACCATGGTGATCGAACGACGTCAGGCGAACGTTTGATCAGAAGCAGGCAGCCATTCAGAGTACGCGCAATACAGAAGGCTGAGCCGATGTCAGACTTAAGAGTGGTTGTTTTAGAGCCTATGCGTTTGGCTGACGTGGACTTTACCCATATGCGCATTCGCAATGCTGACAATGGCCTAGATGCGCGCGATAGCTTGCTGTCACGATTGAGAAATGAAGGTCCTGAGCTGCCCAAGGGGGCATTGGCTTCAGCGGTACAGCGGCCGTTGCCGCCCCGAAAGTCATTGGAGCGAGCTGCTGTTGAGGAGCGGCGGCGACTGACGCACCTAGCTCAGAGCGGCGCCGTTGATAAGCCAACTGATTCCCGTGGCATCTTTGTAGACATGGCTGAGTTTGAAGACAGCATTCCAGGCAGTTTGGATGATGATGCTTTGGTGCAGCAATCTTTGTTGGCAGGCAAGACCGCTCAAGGCCGAAGAAGCAAAAGGCAGTCACAGGCTACAGGCCGTCTTGATCAAGCTACAGGCTACTTGGACGAAGCTACAGGCGGCCTGGATCAAGAAGCTGAGGGTTATTCAGCAGTAGAAACGCCGGTTCCAGCAGAGGTCCAGCCGCTGCGAACAAGAGTTTCAGACCCGGTGCTTCCATCCCCTGAACCAACGGCTATAGCTGGGCAATCCTTGGACACAGAAGTTGTCACTGATGCAGTCGATATAGGTGTGCCTGTTACTGGAACTGAAATCAATGAACAGCTTGATATGAATCAAGAAGCCCAGCAGGGCAATTCGCAACAGGGCAATCTGGATACTGAAGGTTTAGAGGAGACGGGCGATGAACTTCTTGAACTGTTGGAGCTGCTTTGAGCATTATCCAATAATTCTGGTATAGTTTATGGCTTATGGCTAAAACAAAACAAGGGACAAGATGTTTTCAAAACGTAATTCACTGCTAAGAATTCCGGATAGGGATGGTATTGTCGAAGATACGGTCGAAGTCAAGTCGCTGAGCGACTTTAAGGAGATCTTTATCGGAGATGCAACGGCACAAGCCAAGCAGGCATTCACCGCTGCACTTCCGAAATCGGACCCCAAGCCATCACCAGAGTTGCAGGTGCAGCAGGAAGTGATGAGCCATGTCTATGGAGATGGCCGCTTGGAATCAGATGCCGCCCGAAAATTTATCAGTGAGAATTTCCCGGCAAAGGCCAACGTCATGTCGGGGCAAAACGTGGTGATCTCAAAAGACATGGTTGTTGGCCCTTCCGGCAATCCGCTGTTCATCAATGCCGATACGCTTACTTTTGAGGGTGGTTCCATCACCGCTATTACAACGGCACTGACGATAACGGCAAATACGCTGATTGTCAAACAAGCCAGCCAAAGTGGCAAACGGTATCATATAGGCATTATGGGATTGCAAGGCGGCAATGGCAGCAACGGAGCAGGCGGTACTCCTTATACGAGCCCAGCTGCAGCAGGGCAAGATTCATCCCAAGGCAGCCCCGGGATATGCACGGGATCGAAATCTGGAGGGGATGGCAAAACGGGTAATGTCGGCAATAATGGCCAAAATGGCGTGAAAGGGCAGATCGGTCTTGCCAATCTTCCTGCGATCATTTCTATTGGTAGCGTAGACTCGAGTTCAGGCCAGTTGGTTGTATTCACTCAGTCCGGGCCTGGTGGTGATGGGGGCAGTGGAGGTGCTGGCGGCACCGGTCAAAACGGCGGGCATGGTGGCAGAGGATGCCATGCAGCTTGCGAAGGCACGAATGGCGGCGGCGGCGGAGATGGCGGTGTCGGCGGTGTTGGCGGTTCTGGGGGCGATGGCGGCGATGGTGTAGATGGCAATCCCATCACGCTCAAAATACCGGAAGCAAGTCGGCAATTCATCCAAACAGTTACGCAGGTGGCCGCTGCAGGCACAGGCGGACTTGGTGGGCATGCCGGCAATGGAGGCGCTGGAGGTGCCGCAGGCGCTGGAGGCAAACATAAAACCGACGGATCGAATGGCGGTCAGGGGAAATTCGGTACTGCAGGTAAAGACGGTACAAAGGGAACATATTCTGGTGCGCCTGGAAACATCATTTTTAGCTGAAAGCGATGGGCATGCCCTGCTAGAGTCAGAAGATATACGGCATTTGGAAGCTCCTCATCCGTACTTGCGCAATCCAACAGATGCAAGGCTTTTGGAAGAAGGGTGGGAACACGGCGTTTACTGTACCAGAATCCCTACGATGAAACAGGTCAGGGATTTGCTGGGGCCGCAATCAAATGAAGTCCGGAAGATGCGGGCCCGTGTTTTCTTTCAAAACCCGCAGATGCGCGTTCGAAGCAGATTGCAACAAGGGATTCATGATCGAGCAGAGGCATATATCTTTGCAGAGGGGCAGCTGCAAGAAAAAGATATCGCAGCTTCGCAAAGAGCGTTCCCCATCCATGTAAAAGTGATACGTCTGAAATCATTGCGGGTGCGCAATCAGGCAGCTTTGGATTTTTCTGCCAAGCACGAATATTGGCCGAATTTGCACATTCAGGAAGAACTGTACACCTATGTGCACATTGATACACTGATCGTAGAGCCTGGATGCGAAATCAAGATCCAGGGTAATGTGCTGGTCTTTCAATGCGATGAAATCATCGTGGATAGAGAGGCAGGGCAGTTGTCGTCTGGCTCGCCAAAAATGCCATTTGATTTGCAGCTGAGTGTGCTGGGATCGCCCTATCCACCCTTCAGCGAAAACCGCCCGTTAGAGGCAAGAGCGGGTGCCGATGGTGCCGATGGGCAGCCTGGGTTGGAGCCCGAGCGCAATACCCCACTGCCCAGTATTTTTGGCCCTCAAAAAACGCAGACTGATAGCCAGGCACAGAGTCCGGCACAGCAACAGATAGGTGAAGATGGCTTCAGCGGTCAAGATGGAACGGCAGGCATGAATGGCGGCATGGTGATGTTGGCCGATATCAGATTAAAAAAACTCACCAATTTTCAAGAAGACGGTTTTATCATTGCTTCTCAAGCCAGTTCCGGTAGACCGGGCGGCGCTGGTGGCAACGGCGGCAACGGTGGTAGCGGATCGCCTGCCGGTCATGGAGGCCGTGGCGGCAATGGTGGCAACGGCGGCAATGGGGGGCTGGCATCCAATCTTTTTGTGCAGATTCCTAATGGCTACCGCCCTTATCTCAAAACCCTCGCATTTCCCTCGCTGGGTGGCAAAGGCGGCCAAGCGGGCAAAGGCGGCCTAGCAGGCCTATCTAGCGATAAACAGGATAGGATATGCCCTGTTGCTACCGGAGGCAAAGATGGCAAACAGGGCGCAGACGGCAAGGGCAGAAGCCCGTCAGCCTGTTATGTTTTCAGTTGAAGGGTGCCGCAGTTGAAGATGCAGATGTTGGCGCCCGAGCAGGTGTATATTTTGA
>JBPCXB010000030.1:0-2061 GCA_051008935.1 Gammaproteobacteria bacterium | reverse complement strand
GGCGTACTGGCGCACGACCAAAATTTACAGCGCCGAGCTGGTAAGCCCATTGATCTCGCGCAAACAACTTTCAGAGAGTTGAGTCAGATATTTGTAGATGTGGGCTTTGAGGCACAGACCCCACCCGCAAAGCTACCTAGCTTGGCAGACGCTATTATTCATGCCCGAAAACTTTCTCTAGGGCTGGTGATTGAACTCAAGCTCAACACATCTGATGGTACAAATGACGAGGAGTCCTATAGACAGATTCAGGCTGAACACACAGTAGCGGCGCTCGTCCAAACGCTACGGCAACTGCCTTTCCAACACGGCCCTCTTTTGTGCTCTAGCTTTTCGGTTGAAGCAATAACCTACATCCATCAGCGGCTACCCCATATTCCGCGTGCCCTGACTTGCCGTCAACTGCCTGAACATTGGCAACAACTGCTGCACAGACTGCAACTCGACCAATTTCATCTGCACCGTCAGGCGCAGGCATTGCACCAACAAGACCTACTTCAATCTGTTCAGGCAACCGGAACACCGATCTACTGCTTTACGGTCAATCAGCAGCAGGAATTTGAACAACTCATGCAAATGGGGATAACCGGGGTCTTTACCGATAAACCGCTGATTCTCCCCACAAGTGAAAACTAGAAAACACCTCTGTACCTCTGCTGTCAATTGCGGTGCGCTAGGCGTACTAGCTATTTGTTCGCACCAACAGTGTGCGTTTTCCTACAGGAGTATAATTTGCCCTGCACAGCCAAACATGAACCAAAAGGTAGCAGCATGAATCACTGGAAACTGAGAGTAGTACAACTGGTCACGGCTTTGCCAGGCGTACCGATGCTACTCAATGCCATCTCTTTTATCTTCACTCCCGCACAGGCCACCGAGTCGCTCGGCATGCCCATGCTAGAGGGTTTGGGCCGCAGCACCCAACTGGGCGATTTCACCTCATTCTTCGTGGTATCTGCCGGCTGCATATTCTATGGGGCTTGGAAACGCAATGCGACCTATCTACAATTGGCCGCTCTGTTGCTAGCCGTTGCGGCAGCCGGGCGCATGCTGGCTTGGCAAGCGCATGGGGCAGATTTTGCCAGCGCTTTCATTGTATTTGAGTTGATAAGTGCAATCTGGCTGGTAGTTGGCGGACGCCTTTTACAATCCAGTCGGCTGTAACCCCAAGATTGTAATCAGGTACTCGGTCTGAATAGCAGCTTGAGTATCTCCAGATAGCAGTCTTCGATAACAGCCAGCGAATCGATGCGTATACGCTCATCAATCTGGTGAATAGTGGCAGCACTGGGGCCTAGCTCGATCACTTCAGAACCAGCAGGCTGCATAAAGCGTCCATCAGAGGTTCCACCGCTGGTAGAAACCTCTGGTGCTTCACCAGTCACTTGCTGGATAGCTGTAACAGCGGCTTGACGCAACAAACCAGATTTAGAGTAAAAAGGTGCAGCTGCCTGCACCCAATCGATACGAGCATCGAAGTGTGCGCCTACCTGTTGCACTAGTAATCGCTCCACTGTTTGCTGGATTTCAGTGGCAGTAATCTGGGGAGAATAGCGCAAATTGAAATCTGCGCGTAGCTCGCCTGGAACTACATTGAGTGCGCCAGTTCCAGCATTAATGTTTGTGATCTGCAGCGAAGTTGGCGGAAAATCCTGCTCATCGCGTGAAAAATCTTGACCGGCCAAAGCGTCAACAAAACGCCCCACACCATGAATAGGGTTGCGCACTGCATCCGGATAGGCGACATGCCCCTGAAGACCTGTAATGACCAGATGTCCGTGTAACGAACCCCTGCGGCCAACCCGAATGCGATCGCCGGGATGCTCCTTGGAACTGGGCTCACAGACTAGCGTCCAGTCGGGAATATCACCCCGCTGTTTCAGCTTTTGCACCACCTGAGCAACTCCATTGACAGCTGGGCCCTCTTCATCGCTGGTCAAAAGCAGCGCAATGGAGCCTTGCTGAAGCGGAGCTTCTTGTAGAAATTGGCGACAAGCGCCCACCATGGCAGCAATACCAGATTTCATATCGGCAGCTCCGCGTCCATGCAGCCAACCGTCT
>JBPCXB010000029.1:0-34998 GCA_051008935.1 Gammaproteobacteria bacterium | reverse complement strand
GCAACATAGCCTAGAGGTGAAGCAGTCTCTATGAAACTAAAGTCGATGATTTGGTGGTTATTGTTGCGGCACAGTTCCACAAAATCGTTGATTGAGAAGGGCTTGAACATTTGTTCCTGATACCAGACTGAGTCGGTTTGCTGGTGGCTGGCTTGATGGCTGCCAGAAACCATGAATTTAATGCGCCTTTTCCACCAGCCGTAGTTGTTGAAGCCGATAATTGCCCGATTGCCGATGCGGAGCATTTCGGCCAGCACTTTTTCTGGATGGTGCGTGTAGTGCAATACGTCTTTTGCCAGCACCAGATCGAAACTGTTGTCCGCAAATACGGTCATAGGTTCGTTGAGGTTCTGGTGGACAACGCTCAAACCTTGGCTTAAGCAGAAGCGCAGGCAGTCTGTGTCTATATCAGCGCCGAAGCCCCGGATCTGCAGGTGCTGGTGCAGTTGTTGCAGCATTTCGCCTTTTCCACAACCCAGATCTAATAGGCTGGCGCGGTGGCCGATCCATTTCAGCAGAGGGTGTTCGAGTTGCATTTTGCTAGTATCATTCGGGTCGATTGGCAGGTACCACAAGTGTTTGCGGCCTGTCTAGAAAAGTACGCAGGGCATCCTGGTACGGGGGTAGCGCAAACAGGAATGCATCGTGGCCCTTCTCGGATGCAAATTCTAGATAGCTAACGGGTTTGTGGGCTTGTATCAAGGCGGTGACTAGCTCTTTAGAACGGGCCGGTGGGAAGCGCCAGTCTGAATCGAAACTGATCAGCAAGAAATCGCACACAGCAGGTTCCAGAGCGCGGACCAGATCGCCATGGGTGTGGGCTGCCAAGTCAAACTGATCCAGTACATGGCTCATCAACAGGTAGGTGTTGGCATCGAATCCTTTTTCTACGAAGGTCTTGGCTTGATATTCGAGATAGCTCTGGATGGTGAAGCGGTTGTCTGCTGCTGTTTGCATTTTTTCACGGCCAAAGCGTTCGGACATGCCGTGTTCGGATAGGTAGGTGATGTGCCCTAGCATGCGGGCCAGACCCAAGCCTTCAGCGGCTTTAGGTTCGCTTCCAGTTGCGCTCAATTCGATGGCTTTGCGTGCAATGACGTTGAAAGCTAGATTCTGTGCCGACAATGAGGCGGTGGAGGCAATGGCAATGCAGCGTTCGATCTGGTCTGGAAAGCTGATAGCCCATTGCAGAGCCTGCATGCCGCCCAGACTGCCGCCGATGACAGCGTGGAAGCGGTTGATATTCAGGTGGGTAGCCAGCAGTTGCTGCGAGCGTACCCAATCTTGTACAGAAACCTGAGGGAAAGAGCGTCCATAGCGGCGTTCGGCAGTATCTTCCCCAGGCATGGGCGAATTGGGGCCAGTCGACCCGTGGCAGCCGCCCAAGTTATTGGCGCACAGGATAAAAAATTTGGAGGTGTCGATGGCTTTGCCCGGCCCGATCATGGCATTCCACCAGCCGAATATTTGCTCTTGCGGGTATTGGCCTGCAGCATGATGGTTGCCGGTTAGCGCATGGCAGATCAGAATGGCGTTATCTGCTTTTTTTGAGAGGGTGCCGTAAGTCTCGTAAATGATTCGAGCCTCGGTAAGCGTCTGACCAGATTCCAGTTTAAAGCGCTCCGGTAGTTCGAAATACTGGGGTTGAGGTGTCAAGGGGTCCATTAGCCTATTGAAGACAGAATGCCGAGGTTGCTGGCTTGCTGCAGTAGCAATTGTTTGATAAGTGAGATAGCTATTAGTGCAAAAATAGGGGATATATCGAGCGGTAGCCCGCTGGTGAGGCGGCGGAAAGGGCTGAGTATTGGTGCTGTCAATTGGTGGACCAGTTGAGCCGCCGGATGCCGAGCATCTGGGGCAATCCAGCTCATAATGACCACTAGGATCAGGGCATAGGTCAACAGGTTGGTCAGTAATACGCCAGTGGCTAGCAACCCCCATGGGATTAATATCCAGCTAAAGGTGCTGGTGACAATAGCTACAGGTAGCGCGTAGATAGCAGCCATGACGATTAGGCAGGCCAGATCGATCCGCCAGATGATGGGGAATACGTTGCGAATGGCATTGAGCGGCGGTTCAGTCAGCGCCAAAATTTGTTGCACCAATTCGTTGTAGTAGTTGACCTGAAAGAGCCGAAACAGGAAGGTCAATCCAAAGAAAAAGGCAACGATATTGGTAATAAGATCGAGCAGGAAGTTCATGGTATCTGGGAATATAGGGTTGGTAGCTTGTGGGTGCGATAGATTTTGTAATGACTAGAGTAGAGAAGCGGCAGTTTGCAGTCAGTTGCTTCAGGGTGATTCATTAGAAGCAGCTATTGTTGCGGGTTGCCATTGGGAGGTTTCAGGGGCGTATCTTGAGCTTTGGTACAGGCAGCTGTTAAGGCCGCTTGGCTGGCTTCGGCTAGCTTAAATCGAGCAAATTCTTTGAGCCCGCGCTCGGTGACCCCGCCCTGAGTCGCTACCCGATCGCGCAGTTGTGCAGCATCTGGAGTATTTTGCAACAATCTGGTACAGCTTTGTAGCACCGATAGCATCATGTTTTGAGCTTGTGCCTGAGAAAGTCCGGTTTTGGCAGCTGCTTGCACCAGAGAATCTAGAAAATCAAACAGGAAACCTGGCCCGGATCCGGCCAGCGCAGTCACTGGCGCTAGCAAGGGTTCATGCAGCTGGTCGGCGGTGCCCAAGCGGGAGAGCATGGTATGCAGGCTATGCAGGTCGCTAGAGTTTGGGGCTGATGTTGTTTGTGAAGCGCAGATGGCAGTGTAGCCGCACAGATGGGCGATGCCGAGGTTGGTCATGATGCGTATCAACTGGGATGCGGGTAGCAGTGCTTCGAGCTGGGCAAGGCTGACGCTTGCGAGCGCAGAGATCACCAGCTTACTGCGTAAGCCGTTTTGGGTTTGCGCCAGCGCTTGATAGAGTTGGTTGGGGCGCATGGCTAGGAACACCCAGTCGGCATCTGCCACCGTGTCGGCATTGTTAGGAGAGGTTGCGACAGCAAAGCGTGTGGCTAGACGCTGGAGGTTGGCGGCTCTAGGTGCCGCTACCTTGAATTGGTGCGGCGCTACGCCCGTTGCTATCAGCCCTTCCAACAGAGCTTCGGCCAGATGTCCGGCGCCCAGAATGGCGATTTTTGCAGCAGGTATAGGGTGATCAGTGTTCATGGACAGTGGGCTAATTGGGACGGGTGGGATAGGAGCGCGGCCCGAACACAGCCTGACCAATTCGCAGCATATTGCTTCCGTTTTGTAGTGCCAATTGCCAGTCTGAGCTGGTGCCCATACAGAGCGTATCGGTGTCAGGGTATTTTCGGTGCAAATGCGCAAAAAGTTGTTGTATTTGCTGGAATTCTTCTTGGGCTAGCTGTGGATTGGGGCTGGCCATGAACATCAGCCCTCTGAGGCGCAGCTGTGGGTGGGTGATGCGATCCGCTGTGCCAGCAATCTGGTCAGGTGATAGGCCGTTTCGATTGCTAGGCTGGGTGTTCAGGCGTATCTGCAGACAGAGATTCAGAGGCGGCATGTGTGCTGGACGTTTTTTGACCAGTAGTTCTAGCAGCGCGGGCCGATCGACGCCGTGTACCCAATGGCATTGGGCGCCGATACGGGCTGCTTTGTTACTTTGGATACGCCCGATAAAGTGCCAGCAGATCTTTTGGCTCAGGTCGTGGCTGGCAAATGCTGCGATTTTTTCTTGCGCTTCCTGCCAGTAATTTTCGCCAAAATGGTATTGTCCGGCCGTCAATGCTGTTTTGATCTGATCTACGGATTGCCCTTTGCTGACAGCTACCAGCAGTGGTTCTGGCAGTTGTTGGGGATTTTGGCGTGAGTGTTCAGCCAGTTGGTTTTTGATGGCTTGGAGCCGCAAAGCAACTGGGGATGGTTGTGTATCGGCCATTTCAGATATTCATTCAGGTTGCTGGTTGGAGACCTGAATATTGAGCTTGGTCATGATTTCGCGCGCATTGTTTCTTTGGGACACCGTGCCGAACGGCCCCAGTTTCAAGTAGGACTGTTCTGGCAGGCTGGCTGGGTAGCGGCTGGCTTCAATGCCTGTCAGTGCTATCTGTGCGAGTACTTCTTCGAGAGGGCGCCCCTGGCGCCAGTGGGAGCGTGTCCATAGATAGAGCGTTAATTGTGCGCGCGGTTCGGTGGGTGCTGGTGTGACCTGCACTTCTTGCTCGGACAGGATTTTTGGATAGATGTATTCGTACTCTGGAACGGGGTCTGGTGATGCCGTGCGCTGCTGTTGTGGAATATCGAGGTTGGCTAATTCCAGCCACGCCCAAGCCGCTAGAATCAGCCCCAGGCCCAGAGTGATAAAGATGAGTTGTAACTGCAACAAGGCAATGCGGCCAGAAGCCGCTTTGGATGTGGCCCCGCGATATCTGGGAGATCGTTGCATGAGTTGCATGAGTTGCATACTACATCTTCTCTGGCGCCGCCAAGCCGAGAATGCTCAGGCCATTGGCCAATACCTGCCGCACTGCCCTTGACAGCGTTATGCGGGCGGTCATAAGACTGGTATCTTCGACCAGAGTGCGTTCAGCGTTGTACCAAGAGTGGTAATCTGCAGCGACTTGATAGAGGTAGTGCACCAGCCGGTGCGGCTCTTGCCGTTCAGCGGCCTGTGCAATGATTTCAGGCCATTTGAACAGCGCATTGCTGAGGGCGATCTCGCTGGGTAATTGCAAGAGCGTCAATGCCTGTAACAGTTGTTTCCGGTCGGTTGTCAGGCTTTGGCCGGATTGATCCAGCTTGCGTTGCAAGCTGCAGATGCGCGCGTGCGCATATTGGATATAAAAAGCAGGGTTTTCACGGTTTTTGGAGACCGCTGCATCCAGATCAAAATCGAGGTGCTGGCTGGCTGCACGGCTGAGGTAGATGACTTTGACGGCATCCGCTGGAACCTGTGCGCACAGTTCGCTCAAAGGTACAAAAGACGCTGCGCGTGTCGACATGCTGACGCGCTCGCCGGCTTTCATCAAGGACACGAATTGCACAAACAGAATTTGCATGCGTTCAGCATCTTCGCCTAGAGCGGCAATGGCGCCTTTTAATCTGGTTTCGTAGCCGTGATGATCTGCCCCCCAGATGTTGAGGATGCGGTCGTAGTTTT
Organism: Gammaproteobacteria bacterium; assembly: GCA_051008935.1. Lineage (GTDB taxonomy): Bacteria > Pseudomonadota > Gammaproteobacteria > JBPCXB01 > JBPCXB01 > JBPCXB01. The sequence goes on along the minus strand of JBPCXB010000029.1, from coordinate 29,878 downwards.
CTGGCCGCCGGTATTTGTGCAGGTGGTAGGCGACATCGGAGGCAAAATAGGTGGGCTCGCCGTTGCTGCGTATCAGCACGCGGTCTTTATCGTCCCCGAACTGCGTCGATAGAAACCAAATGGTGCCGTCTTCTCTGCGCTCTGCCGTTTTTCGCGCCAGCATTTGCGCGACGGCAAGTTGCACGGCATTGTCCTTGTTGGGGGGGGTTGATTCGTAGAGCTTGGATTCGCTGAACCAGCTGTCGAATGTGACGTGTAAGTGCGCAAGCTCGTCGCGTATCCCCTGCATGACGCTCTCGTGCAATCTGTTGCAAAAGGCTTCCAGCTCCGGCAGCGGCAGGTGTAGGTGCAATTGTTCCAGTAATAGGTCTAACCGGTGTTCGCGCTGTTGCTGATTGTCAGCCGGAGAGTCCGCCAGAATTGCCGTCATTGCCTGCGTATCGGAATCGTATTGGCTTAAAAAGCCCTGTTCGGCTTGCGCCATATCGGCGACGTAATCCCCTTCGTAGGTTCCTTTGGGCAGGGTCATCCCCAAATGGCGCATCCAGACACTCAGTGCCAGAATGCGCGATTGCCTGCCTCGGTCATTGATGTAGTACTCACAGTGCACTTGATAGCCACAGGCGCGGTACAAGCCAGCCAGTGCCGCCCCTACTGCTGCGCCGCGGCCGTGGCCGATATGCAGAGGGCCTGTGGGATTGCTCGATACAAATTCGATGAGGATGCGTTGATTGTTGGCAGGCATACGGCCATAGTCTGATCCTTGATCTAGAATGGTCAGCAGCAACTCGCCGGTGGTATCTTCTTTGCGGAAGAAATTGATGAAACCCGGACCTGCAATGTCGATACGCTCCAGCCACACAGGTTTTTCTGGGTTTAGTAATAGCTGCTCTTTGAGGGCTGTTGCCAGAGCAGGGGCAGTGCTGTCCGGCACCTGTGAAGCGAGTGCCAGAGCTAGCGCACAGGAATAATTACCGTGTGTTGCTGATTGATTGGCCTGAATTTTGATACGGTACTGGATCGCATCGGGTAGAGTGCCTGTGTGGATGAGGCTCTGTACTGCCTGTTGTAGAAGTTGCGTGAGGACCTGATTGGCGTCGAAAGTTGGCAAAGTTGGAGGAATCGATTGGAGTAGTGCTGTGATAATGATAATATTTTTTAGCTTTTGACGGAAACCTTTTAATCTCACATGGCGAGCAGAATCTATCTTATTAACATTTCTGGCCTCGATCAGGTCGGCATTTTGGCGGCTATTAGCGGGGTATTAGCAAAAGCATCAGCCGTTATCTTGGATGTTGGCGAGTCTGTGATTCATTCCACGCTTTCTTTAGGTCTTTTGGTGCGCTTGTCTGGCGATGTGGACGTAGACCGTTTAGCACGGCGCTTGGCTTTGATTCTGGAGCCGATTGGCCTGTCGATGAATTGGGATGAGGTGTCGGATCAGGAGTACCGAGATTGGGTATGGCAGGGAGGTAAGGACACCTACACTATTACTGTTTTGACAGCGGCATTGCAGGCCACTCAGTTTGAAGCCATTAGTAATGTATGTGCCCGCCAGGGCCTGAATATCGATCGAATGCGTCGTTTGTCGGGGCGTCTGTTGCCCGAGGCAGTAGGAGAAGGGATGCACTGTATTGAGCTGTCTGTGCGTGGCGAGGTCAAGAATGAGGGCAGTGTGCGCGAGGACTGGCTGCGTTTGGGCCAAGAAATGGGCATGGATATCAGTGTGCAACGCAACAATATTTTCCGCCGCCATCGCCGGTTAGTTGCTTTCGATATGGATTCCACCCTGATCCAGATCGAAGTCATAGATGCGTTGGCCGCACGAACAGCCCATGCCGCCGAAATCCAGAAAATTACTGAGGCGGCGATGCGAGGCGAATTGGATTTTACAGAGAGCCTAAAACAGCGTACCGCTAAATTGGCCGGATTGCCAATCAGTGTGCTGGAAGAAGTGGCTTCGGACTTGCCTCTGATGCCGGGTGCTAAAAAACTCATTGGCACCTTTAATCGGTTGGGCTACAAAGTCGCGATTATTTCTGGGGGGTTCGATTATTTTGCGCAGCGTCTAGGCAGCGAATTGGGTGTCGATTATGTGTACGCCAACTTGCTGGAAATCAAAAATGGCGTCTTGACGGGTGAGGTTGCAGAGCCCATTATTGACCGGCAGCGAAAAAAGAAGCTGCTGCGGGAGATCAGTCAGAAAGAGGGGTTGATCATGGATCAGGTGATTGCAATAGGAGATGGCGCGAATGACTTAGAGATGCTGGCCAGTGCCGGATTGGGTATCGCCTTTCATGCTAAGCCCATAGTGGCTGCTCGGTCGCGTCATGCTATTTCGCATGGCGGGCTCGATCTGATACTCTATCTTTTGGGGATCAGCGAACAGGAATTGAAGGAGGTGCTGTGAGTCAATCTGCTCGGCTGAAAGAGCAGCTAGAAGAAGGTTTGACGGGACTGGGCTTGGCATCCGATGCGTCCGTTCTGGATCGGCTACTGGTGTATCTGGCGCTCTTGCAGAAATGGAATATCCATAATTTGGTAGCTCCTGCGTCGCCATCGACTTGGATCAGCCGGCATTTTTTAGACAGCATGGCCTTGATTCCGGTGATTAGGCGCTGTTTGTCGAGCCAGCCGCAGGGGGGCACAGGCACTGTTTTGGATATTGGTTCGGGGGCTGGTTTTCCCGGGCTGGCGTTGGCTATCGTAGAGCGCGATTGGCAGGTCTGTGTGCTCGATGCACGCCGCCGGCGTTGTATCTTTATGCAGCAGGTGGTGTGGGAATTGAAGCTGGATAATGCTGTAGTGCGTTGTATGCGTGCTGAGGATTTATCGCGGCAGAAATCAGGGGATTCTGAGGGGCAACAATGGCCTGTAGTGACTGCAAGGGCGGTGGCGCCGCTTGAGTCGCTGTTGCTGTGGTCTGCGCCTCTTTTGCGCCCCAATGGTTTTCTGGTGGTGCCCTGTGGGCCAGAGTCTGTGGAGTACGAACTCCCCAAAGTGGCTTCGTACGAGTTTAAAGAAGCGTTCTGTTACCCTCTGGAAGTGCCGGGTCTGAGTGCCAGCCGATGGGCTCGGGTGCTGCAAAAACTGAATTGACCTGTGCATTGCTTCAGAGTGCTAGAATTGGCAGGCAGAAAAGCAATAGATAGATGGATAGGTGTAATGTTGGCCTGCTTTAGTTGGCGGCGTGTTTCTGCCTTAGGCTCTTGGGCAAGACTGTGCATATCCCCTAGTTTGCTGTGGCTGGCAATGGTGCCAATTGCTTCCGTTGCATACGCGGATCGCTATTCGATTACTGAGGATCTGTGGTATTCTGGCCATCCGGCTTGGGATCTGTGGATACGCAATTTGCCGCAGAATGCAGGCTCTCAAGTACAGCCTGATCTGTTTGCTCGGGAGGGCATGGCGGGTTCGATCAGCTTTAATCTGAGAGGTTTGGGGGATGATCGTACAGAAGTATTGCTCGATGGCTTAAGGCTGGGCGATACCGCGACAGCGGCCAGTGATTCAGCGCGGCTTTATGCCGATATGGCTTCTGTCCCTATGATAGCAGTCGATGCCATAGATATTCAGTTGGATGGCGAAGATGCCCAGGGCAAGGGGGCGAGGGCCAATATTGGTGCTGCAACAGTCAATCTGGAATTGGCTCGGGATTTTGTCGGCCAGCGCATATCCTACAGCCAGAACCATCTAAACGGCGTCGGCGATGAGCGCCAGCTGGCGTACCTGCTGGGCACGACTGGTGTCAATGGGCAGCATCTGTTGCTGGCCGTTGAAGCCCGAGATCAGAGCCCGCTTGCTCTGTCTGAGCGGACCTCTGTTTCGAACCCTCTATCGGCAGGATATACCGTGCCTGTGCCACAGGCGGAATGCCAGGCCGCTCAGGCGCATTGGTCGGCATCAAGTTGTGTGTATTACCCGGGTTTTGCCACGCGCATCCGAGCTGAGAGTGAACAGTACCGTATGCTGGGGCTGTACCAAGTTCCGTTGCTCACTGGCAGTTTTGTAGAAGTAGGGATGCTGCTCAATCACCATGAAAGCGAGCTGACGGCACCCTCTTATTGGCCTTTCAGACTGGTTCAGGCACAGGAACTGCCAGACAGTGCTAACCCGGGGCTGGCTGATTATCTGGCTCGAAATTCAGAGGATCTGTCCAATTTCAGCGTGCAGGATGTTTTGGGGCTTTCGGCAGGGTTGGGCGGCTCCGCTATCCCTTCTTACCGCCACCGAAGCCAGTATCGCTTCCATTTCCGTCGCTATCGTGGGGCGCCTGGCGATGCGTTCTATTACAACGCTGCTCTGGTCGTTGCAAACTCCAGCGCGCAAATCCAAGACCACCAGATTGATTCGGATCGATTTAATCGGGCGCTTTTGGGTTTTGGCGGGGTAGGTTGTGATGTTGCCGGTGTTGTCTCTGGTGCCAGTACCGCCGGTCAGGGCGGGTGTGAATATTACAATCCCTTTGTTACCGGTTGGGGCCAGATAGGAACAGAAGACAATCCGCTTCTGTATCAGGACGGCAATGCAGCTCTAGACCCTCAGACCTCAAGCGCCTATACAGAGAGTCAGTTGCAGTCTTTGATTAATTCGCAGGAGTTACGTGACTGGCTGGGTTTTCGGCAATCCCAGCGGTTGCGCAGCACGATGACTGATGTGAATCTACATTACGGAGGCGCTATCGGTACCGAGCATAAGCGCTCCATACATTGGCAAGCCGGTGCCGTCTGGCGTTATCAGGGCTTCAAACGCAGCGTCGAAGAGCCCGTCAATGCTGACAGTCTGGCGGGTGTACAGTTGAGGCGTTTTTCGCGCAATTGGTTTACGGACTGGCACTTTAATCTGAATGCGGCATTAGAACTTGGCATGTCGCTCAGGCACGAGGATTACGGGGCGACCGGTAGCTACTGGTTGCCTGCTTTCACCCTTAATGTGGGGCGATCCGCTGCGCGTTTGTTTTATCGATACTCCAACACGTTATCAGTGCCCGGGCTGCCTCAGCTAGGCGGGGTACACAGAACTTTTGCGCTGGAACATGGGGCGGATGCAGGTATTTTGCGCCGCCGTGAAGTTGCGCCCAGAGCCGACCTCAAGCCAGAAGAAATCGAGCGTCATCATTGGGGGCTGAAAGGGCAATGGTCGGCTTTCAATGTCAGTGTGACCGCTTTTGAGTTGCGTATAGATGAGCTGATTGTTGCTGAGCGCAGCACGGGTGCAGAGGATTTGGTGGAACTCTATACTTGGCAGCAGGGTGGGGTGCTAGAGGTCGAAGGCTTCGATGCGGCTGTTCAATGGCATCTAGGTACTGGAACCAAGCTGCAGTGGCAATTGGGCGGCAATCTGAGCCGCATTTCTGATTGGCACGGCAATGTGTCAGGCGATTTAGCGAGCCGGCCGGTGCCGGAATTGAGTGTGTTGACCTTTGTGCACCTGACAGCAGCGCAGCGTCACCACGTGCGTATCGAGCAGATTCGGCGGCAGGATTATTGGCATCTAGACCCCGAGATATCCTTGGCATGGGAGCAGTGGAATGTGCATTATCTGTACCGCTATCGGGATGGGCGTACCAGACTCTATTTGTCATTATTTAATGCGAGTAACAGTGCGCCTGTTTCTACGGGTACCGCTTTAGGGTACGAGTCTTCTACTCAGAGTGTAGCGGGAGATATGATTAAAATAGGCCTGCATCATAATTTTTAATGGCTTTGAGGGGATTGTGCGTGTCCACAAACTGAATTATGTGCGTATACTGGCTAGTTTGGTGGGCAATTTGCCCCATGGTGCATTGTTTTCCTTTTTGAGGGTGTGGGTGTAGTTGTCTGCTCCATGCAACTCTTGCTGCTTCATGCAACTCTAAATAACTTTCACGGGTTTCTGTATCAATGACTAAGAATATGGCGTTTGCTTACTATATGGCTATACACAGCATGAAATGCCTCGGTCGCAAAAGCATGGATGCGCTGTTGCCGGCGCTTCTGGGTGTTGCGTTGTGTGTGATGCTAACTGCTTCGCCTGTGGCTATAGCAGAGCCGGCTCAGTTAAGTTCCGAATCTGAGCTTCAGGTGCAGCCAGCTCGGTTAAGCCCGGTTGGAGACGTTGAGACCTTGGTTTCGATCTATACAGGGGTCTCGCATGATGAACTCAATATTTTTAACCGGACAGAATTAGATAGGGCAGCACTGGATCTACTGCCGACTACACCTGCGGGGCAGTATCTGGATTGGTTCGGTCAAGAAGCTTATTCTGCTTTTTCGGCTGTGTCTCTGAGAAATCTGGGCGGCGGGCGCACCTTGGTTTTGGTGGATGGCCAGAGACTGGACACTGTGCCTCTGGTGCGCGGCGATTGGTTTGATCAGGCCGCCTCGGTTGCAGATTATGCTGGCAGTAGCTTGCATGGGATTGAAATTATCGATGGTGCTACCTCGGCTTTGTACGGGAGTGGTGCCGTGGCTGGAGCCGTTAATCTGGTGACCCGCAGCGACTACCGAGGGTTTAGCTATCGATGGATAGATGCTGACACTCAGGGAGCAGATACCCAGAGCCTTGCCTCGTTTATCTTGGGTGTGGGTGGTAGCAAAACGAACGTTGTGGTGTCTTTGACCGATTCGACCAGCCCCGAACTCAAGCTGGAGGATCGGGCCTGGGGACGCGCATTTCAGCAGCAGATGCCCGAATACAGCCAGTCTAGAAATAATGGCTCAATAGGCCTGTTTAATTTCAGCGCAGGTCAGATGGTCGACATTTACCCGGGTGACCCCGAGACGCTCGGCGATTCTGGCTTGATTTCTTCTTGTACCAGCCAAGATGTGGATGTGATAGATGATGCCGAAAGCACTTATGAGGGCGCGACTTATTCAGTGCAAGTGTTATGTGGCGACGAAGAAGTGGTTTATACAGGGCTAACCAGTTTGGCTACAGGCGCTTCGACGCTGGATCCAACCTGTGCAAACCCAGAAGAATCGGACAGCTTATGCCGTAGGAGCTATGTCGGCAGCCAGTATCTGGCTCAGCAGGAAGAGCGTGAAAGTATGTGGGTATCTGTGACGCACACTTTCAACGAAGGCGGAGAAGGACGCTTTCAGTATGGGCGTAGCCGTAGAAGCAACCCTCATGTGCGTCAGGTACTGCAGCGTCAGGCTCTGGATGAAGTTTTTCGCAGTTGGCAGCCTCAGGTTTCGAATTACGCAGTACCTAGCGTGCTGTCGTTGATAATCGGTGACGGTACTTTGGGTAATATTGCCATCCCCGGGTTAACTTTTGATGCCCTGACTGCTCCAGATGTCAGTTATTTTCTGACCAATCGCGCCGCCGGCATTGAGTTTGGTGATGACAGCGGTTTGACTCAGGCGCAGCAGGATGATCTGAATGCCCAGCTGCAGGATTTGCAGGATGCAGCTGCCGATAGTGCCGTCATGTCTTATACGGCTGACAATCTACTGACGGCAGTGGATTGGACTTCGGCCCTATATGGTTTGGCGCAATCTGAAGGTGCGCTGGATTTTGACGGCGAAGTATTCTCAGGGCCGTCGCTTTCGACGAATGTATTCGGCGCAACGAATTACAAGAGTGACCGATACTCCTGGGAGATGGACGGTCAATTCGGCCTTTCCGGTATCTATTACAACAGTGCTGTTATCTACGATGAGGCGCAGAGCGAAGTCATTCAACGCGATCTGCTGGTGCAACATGTATCGCGTTTGCTGGATGGGTATGGCGGGGGTTTTTGCCCTTATAGTGCTGCGGTTGAAAATGACCGTTTGATAGCAGAAGGCGAAGATCCTCTCTCTGTGTACCGTGCTGGTGAGGCGGGTTGTTTTTATTGGCTGCCTCTGGCTGGTGGATTTCTAGCTACTAGCGGTTTGGTGTTTCCGGCAGCCTTGGAACTGTCGGTTTTGCCTTGGCTGTTCGGTACGCACCGAGTGCAGCGTGAGCAAACGCAATTTCTGGCCAATCTAGTGCTGAGCGGTGTGAACAGCCGCGGCTCATTGAGCTGGTCTGCTGGTTGGGAGTATCGGCGCGAGGATTTTGATTTGAGGCCTTTGGGCTATGCCGATGCAAGTGTCTATGGAGATTTGGCTTCGCCATTGCTTGAAGATGAAGAGCATCCTTTTGATGCCAGCGCCGATATTTCACCCCTAGGGCCTTTCATTCATTTATCTGCAGTCAATGGGCATAGCACGGATCGTGCCATCTGGTCAGGATTTTTTGATATTAAATGGCAATTGCATCAGCTGCAGTTGCAATTGAGCGGCCGTACCGATATTCCAGACGATAGCGATATGCAGTTTGCGCCGCTGGTCGCCGTCAGCTGGTTGCCTTCAGCTGGGTTGAAGCTTTTTGCGCAATGGAGCACATCCTTCAAATTGCCGCCCCTTAATCAACAGGCGGATCTGGACCGAGAGACTTTTTATCTAGACGCTACAAAAAGTCAAGACTACGGTTTGGATCTGAACTATATCCCGATTGTGATACAGCCTGCTTCGAGCGATTTGGAAGTTGAAACGAGTGAAGATTTGTCTTTAGGCCTACGTTTGCAGAGTAAGTCCACTGTGTTCTGGCTGAAATACTGGCAGCAGAGTGTGCAGGGTGCTATTATCCGCGAATCGCCTTTATTGTTAGCCGAAGCGCTCGCTAATACAGATACCAGCAGTGCGGAGTATCAGGCAGTTGCTGCGCGGTTGGTTTGCGCATCTACGAGTGCAGGTTGTGTGGGTACTGGCTTGGCCGAAGGTTTTAATATTCAGTATCAGAATGGACCGGATATTGATGCCGCTGGCTTGAATATGCACTTTGGTCTGGAAATACCTGCGGGCCGAGGAGCCGTGTTCTTGTCTTTAGATATGGATTGGCTGCATCAGTATCAGGTAGATGATTTGTTGCTGGATGGGCAGGTGTTATCTGCATCTTTTGACGCTACCGGGCAGTACAATGCAGGCTACGCTTTTGGTTCGCTTCCCGAGGCTCAGGTTGTTGGCCAACTGGGCTGGCAGCATTCCTGGCATCAAATCAGATTGCTGTCGCGCTATACCAGCTCTTACACCGATCAATTATTTGACACTGAAGTCGGTAGTTGGAACTCTTATGACCTGTCTTATAACTATCAGGTGCCCAGTGAGCGGTTAGTGTTAGGTGTGGGTGTCTCGAATGTGACAGATACCGCCCCACCGATGGTTCGAACCCCTTTGGGCTATGACAGCAAGCAGCACGATCCCTTTGGTCGCGTGGTGCGCTTCAGCGTGCAGATTAAATACGAATAATACGAGTAACAGATTGGATCAAGCTGCATTTGCACTGATGCCCTTGAAGTCCTTGATGCCTGCCGCCATCGATCAAGCGCCGCAATCGCCAGCTGATTTGCAGGCTAGAGCAGTCTGGATCGCAGGCCGCTTGGATGCATTTGAGCCTTGTCCACCTATCCCCTTGGAACATAAGGATCCTTATACTTTGCTGATTGCGGTGTTACTGTCAGCCCAGTGTACAGATGTGCGAGTCAACCAGGTGACTCCCGAGCTGTTTGCTCTGGCCGATGCGCCTGAGCAGATGATGCACGTGCCACAGCATCAAATTCTGGATGTTGTGCGCCCCTGTGGTCTGGGGCCGCAGAAATCCAAGGCAATCCAGAAGCTGTCAGCCATCCTCACTGAATGTTACGACGGCCGCGTGCCGGCCGATATCGAAGCTCTGGAAACTCTCCCTGGAGTGGGGCACAAAACAGCATCTGTGGTGATGGTGCAAGCCTTTAACCAAGCTGCTTTTCCGGTCGATACTCATATTCATCGACTGGCTGCTCGCTGGGGATTGAGCTCTGGGCGTTCGGTGGTACAGACAGAGCGTGATCTAAAAGCGTTGTTTCCGCAGAAAGATTGGGGCAAGTTGCATTTGCAGATGATTTACTATGGGCGCGCGCATTGCTCGGCATCGCGCTGCCGCAAGCCGAGCCAATACTGTGAAATCTGCAGCTATTGCCGCTCGGATGTAAACATAGGCTAGTATCTCTAATATTGCGTACTGCTTTGATACGGTTATCATGAACTGCCCCTATTGTGGCCGAGGTACAGGCGTTGAAGATTCGCGGCCTGCAGGGGATGGCAGTATTGTTCGAAGAAAAAGGCGCTGCAAAGCCTGCAGGAAAACCCTGCGCACGGTTGAATTGCCACAGGTTCGGCTCAAGGTCATCAGAGTTCAAGAAGGTGTGCCGACCAAAGAACGTTTTGATGAATTACGCCTCTCACGCAGTATCTTTAGATGCTTTCAAGACCAGAAGAATGCCATTTCGTTCAGGGATTATGTCTTGAGCCGTACGCTGAGACAATTGTTGATGCAGTCAGAAAACGAGGTTTCAGCCGCAGCCATTTATGAGTTGGTTTATGAGCAAATGCATGAGCTACACCCTCAATTGGCTGAGCGTTATCAAGCTCTGCGTCCGTTGTCTGGAGAGGCAGAGCTACCCGCAGTCACCCCGCTTAAAGACGAGCAACTGGACCTGTTCAAGTGACGCGTTTTTCAGAATGTAGCGCTGAACCCCCTCAGTTACTGGGGGCTTTGGCAGAAGTGGACCGGTTGTGCGAGCGACGCGCTCTGGAGTTGGCTAACAGAGGCCGGTATCTGGCGTCTCCCAATCCGCTAGTAGGGGCGGTTATTGTCCATACTAGCGCGAGTAACATGCGCATTATTGGAGAAGGTTGGCACAGTATGTACGGGCAAGCGCATGCGGAAATCAATGCCATCGAAGATTGCAAGAGGCGCTACGGCGCTGAAGCAGATGCGCTTTTGGCTGGATCGACGCTGTATGTCAATCTGGAACCCTGCAACCATAGCGGTAAAACGCCACCCTGTACTCAAGCCGTCCTTGCAGCTGGTATCACAAGGGTGGTGTTTTCTATGCTCGACCCGCACCCCAAGGTTCGAGGCAGCGGCATTGCCAGGTTACAGGCCGAGGGAGTGCAGATGGAGCCCGGGCAGTTTGCACAGGAGGCAGCGCTGCTCAATGCCGGCTACCTGTCACACATCAGAAGAAGCAGACCCTGGGTGATTGTCAAGATGGCTGCCAGTATGGATGGCAAGATTGGTATGGCTAACAGCACAGTGCGTATTAGCGGCGCACGGTCGATGGCCGATGTACAGTCTCTTCGGGCCAGATGCGGTGCGTTGCTCGCTGGCTCTGGTACCGTGCTGGTTGATGATCCCAGATTAGACCTGAGAATCGGCGAGATGGTCGATACAGACCGTCAGTGGCTGTTTCAAGATGGCGAGCAGTTGCGTACGCCTGCTCTTACCCGTTTTATTCTGGATCGCAGGTTGAAACTGACAGCAGATATGCGTCTGTTTAAAGCGCAAGATACACAGACAGTGATTTTCTATAGTGGCAATAGCGATCACGATTCAGCATTTGTGCGCAACAAATTGCAGATGTGGGAGCGGTTGGGGGTTGCTGCCTATGCCGTGCCCGAACAGGATGAAAAGCTGGATCTGCAGGCGGTTCTGGAAGTGATGCACAGCAGGGGGTGCTATCAGGTGATGACAGAGTGCGGGGCGGAGTTGGCCGGTAGCTTGCTCAAACAGTCTCTAGCAGATGAAATTGTGCTGTACAAGTCCCCGATGATGCTGGGCGTAAATGGACTGCCGCTCTGGCAGATAAGCGACCAAATGCAAATTTCACAGACCGGTTTTCACTTGCAGGGTGTAGCCGTTTTTGAAGAGGATGTATGCCTCAATTATGTCAGCAAAGCATCTATGCAGGCACTCATGGCAACGGGTCAGGAATAGGCTAGGGCTGCACGCTGCATTAGAATCTAAACCATCGATCCTGACAGCGATTTGTAACGAAACATGACAGATGAGTCAGTCCATTTGGCGACTGTGCCCGAGTTGGTGCAGGAGTTGCAAGCGGGTCGTGCCATTGTTCTAGTCGACGATGAAGATCGCGAAAATGAAGGCGACTTGATTGTAGCTGCTGAGCTGATCACACCTGATCTGATCAACTTTATGGCCCATCAAGCTTGTGGGTTGATCTGTCTAGCCCTGACCGATGAGCGTTGCGCCCAATTGGGTTTGAAATTGCAAGAGAAGGCGGGCAAGAGTGCGCTCAGCACCAATTTCACAGTGCCCGTAGAGGCTGCCCAAGGGGTGACCACTGGTATCTCGGCGGCCGATCGAGCGCATACCATACTGACTGCAGTTGCCAAAGATGCGTGTCCAGATGATTTGGTGCAGCCCGGGCATATTTTCCCCATCAAATCCGAGAGCGGCGGTGTTCTGGAGCGGGCAGGCCATACGGAAGCAGGGGTGGATCTGTGCCGCTTGGCGGGTTTGGAGCCTGCGGCGGTGCTGGTGGAGATTATGAATGAAGACGGCACCATGTCGCGCCGACCCCAGCTTGAAGATTTTGCAGCAAAACACCAGCTCAAGATGGGTTCTATTGCCGATTTGATTCGGCACCGCTCTGCTACTGAACGCATGGTGCAGTGCGAAAGCACCCAGAATGTCGACACCCTTGCCGGCGGCTGTAGGTTGGCGGTTTACAGCGATTGTGTTTCTTCCAGCCGGCATCTGGCCTTTGTATTCGGCGATTGGTCTGCCGATGATGGGCAAGAGATACTGGTACGGGTGCATCAATTTGAGCCGCTTCAGGATCTTGCTGGTATGGTACGCTTTCAGCGTCGTTGGTCCTTTGCCGATTCGTTGCGTTACATCAGCGAGCAGGGCCAGGGAGTGCTGCTGCTTTTGGCAGGACAGAGCGGCTTGACGCAGTTGAATCCAGAGTCTATCGTGGCGGGTACCTCTGAAACTACGACTGCACGCGATATACCGGCTATGGGCGGCAGTGCATCCATTGCGCACCGCACTGTGGGCATAGGCTCACAGATCCTGCGGGATCTAGGCGTGCGCAACCTTCGGATTTTGGGTAGCCCGGGGCGTTATCCTTCGCTGTCGGGTTTTGGTTTGGAATTGACGGGTTTTGTGACCCCAGACGACGTACGCCATGCTCCTTGAGCCGTTATTGTTGCCGAGGTTGTTATGAGTACCGCACAGCAGGGGCCGGGTGGCCTGCCGCCGGAACATTGGGTGCGGCGGTGGCAGCAGATGAGTTTGAGTCAGCAGGATGGTAAGCCGCTGGAGCAGCTTGATATAGCTGTTGTGGCATCCAGCTGGAACGGCCCACTGGTCGCACAGACGCTGCGCAGGGTCGTTGGCAAACTGTTGGACGTTGAAGAATGCGCTTGGCAGCTTCATGGGCCGGGAGCTATTGCGGCGAGAGGCAGAGAGCATGTCAAAAATACGTTGCCGCAATATCTGAACGACCAGCGGCAGCGCTTGCAAAATTGCTGCCAGCAGTTAGAGACAGATCCAGCTAGCCGGCCGTTCTTGGAATCCAGCATTGGCGGTTCATTTGTGCCGCCCCATGTAGATATAGCGAGCCTGCTTGATCACGGGCACTCGGATCTGTTGACAATGACCCCGCTGAGGATCCGTCTTCGCTTGGTGCCCGGTGCCTTGGAACTCCCTTGGGCAGCGCAGCAGACCTTGGCGATGATGGGCGAGGATATGCCGCGGCGTGCAGTGATTGCTCTCGGTGCTGTGATTCGGGGCGAGACCGTTCATTTTGATCTGGTCAGCCAGCAGAGTTGCGCAGCTTTGTCGCAGGTTGCTCTGAAAACACGCTGCCCGGTGATCAACGGCATCCTCACTTTGGAATCAGAATCCCAAGCACCTGATCGCATCGCGCGCGCGGCGAGCTGGGCAGATGCCTGTCTGGATATGCTGATCCCGCAGTGGTTTTAGTGCATTCTGTTTAAACATGGCATTCAAATTGAAAATGCGCCGTTTGGCACGCCAACGGGTGGTATGCTCGCTTTATGCGCAGATGCATCAGGGGCAACTGGATGCTTGGCTTCCAGATCCTGCAGCGCTGCCTATGGCAGATGCCGACTGGCAGCAAGAGTTGGTGCAAGGGGTCTGTGAGCATATAAATGAATTGGATGCCGATTTGGCGGCACTGTCTGTGCGTTCGCTAGAACAAGTCGACGATCTGGAAAAATGCATTCTGCGGCTGGTTTGCTACGAAGCCCGTTTCTGTCCTGAGGTACCTTGGAAGGTGGTCATTACTGAGGCTGTACGTCTGGCTCAGGACTATTGCAGTCCTGAGAGCTACCGCTTTATCAATGGTATGGCCGAGCAGTTGACACATAAATATCGGGCCGATTAGCAGAGATTCAGCGAGGTGTCAATACTATCTAGTTTGATAGCGGGCAAGTAAAATACTTCAGCATGGAGCATCTGGTGTTTTCAGGATTATTTCTAAATGACTGACCTTAGAAAAGCAGGGCGTAGTTTTTCAGCAGATATGCGATCTGTTTGCCGTTCGCTTGGGATGATTGCAGTTAGTGTGCTGCTTTTTGGTGCGCCGACACTGTCTTGGGCTGCTTGGGAGCTCAATATGCCCCGAGGCGTTACGGAGACCAGCCAATCCATCTTTGATCTGCACATGCTCATTTTCTGGATTTGCGTGGGGATTGGTGTCATTGTCTATGGGCTGATGTTTTATTCGCTGATCGCTTATCGACGGCGCTCGGATCAAGACAAACCCAGCCAGTTTACGCACAATAGCTTTTTGGAATGGTTCTGGACGCTGGCAGCTGCTGTTGTTCTGATTATTATGGCGATTCCCTCTACCCAGACTCTGATAGAAATATACGACCATTCAAAAGGCGACGTGAACATTATCGTCACGGGTTATCAGTGGAAATGGGGGTATGAATATCCGGATGAGGGCTTCAGTTTTATCAGCAACTCGCGGACACCCCAGGAGGAGATTTCCGGTCAAGTAGACAAAGGAGAGTTTTACCTGCTGGATGTGGATAACCCCATTTATGTTCCAATCAATAAGGATGTGCGCTTTTTGATTACTGCCCGAGACGTGTTGCATGCTTTTTGGATACCAGATTTTGGTATTAAACAGGATGCGATCCCGGGCTTTTTCAATATTGCCAAGGCCAATATCCAAACACCTGGTGTGTATCGGGGAGTCTGTGCTGAACTGTGTGGGCTCAATCACGGCTTCATGCCGATTGTTGTGGTAGCTGTTGAAGAGGACGAATACCGCACTTGGGTCGTAGAGCGCCAGAAAGAACAATTGAACCGTGATCAAGCGACTAAGCAAGCATGGGGTCTGGAACAGCTGACTGAGCAGGGCGAAGAAGTGTATCTGCGCCAGTGCGCCGCCTGCCATCAGGCCAACGGTACTGGCATAACCGGAGCTTTTCCAACTCTGGCAGGGAGTTCAGTGGTGCAAGGGAAATCGCAGGATTTGATAGCACTGGTTGCCGATGGGGTCCCAGGAACAGCGATGCAAGCTTTCGATGAAATTTTGTCGCCTGCGGAGCTCGGATCGGTTCTGACTTATATCCGCACCTCTTGGGGCAATGGCAAGGACCTGCAGCAGCCGGAGGTACAACCCATAGAAGTGCTGAACTATATTGAGCAGAACTGAGGTAGATAGAGATATGTCGACTGCAACCGCTATTGCGTCAGAAGGCCATGAATCCCACCACCATGGCCCCGCCTCCGGTATCGGGCGATGGCTTTTTACGACTAATCATAAGGATATAGGCACGCTCTATCTCATTCTCAGCTTTGCCATGTTCATGGTGGGGGGCGCTTTTGCCCTCATTATGCGTGCTGAATTGCTAGAGCCGGGTTTGCAGGTCGTCGATCCAGCTCTCTATAACCAGTTGGTGACTATGCACGGGCTGATTATGGTATTCGGGGCGATCATGCCGGCATTTGTCGGCTTGGCGAATTGGATGTTGCCGATGATGATCGGTGCGCCGGATATGGCTTTGCCTCGGTTGAACAATCTGAGCTTTTGGATTTTGCCAGTTGCGTTCACGATGCTGGTGTCTACCATGTTCTGGGAAGGCGGCGGACCCAATTTCGGCTGGACTTTCTACGCGCCGTTGTCTACGACCTATGCGCCCCCGAGTACGGCTCTGTTTGTATTTTCCGTACATCTGTTGGGCGCCTCCTCCATTCTGGGTGCCATGAATATCATCATCACCATCCTGAATTTGCGCGCTCCGGGCATGGGCCTGATGCAGATGCCGCTTTTTGTTTGGTCTTGGTTCATTACTGCTTTTTTGTTATTGTTGGCCATGCCAGTTTTGGCTTCTGCTGTGACAATGGTGCTGACAGATGGTTACTTCGGCACCAGCTTTTTCTCAGCTGCTGGAGGCGGTGACCCCGTGCTGTTTCAGCATCTGTTCTGGTTCTTTGGCCATCCCGAGGTGTACATTATCATCTTGCCGGCTTTCGGGGTGATTTCCGAGATACTGCCCGCTTTTGCTCGCAAACCGCTGTTCGGTTATACCTCTATGGTGTACGCCTTGGCTGCTATTGCGTTTTTGTCTATTTTTGTCTGGGCACACCATATGTTTACTGTGGGTATGCCTTTGGCCGGTGAGATCTTTTTCATGCTGGCGACCATGTTGATATCAATACCTACAGGGGTCAAGATCTTTAACTGGCTGAGCACTCTGGTACGTGGTTCGATCAGCTATGAGACCCCCATGCTGTTTGCGCTCTCATTCGTGGCGTTATTTACTCTGGGTGGGTTTTCAGGCCTGATGCTGGCTATTGTGCCCGCTGATTTTCAGTACCACGACAGCTATTTTGTAGTCGCTCATTTCCATTATGTATTGGTGCCAGGTTCTGTATTTAGTGTCTTTGCAGGGTTCTATTACTGGCTGCCTAAATGGACTGGGCGTATGTACGATGAAACGCTTGGCAAACTGCACTTCTGGCTTTCTTTTATCGGTATGAATCTGACGTTCTTCCCGCAACATTTCTTGGGCCTCGAAGGCATGCAAAGGCGGGTTCCAGACTATGCTTTGCAGTACGCAGATTGGAACCTGATCTCGAGCTTGGGCGGCTTTTTGTTTGGTTTTGGGCAGTTGGTGATCATTCTGATTTTGATCAAGCTGGCCAAAGGAGCTCCAGCCTCTGCCAGGCCTTGGGATGGAGCACGCGGGCTGGAATGGACTGTTCCTTCTCCCGCCCCGTACCATACCTTCAGCACGCCTCCGGATATGAAAAAATATGCGAATGAGCTGACGGTTCGACCCTCCTGAGTCCTCGCCCATGAATGTCAACCCTAATACCCGTACCTTCTTGGCTTTGACTGGCTTTGTTGCCGGTATGTTTGTGTTTGCCTGGGCGCTCGTTCCTCTGTATGACCTGTTCTGTGAAGTGACGGGCCTGAATGGAAAAGTACAGAATGTTGCGGCTGCTCCTGTGGCTGCCGCCATCAGCTCTAGAACAGTCAATGTACGTTTTGTAGCCCACAAGGGTGAAGATATGGATTGGGAATTTACCCCCGTGCAACGCAGTATAGAACTGCCTTTAAATCAAGAAAAGACGGTGTTTTTTAAAGTTCGAAATACCGGTCTGCAAACAGCACAGGTGCGCGCTGTGCCCAGCGTTGTGCCGGGTATGACGGTCAAATGGTTGCACAAGGTTGAATGTTTCTGTTTTCAGGCGCAAACACTCGATGCGGGCGCAGAAGCCAACTTGGGTATGCGATTTTATGTGTCGGATCAATTGCCGGTGGAGTTTGAGGAAATGACCGTGGCTTACACGCTTTACTTTACCGAGTCTCAACCGGACAACATGGCTCTGTAGGCCATTTTTCAGAGCTTAGAGTGATCTTAAAGAAGATTTTGGCCGTACAGCAAAAAGACAGGAGGCATTGAATGGTTCATAAGCAGAGCGCAATCCCTGAGAATTATTACGTTCCGGAAGGCAGTAAGCTGCCTTTTTTGACGGCTCTCAGTGCTGGCACCATGCTGTCGGGGGTCGGTATGTGGACCGTAGGAGTCTCATCTGGACCCGTTCTGGCCGTGGTAGGTCTTTTGGGCCTTATAGGGCTGATGCTCTTTTGGTTTAATGAGGTCATTAGCGAGAACCTGGCTGGTCTGAATTCTGTGCAGCTGAAACGATCGTACGTATGGGGCATGTCTTGGTTTATCTTTTCTGAGGTCATGTTTTTTGCTGGCTTTTTCGGCGCCCTGTTTTATGTGCGTGTGTTTGCCGTTCCTTGGCTGGGGGGCGAGGGCGACAAAGGGCTAGCGGGTGATTTATTGTGGCCCGATTTTCAGGCCGTGTGGCCCGTTCTTCAAAACCCTGATCCGGAAGTGTTTACTGGCCCACACCAGAATCTGAGCTGGCCTGGATTCGCCTCGCTTTATGCTTGGTTACCGCTGTGGAATACTCTGGTTCTCATTACTTCCAGCGTCACAGTGACGATTGCGCACCATGGCTTGCGAGAGGGAAACCGTGCCAAGCTGAACCGCTGGCTTTTGATTACCCTTATGTTGGCTGTTACTTTCTTGGGGTTGCAGGTGGCTGAGTATGCACATGCCTACAACGACCTGGGCCTGACCCTAAATTCTGGTATCTACGGATCGACGTTCTTCTTGCTCACGGGCTTCCATGGCTTCCATGTGCTGCTGGGCTCGATCATATTGGCGGTGATGCTGTTTCGCTCACTTAAGGGGCACTTCCGGCCTGACGACCATTTCGGTTTTGAAGCAGCGTCTTGGTACTGGCATTTTGTGGATGTCGTCTGGGTGTTGCTGTTTGTTTTTGTCTACATCCTCTAGCAGCGGCTGAATATGACAGGCGCTCAGAGCAGAGCGGCCGTCGCAGACTTTTGCAGCGCTTCCAGATAAAGCCGAATGGTTTGTTGCAAGCCGTTTTGCAGCGCATCAACGATCAGAGCCTGCCCAATCGAGACTTCGGCCAACCCGGGTAGGGTTGCAATGAGTCCGATGTTTTTGAGGTTCAGATCGTGCCCAGCATTGACTTGCAGCTTGGCATCCGCAGCCACCTGCGCGGTCTTGTAGTAGTCCTCGAAACCTTGATGGAGCTCGTACTCGCTGATTTTGCCTGTCTGATGCTGCAGCCATAGCCTGTGCCAGGGGCCGGTAAATAATTCGATCGAATCGGCTCCTATTTGAGCTGCTTGCTCTGCATAGCGAGGATGGGGGTTGATGAAAAGGCTGACGCGGCAACCCAGCTTCTTGAGGTCGGATATGACACTTCTAAGAGGGCCTGTGTTGCCATCCATGTCCCATCCGTGGTCAGAGGTCAATTGATCACGACCATCGGGAACCAGTGTGCATTGATGCGGGGGGGCTTCGTGGATGAGTTGGATAAAGCCCGGGTAGCTTTCTTCTGGCCCCGAGAATGGGTTGCCTTCTATATTCAGCTCTGCCGGCGGCATCGACTGTAGTAGATTCTGTAGCTTCACCACGTCTTCGGGCAGAATGTGGCGGCCGTCGGGGCGCGGGTGTAGAGTGATACCTTGGGCGCCGCTTTGTATACAGATACGGGCCATTTCCATCAGGTCAGGAGCACCACCGGCGTCCCGTGCGTTGCGGATCAGGGCGATTTTGTTGAGATTGACGCTCAGTCGGACAGACGGGGGCTGGTTCATGCCTTCATTGCTGGCTTTCAGATGCCGGCAGCAACTGATTGTGCGGTATCGGCTGGACGGGCTGATCCCATGGAGCTGAAACCTGTAATTGGCCAGTCGCCAGCCCGAAGATGATTTCCAGCATCAGGAGCAGCGCTAATCCGACTCTGAGCTTGAGACTGTTAAGGAGTCTTTTGCCGCGTCCTTGCTCTTGGACTTGTCTCGGCTCTGGCTCTTGTCTCGGCTCTGGCAGTTGACCTTGAATGAATGCATAGAAGCCGTAGCACAGTGAGCAAACCATGGCAAAGGCGGTCAGTAATATCAGGTAGACCATATAGATCCTATAGATTCTGGGGGGTAGGAGTTTCGGGATTCCAGTATAGTTATAGCATAATCAGTTCGGCCTTCAGCTTTATACAGCTGTTATGTTGTCTCTAATACCCATGCACTTAGCCAGATAGGCGATATTGTCCAGATAGTCTAGGTAGTTGCGTTGAAAGTAGGTTTCTCTCCTGGCATAGTGTTGACTCTTTTTGTGTTAGCGATGTTGCCGCTGCTCATTGCACTGGGGTTTTGGCAGTTGCAGCGGGCGGCATCTAAAGAGTCTGTGCAACAGGAAAATGCCCTGCACCCTCTTGAACTTGCCAATCTAGAGTCATTGCATGTGCCGGAAGCAAATAGTGTCTCTCTGGCAGGCCGGACCGCTGTCCTCAAAGGCCGTTTCATGCAGTTTAGACCAATCCTGCTCGATAATCAGCCGCGCAAAGGTCGTCCGGGGCTTGCAGTGTTGGCCCCTTTTGCATTGGAATCTGGAGGGGTTATGATGGTGGCATGGGGTTGGATACCGGCTTCAGGGCGCCGCGATCAGTATGTAACACAAGCTGTTTCCTTGCCGGCCTCTGAACTCAATAGCCGCTGGCTTAAAGTGGTGCTGTGGCCGAAGTCGCATACCTGGCATGACGGGCATGACGAAAAAAGTGCAGGTCCTGCTTCGCACTCCGAGCTGCCAGACCTGCTACAGTATCTGGATACTTCCCTTTTGGCAAGAGAACTGGGCGCACCTGTTTCAGAATATCTGGGCTACAGTACCGAACACTTTTCCGGTCAACCCTTGCCGCAGCTACCTTCGGCGCACATGAGTCCGATGCGGCATATGGCCTATGCGGTTCAATGGTTTGCGCTGGCTGTGACTTTGGTGCTGCTCTACCTCTGGTATGGTTGGCGCATGTCGCAGACGGTAGACTAAATTGCGCGCCATTTGATTGTACCCCTGTGAAATTTGGAGAAAGAACCTAGATGAGCCGAGAAACCCGTTTTGCCTGGCAAGGTATGCTGGTGCTGTTGCTGCCTTTTGTTGTGCTATTTGCTGCTTTGGTACTGCGTTGGAGCGGCGAATACAGAGGGATACCAGAATCCATTGAGCTGTTGCCAGAATCTGTGCAGTGGGAAGAGTTGCAGACTTTTACAGGACGTTCACGTTGGCGGTTACTGTTGCTGGCTCAGCCTCGTTGCAACGCGCATTGTCAAGCTCAGCTCACCCAGCTGCAACTCTGGCGCACGGCTATGGGTAGGCGTTCCCGTCAGCTGGATATTGTCTATCTGTATACCAATGGAGATGGATTCACTGAAGCGGCTTTGTCGGCTGCTTTGCCCAGTCAGAGTCAGGGGGTGTTGTTTCAGTCGGTATCGCCTGGGTTGTGGGACGCAATGGCGGAGTTGGCCGATCCGACGGAGCTGGCTTCAGGTCAACCGCCAGTCTTTGTCATGGATCCAGCGCAGAGGGTCATTGCCAGAGTGCCGGCTGCTGCTTCCAGTCAGGCTGTCTTAGACGATTTGAGTGTATTAGTACGCTAATTATTGCCGCCCAGTACTAGCAATAGCAACTGGCAACAGCGTCAGCAACCCCAACCAGAGCAGAAAAGCACCCAGATGGTGCCCAACTGCAATGGCCAGCGGCAACACCCACAGCACGTTCAGAATGCCTAGAGTGATTTGTAAAGCGGTTAGGCTTAGCAGGGTAGCGCCCCATCGGTGATAGCCGGTTCGGAACAGCGCACAACTCAGCCAGATGAGCATGGCTGCTGCTGCCAGAGCGCCCAATCTGTGGGCCAGATGGATGCTTGTGCGTGCTTCGTTGTCGAGCTGTCCAAACAGATAGTTGGGCCCCGGAGGGTTGGTCAGGTTGAATCCAGAGGCAAAATCAGTTGGTGGCCAGAGGTTGCCCTGACAGAGGGGGAAATCCGTACAGGCTAGGGCAGCATAGTTAGAACTGACCCAGGCACCCAGACAGATTTGCACCAGCACTGCCAGAAGTGTCAGCCAGATCAGCGGCACGAGCCTTGGAGGCAATGCCACTTTGAGTGCAGCTATCAGCTGAGAGGTCATTAACAGGCGCCAGCACAAGCTGACCAACAGCAGTCCGCCCAGTAGATGTGCTGTGACGATTTGAGGCCAAAGCTTTAGGCTGACGGTCAGGTAGCCGAAAAACCCCTGAATCAGCACCCATACGCACGCAAAAACAGCCAGCCTTTGCATCTGTTGCACTTGCTGAGCGGGCAGCTTGGTTATGCGTTCGGCGTAAAGTACCGTTGCAGTCAGAAAGATCACCAACCCAGTCAGGGCAGCGAAGTAACGATGTACGACTTCCCAGAGCGCTTTGTCTGCTTCATAGGGGGTATCTGGATAGCGCGTATTGGCCAGGTCGATATCAGCGCTGGTTTCAGGGAGCCAAGTAAACCCATAGCAGCCCGGCCAGTCCGGGCAGCCCAGGCCGGCGTGTACTAGTCGGGTCCAAGCGCCCAGAGATGCGGTTAAAAGTGCCAGCGCTGGCAGTGCGTAGAGCAGCCAAGGCAGTAATTTTTTCAGCTGTGCGTGCAAAAAAAGAGGGTCTCAGATTAGGGTACTGTTGGCGATGACAGACCATAAAATAGAGTTGCCAATAAGTTTATACCAGCGCTTAGAGTTCAGTGTCTGTTGTTTGACACAGGCTTTCTGCCTGCAACTAGTTACCGCACCTAATTACATGGAACAGACGAGCACCTCAGGTACGTTGTTACGAAGTATTGACGACTATCTCCAACTGTGTAAACCCAAAATTGTAGCGATGATGGGGTTGACGGCAGTTGTTGGTATGTATTTGGCATTGCCGGGTGGGTTTCAGGCCGCCGCTTTTGACTGGGCCTGGCCGCTCAGCCTTATTGGCATCATTCTGTGTGCATCCTGCGCGGCAGTGTTGAACCATCTGCTTGAAGCGGAACGCGATGCGTTGATGAAACGGACGCGTTCGAGGCCAGTAGCTACTGGGCGTATCACTACTGTGCAGGCGAGTATATGGGCCCTGTCGCTGGGGTTATCTGGTACCTTGTTGCTGCTCATATATGCCAATGTGCTGACAGCGGTACTCACTTTGACTGCTTTGGTGGGTTATGCAGCTGTGTATACCCTGTGGCTGAAACCTGCAACTCCCTACAACATTGTTATTGGGGGTTTGCCGGGGGCCTTACCGCCGCTACTCGGCTGGACAGCTATCACTGGCCAGTTAGATGCACCGGCTTTGCTGCTAGCGGCTTTGATATTTGTATGGACACCTGCGCATTTTTGGGCTCTGGCTCTCAATCGAATTGAGGAATACCGCAAGTCGGACTATCCGATGCTGCCAGTTACGCATGGTGAGAGCTATACGCGCCTGCAAATCCTTCTCTATAGCCTGTTGACCTTGAGCATCAGTCTGTTGCTGTACTCTACTACTACGACGGGGCTGTTTTATCTGATCAGCGCCGTCATCTTGAGCTGGACTTTTGTGGTCATGTGCTTCAGCCTGCTGGTCAACCCGACCAAAGAGCAAGCCTTGGCTGTATTTAATTACAGCAATCTGTATTTGCTGCTGATTTTCAGTGCCTTGATTCTCGATCGGGGCATAGCAGGACAGGGTGTTTGGCCGCATCCGGAGCAAGAATCCTTCCTGTTAGAATCTATTTTTCCAGATTCTGAGCCTGTATCAAGCCCCGTTCAAAGATGAAGATCAACTTGTGGTGGCTGTTGGCCACAATTCCTGCTCTGGTAGTAGGGCTTCTGGTATTCAGGTTCTCAGAAGCGCCGGCGTTTTCGCCTGAAGCCTTGCGGCACCACAATTTCTATTTGCGCCCCGAGCCTGCGGTGGTGCAAGTGCCTGCCATCAAAGATTCTCAGTTACGAGATTTTCAGACGGAGAATTTTGAGGGCAAGTGGACGCTGGTTTTTTTTGGTTACACGCACTGCCCCGACATCTGCGCTCCTACACTGGTGCAGTTGGCACAGCTGCATAAAGAATTAGACCAGCGCAGCTTTGACCTTGACCGGATACAAATGCTGATGGTCAGTATTGATCCTGCCTACGACACTGCCGATACCATGTCGCGCTTTTTGAAGCGTTTTAGTCCGCATATGCTTGGGCTGTTGCCGGATCAGTATCAGCTACAAGCATGGGCACAGGTGTTTTACACGCATTATGCGCCTACTAGTTCAGCAGGTGTGATTGACCACAGCGGCAATGTAGCGCTTGTCAATCCAGATGGGCTCTATATCGGATTCTTTCGGCCGCCTCTTTTAGTGCAAAGTATGGCAAATATGGTTGAGTTAGCGCAACTGGTGTACCTCAAAGATCAGACAGTATTCTCGCGTCCAACGCATGGTGCGTCGCCACCAGTTGCGAACATAGAGAATTGATAGACAGACAGGAATAACCCTATGGCAGCATTTAGATGGCAGGACCCTCTGTCTTTGGAAGGGAATTTGACCGAGCAGGAGCGCCAGGTTTCTGATTCAATCCGTGCTTTTGCGCAGAAAGAGTTACAGCCGGGGGTTCTGCAGGCCCACAGGCACGAAACCTTTGATCGGCAATTACTCAACAAGATGGGGCAGGCCGGGGTATTCGGACCGACTATCAGCGGCTACGGTTGTGCCGGTATGAGCTATGTGTGCTACGGTTTGATTGCCCGTGAGCTAGAGCGTGTAGACAGTGCCTATCGCTCCATATTCAGTGTCTACTCCAGCCTGGTTATGTTTCCTATTTCACGCTACGGTTCCGATGAACAGAAAGAACGTTTATTGCCGGGTTTGGCTGCCGGAGACTTGGTGGGAGCTTTTGGGCTGACAGAGCCGGATTCGGGTTCAGATCCGGGCAGCATGGTGACTCGGGCGCGTAGCGTCAGCGGAGGCTATGCATTGTCTGGTGCCAAGACTTGGATTACTAATGCGCCTATTGCAGACGTGCTATTGGTTTGGGCCAAAGATGACCAAGGGTCTGTTCGGGGCTTTTTGCTAGAGCGTGGAGCCAAAGGGCTTGAAACCCCGAAACTGGAGGGCAAGTTTTCGTTGAGGGCAGGGGTGACCGGTCAAATATTGATGGATGAGGTGTTTGTACCAGAAGCAATGGTTTTTCCAGAGGCGCGCGGTCTGAAACCCGCTTTGGAGTGTTTAAACCGAGCCAGATACGGCATTTCGTGGGGTGCCCTAGGGGCAGCTGAGTTTTGTTGGCATGCGGCCCATTCATACACGATGGATCGCAAGCAATTTGGCCGCCCTCTCGCTGCCAACCAGCTGATTCAGAAAAAGCTAGTCGATATGCAGACCGAGATTACGCTGGGTCTACATGCTGCTTTACAGGTGGGTCGGCTGATAGATAGTGACCGTTGGTGTCCGGAGATGATATCGCTGATCAAACGCAATAACTGCGGCAAGGCTTTGGATATTGCCCGCCAAGCGCGCGATATGCATGGAGCCAATGGCGTCAGCGATGAGTACGGTGTTATACGGCACATGCTGAATTTGGAAGCCGTCAATACCTATGAAGGCACACACGATATCCATGCGTTGGTGCTGGGCCGTGCGATGACGGGTTTAGCAGCCTTCGCGTCCTAGCAGATAGTAGAAGGCTAGAAGGCAGTGCGCCTTTCAGGCGCTGATGTCGAGAACGATTTTTCCGCGCACCCGTTGGGTTTCGCTCAGTTCATGAGCGCGGCTGATTTCACTCAGAGGTACAGTCTGTTGCAGACAGGGGGCTATGTTGGAATGCTGCAAGGCTTCTGAAAGTAATTGCATTCGGTTTGCATCGATGCTGAATAGCGTCCAGGTATAGCTTCGGCCTGAGCGAGCCCATTTAAGCTTGCGCTTTCCATACAGGCCTGCAGCTGCTACTGCGCCTGGCAGCACACCGAATTTATCACTCCATGCCAGTAGAGGATGCTTGAGGGTGGTGTAGCGCCCGCCCCGAACCAGCAATCTGGGATGAAAGTGTGGTGTATTTTCAAAGCCGAAAGCTGCGAGTACAGCATCGAAGCCCGTCAGGGTGCCAGGTAGCACGCGGTTATAGTCCAATGCATGCTGGGCTCCGAGCTCCAGACAGTATTGTTGGTTCTTTCGGCTCGATAAGGTGGTCACTTCAGCCCCCCAGTGCGCCAGTAGCTGAATGCAGAAAGATCCGACCCCACCAGACCCACCTTGTATCAGTACTTTTTTGCCAGACGTGCTGCTGGCTGTTAGGCGCAGGTCTTTGAGGGCTGCGATACCGGTCAGAGCGGCGTAGGGGATGGATGCGGCTTGTTCAAATGACCAGTCGTCTGGTATAGGAATGAGCCATTGTGGTTTCGCCAAGCAGTATGCGGCATAGGTCCCTTTTGAAGCAGGGGGGAGCGCGCCAAATACCCTATCCCCAGGCTGCAAGTTGTGAGGGTTGTTGACTGAGGGATTCTGCGGCACAGCTTCTACAGTGCCTGCAAAGTCATTGCCCAGTATCAGAGGGAAATTGGCTGCACCTGCCAGACTCAGCAGTTTGTGGCCATAGCCTCTGCGGCGCATACAGTCGATGGGGTTGACCGAGCTCGCATGGTTGCGGATCAATAGCTCGTCTGGTTGGGGGTCGGGTAAATCGGGGCCCGAGCCCACCTCTAGTACAGAGGGTGAGCCGAATCTGTTAATGAACGCGCAGTACAGGGGAAGGAATAATCAGCGAGGCTTAATCACTATTTTGCCTGTTGCTTTGCGATCTGCCAATAGCTTGATGGCTGCAGGCGTATTTTCCAGACTGAATGTATGGTGAATCGGTGGATCGATGCGGCCATTGCTAAACATTTCGAATAATTCGGCAAAGTTGGCTGCATTAGTATCTGGCTCCCGTTGGGTGAAGGCGCCCCAGAAGACACCGACAATCTGGCAGCCTTTGAGTAGCACCAGATTGGTAGGTATTTGAGGTATGCCGCCTGTAAAGCCGATTACCAGTATGCGTCCATTCCAGTTCACGCAACGCAGGCATTGGTTGAACAGGTCGCCACCTACCGGATCGTATATCACGTCCGCACCTTTGCCATTAGTCAAGGCTTTGACTTTTTCTTTCAATTCGCCATCGCTGTAATTGATTAGGTGGTCGGCGCCAGCTTGCTGTGCCACTTGGAGCTTTTCATCTGAACTGGCGGCGGCGATCACCTGTGCTCCTACAGCTTTGCCAAGTTCCACTGCTGAGACGCCCACGCCCCCTCCAGCACCTAGCACCAAAAGCACCTCACTCGGTTGCAGATTAGCGCGCTGTTTGAGTGCGTACCAAGAGGTGCCGTATACCATAGAAAAGCCCGCGGCTTTTTCTGAACTCATCTGCGCTGGTATTGGCATTAGGCTTGCTGCTGGTATGGCTATTTTTTCTGCAAAGGCTCCGTTCCCGCAAAGCCCCATCACTCGGTCTCCAATCTTGAACTCGGTGACACCCTCGCCGATTGCGGCAATAGTTCCTGCAATTTCGCCACCTGGGGCAAAGGGGAAAGGAGGTCGGAACTGGTATTTGCCTGCGATCATTAAGGCATCGGGGTAATTAACGCCTGCTGCTTCGATGTCGACAACAACCTGACCTTTTTCGGCAACAGGATCTGGGATTTCTTCTAGAACTAGGGTTTCGGGCGGGCCGAATTCTTTGCAAAGCTGTGCTTTCATGATCAGTATTACCTCAGTAGCGTGGAATATTGTTCGGGATCTGCGCTATTTTATGTGTGGTCAGAGCTCAGATGCGCACTATTTTGGCCATGGGGGGCATGAAGTGTTATACACGGGCATAGGCTATGCCGGTTGGGCGCCACCTGCTTTGCAGGCGGGCGAGCTGTTGGTGTAAACCGTCTGATGGATCGGCCTGAAGTTGGGCAGCGAGCAATTGTTGGGCAATGGCTTTGGCGGGGTCAAGCAGGTGCTGTTGGGAGCGGTAATCAAAGACCTGGAATTCAGCTTCTCCCGCTTGCCGAACGCCGAGCAGTTCGCCCGGGCCTCTTTGCATCAGGTCTGCTTCGGCTATATCAAAGCCGTTCTGGTGTTGACAGAGGGTCTTGATCCGTGCCATGGCGCCTTGGCTGATGTCATGATTGTGGATCAGCACGCAGTGACTGACCCGACTGGAGCGTCCAATGCGGCCGCGTAGTTGGTGCAGTTGCGCCAGCCCGAAACGTTCAGGGTTTTCGATTACCATAAAGGTGGCCTCTGCGATGTCCATGCCTACTTCGATAACGCTGGTAGAGACCAGTAACTGGTATTGACCGCTTTTAAAGCCAGCAATGGCAGCCAATTTTTCGGCTGATTTCATGCGTCCGTGGATCAAACCAATGGACAGCTCTGGCAGCTTGTGTTGGAGTTCTTCGAAGACCGGAAGGGCTGCTCTTCCGGCTACTGCTTCAGATTCTTCGATCAGTGGGCAGACCCAATAGGCGCGATCTTGCTGCTGGCACCTCTCGCCGATGCGTTTGATGATGCGCTCACGGCTGCGTTCGGAATGCATGCTAGTTTGCACGGCATGGCGTCCTGGAGGCATCTCGTCCAATACAGATACATCCATATCCGCATAGCGAGTCATAGCTAGAGTGCGTGGAATAGGGGTAGCTGTCATGGTCAGTTGATGGGGCTGCAGCTGGCTGGAAGAACGTTCGATGAGCTTGAGTCGCTGTTGTACGCCAAAGCGGTGCTGTTCATCTACGATAACAAGCCCAAGTTTGTGAAATTGCACCCGTTCTTCAAAGAGCGCATGCGTGCCGATGATCATGGTGAGCTGGCCAGATTCGAGCGCGTTGCAGATCGTTCTTTTTTCTGGTTCGGGGGTCGAAGAACACAGGGTAGCTAAGTCTATGTGCAGCGCTGAAACCCATTGGCTCATATTGAGCAGGTGTTGTTCGACCAATATTTCGGTGGGTGCCACAATTGCTACCTGCCAGCCTGCTGCAATCGTGCGTACTGCGGCGCATAGCGCAACTAGCGTCTTGCCGGATCCGACGTCGCCTTGAAGAAGACGCAGCATAGGTTGGCTTCGACTGAGATCCTGGGCAATCTCTCGATTAACGCGCAACTGGGCGCCAGTCGGTTCGAACGGTAGCGAAGCAAGTAATTGCTGTTCCAATG
Source organism: Gammaproteobacteria bacterium (assembly GCA_051008935.1). Taxonomy (GTDB): domain Bacteria; phylum Pseudomonadota; class Gammaproteobacteria; order JBPCXB01; family JBPCXB01; genus JBPCXB01. The sequence goes on along the minus strand of JBPCXB010000029.1, from coordinate 1,008 downwards.
AAGAGGGTGTGTCCGTTTCGAGGATGGAGGGCGCCTTGAATTGACGCACACCAGTAGCGGATTGCATCTGATTGAGCATGTCTGCTACCAGTTCATCCAGTGCTATACGGTCTTTGGCTTGTTGATAGGCTTCGCTTTGAGCCGGATGGCTGTCCGGAGGGGGGCGATGTACTTGTTCCAGCGCTTGCAGAAGAGAGTATTGGCGCAATTCTCGAGGCAAATACTTGGACACCGGATCGGCAAGCGCATTACTTGTATGCGCCTGTTTCAGACACTCGGAGATGAGTTTTTTGATGTGTTTCTGTAGAGCAGCATTGGTGATGGGGGGGTAGACAGGGGTCAGGGTATCTGGTAAGGCTGCTGACGGGCGATTGTCTGATATGAATTCAAAGCTTGGATGGGTCATGTGCAGCCTCTGCTGCCCGCTTCTGGCTTTAGGCTTGCCGAAGCAGCGCAGTCTGGCACCCGGTAGTTTCTTAATCAGGTTGTAGTAGTAGTTAAAGAACATAAGGTCAAGCTGGCCGCTGGCATCTGCGATGCGAACAAGGAGCATGCGCCGCCCTCTAGGTTGCGTGACATGGACCACCTGTCCTTCGATCTGGGCCGCCTGTTCCGGTTCAAGTTGGCTAATCGGCGTGATCTGAGTGCGATCCTGCCATTGTGCAGGCAAGTGCAAGAGCAGGTCGCATAGAGTATGAATCCCTATTTGGTCCAGTTGCTCGAGGTTTGCAGCAGTTGTTCCAGAGAGTTTGGATAAAGGGAGTGTTTCCAGTTCCATAAACTATATTTTTTACTAAAGGCTGGACGAGACAAGCTCGGTTACTTTTTTTTCACTAAAGGTTGCCCGAAACAAGTTCGGGCAACGATGGGCTCTAGATAGCTTGTAACACAAATTCCCAACTGTACTTTAGATAGACTTAAACACAAATTCTTACTACTCCACTACGCGCCTTAAACACAATCTTCTCTACACCACTACCAGCGCCCTGAGCCTGTCGAAGGGCGCCT
>JBPCXB010000028.1:0-3511 GCA_051008935.1 Gammaproteobacteria bacterium | reverse complement strand
GGCGGTAGTGGATGGAGGCTTGGAAGATAATATCCGGCGCGCTTTCTACGATGATGTCTTCTGCAAAGCCTATATCGATTGCCCATTGCGGTGTGAGCTGATGCCGTAATCCCAAGCTCAATATGCCAGCGGGTTGTCCCAGTGCTGGAATTGCCGTTTGCACTATTGCGCTGTGGCTGTCGATTTGGGCAAGCAATGACCAATCTGTATGCACCATCCATTCTGCTGATAATCCGGCAAACCAAACCCAGTCTTTTTGGTTGGGGCCTAACAGTTCGCTGTCGCCTGCGTGCACCAAACCGAACTGGCCATGCCAATACAGTGGTGCGTCTTTTCGGCTACGACCGCTGAATCGCACCACTCCATAAAGGTCTGAGGCACCGCTGCCACGCCATGCACGCACCTGACCTGTTGACGCCTTGTAGCCTAGTGCATAGCCTATTTGAAATGCGGATGTCGACGGCCGTGCGTGGGCTATCTCAAAGACTACATCCCCCACGCCTGAGCCGCTGGCGTCTAACACAACCGAATGCGATGCAGCGGCATCAAACTGATAGCGCAGTTGGTCGTTGGGGGCAAGGTGGCGCCCTCCGTCGCTGAGAAGAAAGAAATCGTGCCACTTGTTAACGTAGGAGTCGGTGACCCCTCCGCTGTGGCGGATCACTGGAAGCACTACAGTCGCCGCCCAATTCTGAGAAAAACCCCAACCTAAGCTCAGGCTGTTGCGGTCTGTTTCGCCATCGAAAGAGACGTGTTCTGCACCCACTGTCTGCGTCAGGAAATGCGTTGCCACGTCGAAGTGCAATGTCAACGACAACCCCTGTTGGATATGGGCCGTGCGCTGTGACGGCACGGCAATCAATGCCGTCAGGGGTGAAAGGTTCTGAACCCAAAGCGGCTCGTGCATGACGTCGGCAATTGATGGCGTGCTGAATGCACCGATCGCAGAGAGGCCGATAGCCGCTACTAAATGCTTCATCCGGCCCACTCTTGATTAAACAGGCCTGCAACGGTCACCGTGATGCTAGTCATGACAGCATTTTCAACTGCGGCATATTTCTACTCCTCTATTCCAACGATCCATAGGCGGCGCCCGCTGCCATAACTGTGCCCGCTATTCTATTTTCCGCTACTCGTACTTGTTGCCTAAGCACAGCATCAAAGACACAGCATAGCAGACGGTGGGATCTGTGCCTATAAATGGCAACTGCACCAGAAGCTCTCTAAAATAGCTGCAACGATGCAGGTCTCTGCTATTCGGATTGAAACCACAGCATGACGTTACTTAAATACTGTCCCTCTTTGTTGCCAGCGGCTATGGCCTTGCTGTTGAGTGGGTTTTCGCCTCTGGCCTCTGGGTTGGATCCCGCCCAACCCACTTTGAAGATGCAGGGTGCCACCCCGACTCTCGGGCGCTTTCTGCCAGTAGAGCAGGCCTTTGCTCTGGAGTATGGTTGGGCAAGCCCCACTGAGTTATCGGTGCGTTGGTCTATGCCGGACGGCTACTATCTGTATCGCAAGCATCTGAAATTTATCAGCGATGACTTTGCGCAACCCAAGCTACCCGCCGGTCAAGAAAAGACCGATGAATTTTTTGGCCTTACCGAGGTCTATCACCATCTGCTAGAAGTTCGGTTGCCTCTGTTGCCTCTAGTACCAGGTGCGGAAACCAGCTCTGATGACGGCTCTATGGTGACGGTGAAGCTGGTTTGGCAGGGGTGTGCAGAAGCCGGCCTGTGCTATCCGCCTGAGCAAAAAATACTGCGGCTACCCCGCCCCGGAACTCAGCTGACGGCAGATATTACTAATACCGCGTACGAAACCCGCGCGCCTGCTCTGGCTGAAGACCAACAGCTCAGCCGTCAACTGATGGATGGCCATCTGATCTGGAATCTAGCACTGTTCTTTGTATTTGGTCTGTTGTTGGCGTTTACACCGTGCGTGTTGCCTATGATCCCGATTCTATCGGGGCTGATTGCTGGGGCTGGCAACATCTCGCAAAAGCGCAGTGTGCTGCTTACTCTGGTCTATGTACTGGCGATGGCTCTGACCTACGCTGTGGCAGGCGTTCTGGCAGCCAGCGCCGGAAGCTCTTTGCAGGCCAGTCTGCAGCAACCTTGGATTCTGGGCAGTTTCAGCGCTCTGATGGTGGCGCTAGCACTGGCGATGTTCGGGCTCTATGAATTGCAGTTGCCGGCCAGTATCCAGAACTGGTTAAACAGCCGCAGCCGAAACGTAGGTGGCAACCTGTGGGTTGCCGGTACCATGGGGGTATTGTCGGCGCTCATTGTTGGCCCTTGTGTGGCGCCCCCACTGGTGGGTGCATTGGTCTACATTGGCCATACCGGCAATGCACTGCTCGGCGGTGCCGTACTCTTTAGCATGGGTCTGGGTATGGGCGTGCCTCTGCTGCTGGTGGGTACTTCTCTGGGCCGGATTTTGCCACGTGCTGGTGCTTGGATGGTGGCGATCAAACAGGGATTTGGCCTGATGCTGCTGGGTCTAGCGCTGTGGTTCCTAGAGCGCATTATCTCTACACACATAGCGGCTGGGCTCTGGGCTCTGCTGGCACTGGCGGCAGCGGTGTGGATGGCGCTGCTGACACTACGGGCTGCAAAGGCACTGTTTCAAGCTCAAGAACAGCGGCGCTTTGCCCCTGCTGGGGTCTTGCTTTTGGGGCTGGGCGCAACGCTGTTGCTGGCGGTATCGATGTATTTTGCGGCACAGGCTACCGGCATTAACATCCGTATCGGCAGCAACGCTGAAGCCACTAAGCCTTTTGTGGCGGATTACAACATCCATTCATTGGCCGAGTTCCAGCAGATTCAGGCAAGCGCAGACCGCCCCGTGGTGTTGGATTACTATGCCGATTGGTGTGTGGAATGCATTCAGATGGAACGGCAGGTCTTTCCGGCCTCCAGAGTGCAGTCGGCGCTCGAGAGTTGGATTTTTGTGCGTGCCGATATCACTGCTAATGATCAGGTCGCCAAGGAATTGCTGCGTTCTTTCAATGTGGTGGGGCCGCCTACCCTGCTGTTTTTTGATCGCAACGGTTCAGAACTCCGGCAGTTGCGCGCCGTGGGCATCATCGATCAGGGCCAGCTGCTCGAAAGGCTCAGGCTTTAGCGGTTCAATCTTGTTCGTCGATCCAGGCCGCCTGAATGGCTTCCAGTATGCGCTCGCTAGAGCGGTCGGCTGGGGCAGAAAAGCCCTCTAACTCCATCACCCAGCGGTGCAGATCCGTAAAGCGCACGTAGCGGGGGTCGACGTCGGGGTGGTGCTCACAAAGGGCGATGGCTATTTCCAGAGTATCGGTCCATTCCATTTTCTTTCTACGTTATTTCTGCGTGTTGTCTGTATGATCTGGGTTAGCTGTGTGTTATCTTTGCGTTATATCTGATCTGTCTGGTGGCTTTAGTGGCGTTCTGACACCTGATTGATGGTGTATTTGGGGATTTCAATGACCAAGGGTTCATCAGACGGATACACCTGACAACCCAAGCGCGAAACC
>JBPCXB010000027.1:0-2913 GCA_051008935.1 Gammaproteobacteria bacterium | reverse complement strand
CACTGTATAAGGCGATTTCCTTCAGCATTTTGCTATATATTTTTTTCCATTTTTCGATATTCTGTCTGGAAGTTTTTAACAGAGTGTATTTGCTGAAATAGCTCATATTCTTGGGAAAAAAGAAAGATTGCAAGCCACTCCTGTGAGTTAGGTTGATCAGGGAGTGCTCTTCTTCAGCGGGCGAGCTGGCATCGACTGACACGTTGTCTTGCGGCCTTTTAGAGGGGATTAGCAAGTTCATCAAGGGCTTGATGAAGGTGCGGGTTACCAGAGCTATCCTGAAAAAATAGGCTTGAAACACCTCAAGGAAAGAAAACTGCTTGTCTTGGCACAAAAGATAATGCAAGTGTGTTGTGCCGCTTCTCCAGTGCCCTATTACAAAAATAGGAGGATTTTTTCGCAAGTCAACCTGGTTTATTCTATGGTTGAATAGAATTTCTTGAATCCATCTAAATGGCGATGTGATTGTTGCAATTAAAAGTACTTTCAGGAAGATATTTTTATGAATAGTGCGCTTGTTATCTTTCCACAACCTGATGAGTACAGGGTAGCTTGCCATCAACAGTGGATGTTTTTTAATTTTTGTTGCAGGCATGGTTTGCAGGCCTCAAGAATCGAGCCCCCTCGCCCTTTAGGCTTCTGTGAGAGCGTCTGATTTTTGAAAGTGCGTATCTAGTAGGTAGCTAGAGGAAAGTAGAGGCATTTTAGCACTCCATACACGCGAATTTTGACGCAATCATTTTTTATCTGAAATAGGGGCTATTGGTCTGCGCATGCTAGGATCGCTGCAGCGGCAATTCTGTCTGAATGAGGTGTGGAAAGAGCGCTGTATACGATGTTTTGGTTGCAGACTTGCTAGTACGGGGCAGTACACAGCTAAACTTTTATGCTCAACAGGTTGGTGCATATGGAGTAGGCCACAACATGAGCCGCCGCGCACAGATACTATCTTTGGCAGTTTTGCTGCTGATTGCTGTACTGACGGTGGTTGGTTATGCCAATCGCTCCACCCTGATGGTGAAGAGTATGGGGCTGATACAGCGCACTGTTTCTGCCCCGGGCCCCAATCAGCCAGTGGTGTGGCCGGGCGGGGTCTGGCAGGACAGTGGTCAACAGCCGCCCAACATCATCGTCATTCTGACAGACGATATGGGCTTCAATGATGTCAGTATGCACGGCGGTGGCCTGATTCCAACACCGCATATTGACCAACTGGCCCATGAAGGCGTACTATTTGCCAACGGTTATGCGGGCAGTGCGGTCTGTTCTATCTCCCGAGCCATGTTGCTGACCGGGCGCTACTCCACCCGCTTTGGCTTTGAGTTCACCCCAGCCCCCGATATGATGGGGCCGATCTTGCAGCAACTGTCGCACCAAGACACTATGCCGCGCAAATTCCGCTTTGATGAGGTACATGGTGCGGCATCTCATGATGGCCACGAACTGCCTTTTGCATCGCGCGGCCTGCCACCCCAAGAGATTACTCTGGCCGAAGAATTGCAGCAGGCCGGTTACCGTACCCTGCACGTAGGCAAGTGGCATTTAGGGCGCGATGCCCAGTTGCGCCCCAGTGCGCAAGGTTTTGATGACAGCTTGCTGATGGAAAGCGGCCTGTATCTGCCCGTTGATTCCCCGGATGTGGTCAATGCCCGCAATGAATTTGCCATTCTGGATCAAGTGCAGTGGGAAATCCTTTCTTATTCAGCCAGCTTCAATAACAGTGCGCCTTTTGAGCCCGACGGCTATTTGACCGATTACTATACGGCCGAAGCGGTTAAAGCCATTGAAGCCAACAAAAACCGGCCTTTTTTCCTCTACCTGTCGCACTGGGGCATCCACACCCCCTTACAGTCATCAAGAGCTGACTTTGAAGCAGTAGGGGATGGTTTCGTCAATCACAGAACGCGCGTGTATGCCGGCATGATACGTGCCGTTGACCGTAGTGTTGGCAAAATCCTCCAAGCGCTCAAAGATAACGGCATTGATCAGCGTACGTTGGTGATTTTTACCAGCGATAATGGTGGCGCAAACTATATAGGTATGCCTGATATCAACAAGCCCTATCGCGGTTGGAAGCTGAGTTTTTTTGAAGGCGGCACCCATGTGCCCTTTGCGATGCGCTGGCCGGGCACATTGCCTGCAGGGCAAATTTATGCACATCCTGTTTCGCATCTGGATATATTCCCCACGGTGCTGGGGGCGGTACAGCGGCAGCCTGCACAAGAACTAATAGATGGTGTCAATTTACTGCCCTATGTGACCCAGCACAAGCCAGGCATGCCGCATGAAACACTGATCTGGCGAGAGGGCGATTATCAGGCCATCATGTCAGGCGGGTGGAAAATGCAACGCAGCACCCACCCTAGCCGGATCCGGTTGTTTCATCTGGAGCAGGATCCTTTTGAGCAGTTTGACCTGAGCGCTAGTCATGGCACTCAGATAGCGGCATTGAGCCAGGTACTGGATGCCCACAATGAGCAACAGGCCGAGCCTTTGTGGCCGTCTCGGATAGCTATCCCTATCTGGATCGACAAAACTCTGGCCGATCAACCCAGCCTTGAAGATGACTACATCTATTGGCCTAATTAGAGATAGTGAGTTCAAAAAAATGATTAAGAAGCTGCTTTTGGGGCTGGCATTGGGCGTACCGGTGCTTGCTATGGCCCTTTTTTGGTTGGCGATGTTTTCGCCGCGCCCGCCTCTGACCACGGATGCAGCCACACTTGCCGGCGATGGCAGCAGGCTCAATTATTGCCGGTTCCCCACATTGAATGGCTCAGGCGCCATGGCTGAGGATATTCCAAAGGGCAATACACCCGGCTGTGCCTATGAGCATTTCCCGTTGCCAATTCTGGCGGATTGTACAGAACCTTTGGCAGAAGGAGTGCAAGACATCCGAGGCCTGTGGATAGG
>JBPCXB010000026.1:0-21107 GCA_051008935.1 Gammaproteobacteria bacterium | reverse complement strand
CCGACAACTGCCCAGGTTTCGGCTCCGTGGCCAAATATGTAGCCGTATCCATAGACGAAGCCGAACTGGACATAGCCTCTATGTGTGAAACATCTACCAAGGTGTTTATTATGGAGGTCATGGGCAGGCATGCAGGCTGGATTGTCTCTGCCTGCGGGCTTGGCAACCACTCTGCCAGTAGAGCTAAAAACCGCATCCTGCTGTTCCCAGAGATTCCTTTTGACACCGAGCGCTTTCTAAAAAACGTGCAGGCTCAAGTTGACGAACAGGGATACGCCGTCATTGGAGCCTCCGAAGGCACCGCGGATAAAAACGGTACTTTCTTGGCTCAAAGCGGGCAGAAAGATTCCTTTGGCCACAACCAACTGGGCGGGGTAGCACCCTATCTGGCTCAACTGATCCAACAGAGGTTAGAGCTCAAATGCCACTGGGCTGTGGCAGATTACTTGCAACGTTCTGCACGCCATCTCGTTTCTGCTACAGACCTCCAACAGGCCAAAGCAGTGGGCGAAGCGGCTCTGCGAATGGCTATGGACAAGCAATCAGGGTTTATGCCGGTCATCACCCGCACCTCCAATAACCCCTACAGCTGGCGTATAGACAGCGCCCCCATAGCGGGTACAGCAAATGTGGAGAAAAAACTCCCCCGCCACTATATCACCGAAGATGGCTACAACATAACCGATGATGGTCGACAATACCTACAGCCTTTGATTTCCGGTGAAGCTTGGCCAGCCTATCTTGATGGATTGCCCAAACGCACGCCTCTTAAGCTGGAATACATCAAGAAAAAACTATCGCACTTCACGCTCTGATCCAGCGTAGCTACCGCTGATTCAAATGACGTCAACAAAACCTTTAAAAATCCTCATGGTTTCCATGGATTACCCGCCTCAAATAGGCGGGCTGGCTACACATGTAGATGAGTTGACACAAGCTTTGATCCGGCTCGGGCATCAAGTACATATACTGACTCGAAACGACCTATCTGGCCCCGCTAAATCCAGCATTGACAAACCAAAGCCCTACACAGATATCAAAAAGATCTCTCTCAAAATACCGGGCATGTTACAAGGTTTACTCATTCAAAGAGGCATTGATCAAGTACTCAAGCAACAACCGCCAGCTAGCCCCTTCGACCTGATACACATGCACGGCCTAAAATGCTTGGAATTTGGCACCAGAAGGCCTATCCCTCTGGTCTTTACCAATCATACCTCTGGCTTCTTGCGCCGGATGGAAAAAGGCGGCCGACGCACCAAAGCTCTAGAACGGCGCTTAAAAAAGGTTGACTTGCTGCTAGCACCCAGTACCGAACTGCTTAAAATCCCAGGCAACTGTCCAGAGATGGCAGCACGCCATTACATTCCCAATGGCATACGCCCGGCAAGCTGTGAACGCGACCTTGAGATCCGACAGCTGCTCAGGCACAAACTCCAACTGAGCGCTCAGGATCGACTTGGCATCGCTACAAGACGGTTGGTCGCCAAAAATGGCGTCTATTACTTGGCCAAAGCCTTCAATCTAATCAATGACAACGCGCGCAAACGCCTAAAAATCCTGATACTGGGCTCAGGGCCAGAAAAAAAACGCATTGAGTCGGAATTAAAGAAGACCGATCCACAAAACTACTTCATGCTAGACGCATTGCCGCGCAGCCAGCTACTACCTTGGTACAGTGCTGCAGATTTTGCCATCCTGCCTTCACTCAAAGAAGCTACCAGCATCAGCGGCCTAGAGGCCATGGCCGCATCACTACCATTGATCGGCACACAGGTCGGCGGCACCCCTGATCTGGTTCCTGAAGGCAAAAATGGCATTTTGGTTCCTCCAGCAGACCCACAAGCTCTGGCAAACGCTCTGAACCAGATAGCCGAAATCGATTTAGAGCCCTTAGGCAACGAAAGCTGCCGCCTTGCGCGAGAAAAATTTCATTGGGATCGCATTGCCGAACAAACAGCCGTATGCTACCGCAGCGTTCTAAAATCCTGAAAAATATCCAGCAGCACCTTCTATCTGCAGCCTGTCTATGAAAATCCTGAGTATTCTGGGCACGCGTCCAGAAGCGATCAAGCTCGCTCCCGTCATCAAAGAACTGCGAGCCCGACCTGCAACTACCGCCCTGCTGTGTACAACCGGACAGCACAAAGAACTGCTCGACCCGATGCTGGAACTGTTCGATCTGCGCCCAGATGCCAAGCTGCAGTTGATGCGTCCCGATCAAAGCTTAAACCAGCTTTTTGGGCGCATGATCGCTGCAATTGATGAGCAATTACAGCATATTGAGCCCGATACTGTCATCGTACAAGGAGATACGACCACAGCCTTTGCAGCAACTCTGGCAGCTTTTCACCGGCAGATCAACGTTGCATACGTTGAAGCAGGGCTGCGCACTCACAATCTGGCTTCGCCCTTCCCTGAAGAAATGAACCGACAAGCAATCAGCCGCATAGCCAACCTACACTTCGCCCCAACAACCGCCAACCGAGCCAACCTGCTGGCAGAAGGCATTGAAGACAGCCGTATCTTTGTAACAGGAAACCCCGTTATAGATGCATTGAAGCTCATTCAGGCGCAAATACCAGCGCACCAGAACGAAATAGCATCCGAACTCATGCCCTATCAGTGGCAGCCCAGCACCAAAAGACGCATGATTCTGGTGACAGGGCACAGACGCGAAAACTTTGGGCAAGCACTTGAGCACACTTGTAGCGCACTTAAACACTTGATACAGGTTCATCCTGACCTTGAAATCGTATTTCCGGTTCATCTCAACCCGAAGACCCAAGCAACCGTGCAAGCCATGCTGGCAGATACCGAACGTATCTGGCTCATTCCACCCGTAGGCTACAGGGCCTTTGTCTGGCTTATGCAGCAGGCCTGGTTGATCATCTCTGACAGCGGAGGAGTGCAAGAAGAAGCTGCCTCTCTAGGGACCCCAGTACTGGTCACTCGGCAGAATACCGAACGGCTAGAAGCGATAGAAGCGGGCACTGCACTGGTAGCTGGAACAACCGGTACCGAGCTAGTAGCAATGGTAAACCGACTGCTGAAGTATCCCGACCAATACCGGACGATGGCTCAGGCGAAAAACCCTTACGGCGACGGTCGGGCAGCCATAGCTATTGCAGATATTCTGGAACAGCAAGCACTTTGATGACTACAGAGAAAGGTTCTATACGGCACGCGAAGTCTCGCGGCGCCTCATGCGCTTAACGGTCGCCGAGAAATTAAGCAACACGCGGTGACGGCATTTAATCTGCCCTCTCAGAAATGAAATCGTTTCAGTGCGGCGAACCGGTTCGACATCGGCCACAACGAGAGCTCCACGTGGGCCCGGCTGAATAAATTCACAGTTAAAGCTGATGGTGGCAACGACATCTTTAGGGTCTTTCATAGCAACTGAGCAAGCGGCAAAATCCGCCAGACTCATGAGCATACCACCATGCGAATGGCCAGCATAGTTCAGGTTATAAGACTGTACTCGGGCTGCAAATTGCTGGTTGCCATCCTCATTGCGACGGTAAAAGATGGGGCCTATACGTTCCAAGTGACTGGTATGCGCTTCCAGATCCAGCTTGCGCCAACCTTCGGGCGGGCGCAGCCCGTCTGTTTCAGAATCAGCGCTTGACGGTTTTTTATTCATGATGATTGCCCTCTTGTCTCTAATAAAAACGCGGATATCTTGCGGCGTGCCCTCTTGATCTAGAGGATTTTATAAAAAGCTCCACCTCCTGTTCAGAATGACGGGAGGAGAGGCAACACGCAACCACCAGCATTCTCTTTCGTTAAGATAATAGCCACAATACCCTAGCCCTCTACGATAGGCCTCACCAAAAATTGTCTTTACGCCCTTCCATCTTTCGCTTCAGGCTCTTACAAAACCCTGTGGCACAACTGATCCGACTCGATAAGCCTACAGGAACCTTACTACTGCTCTGGCCCACGCTGGCCGCACTCTGGTGGGCGCATTCTGGCCAACCCGAACTCAAGCTCGTGCTCATCTTTACTCTGGGTTCTTTTTTGATGCGCTCGGCTGGATGTGCAATCAACGACTACGCGGACCGAGATCTGGATGGACACATAGAACGCACCCGACTCAGACCACTACCTGCTCAAACATTAACGCCCAATCAGGCACTTCTCATAGCTGGGATGCTGGTTGCTATGGCAGCCGGGCTCATTCTACTGACCCAACCCATCAGCATTATTCTGGCAATCTTGGGATTAGGGCTGGCGATCGTCTATCCTTTCTGCAAAAGATATACCAACTACCCGCAAATGGTACTCGGGCTCGCCTTTTCGTGGGGCATACCCATCGCTTGGAGTACAGCACAGCCTGATTTCTACCTCAATGTGCCGAGTGAGCTCGTGTTATTTTTCTTGGCAAACTGGCTGTGGATTCTGGCATACGATACGCAGTATGCCATGTCCGACCGTGCCTGGGACCTTAAAGCAGGCATCGGATCCACTGCCATTGCCTTCGGCCCACATGAACGGTTGGTCATTGCCCTCTGCCTGATCTGCACCTGGACCCTTTGGTGGCAAGCGGGCGCGCTGCTAGGCGCAGGGTTCATCTATCAAACCGGGCTCGCACTCATCGCACTGCTGTTTATGATTCAGATCTGGATCATCCGCAACCGCAGCCCACAGGCTAGCCTGCGGGCCTTCCAGCTCAATGCTTGGGCAGGCATGATCTTCTTTTTGGCGACGGCACTGGAGTTGATGCATGCTGCCTGAAGACAACCCGAAACCAACGCCGAGATAGCTCATGAATCCATCTGAGCTATCGGTATCTTTTCACCCGCGCATCACTGATATACCTGAAAGCACTTGGAATGAGCTGACCCGAGGCGCAGGGCCACTGCTATCGCACCAATTCCTGCGGCTACTAGAAGAAACATCTGTAGCAAGCTCGGACCAAGGCTGGCTCCCAAACCATCTGGCACTGAGCCACAATCAGCAAATCCTCGCGGTCATGCCTCTTTACCTGAAGGGAAACTCCTGGGGCGAGTTTGTATTCGATTTCAGCTGGGCAGATGCTTGGCACCAAATGGGTATACCCTACTACCCAAAATTGCTTTCCGCTATCCCTATGACACCTGTTTCCGGGCCGAGACTCTGCGCTGGGGAAAATAAGCCCATCGACCAATACGCCCCTGTTGCTGCTGATGCTCTGAGACAATTTGGAAAAGAATACAACCTGTCTGGATTGCACATCCTGTTTATCAGCCCGGAAGAAGCCGATGCTTGGTCCCGTATCGGCTTTTCAACCCGCCATTCGTGCAGCTTTCACTGGTTCAACCACCATTACCAGAGCTATGAAGATTTTCTAGCTCGTATGACCTCCAGAGCACGCAAAAGCCTGCGCAACGAACGCGCAAAAATGGCTCAGCAAAAGCTCCATATCAAAAGAATAACAGGCAGCGAAGCGTGCCGCTCCGATTGGCATCAAATGCATTATTTCTACCAGACTACCTGTGTCAAAAAAGGCCATATCGGCTACATGACTGAGCAAATGTTCGAACGTCTGGGAGACGAAATGCGCGAACATACCTTGATCATTCAGGCATGGCAAGGCACTGAACTCGTAGCAGGCGCACTCTATTTCTACGACCATAGCACCCTCTATGGTCGCTACTGGGGGGCAAGCCGCGAATACGACAGCCTGCATTTTGAGCTGTGCTACCATCAGGGCATTGAATTCTGCATTGAAAACCAATTGCAGCATTTCGACCCAGGCGTTCAGGGCGAGCATAAGATCCGCCGAGGCTTCATACCAATCTTGACCCATTCAGCACACTGGGTCTCTGAACCAAACATGCGCCCTGCTATCGAATCCTTCTGTGAGAGAGAGAAGCTAGCCATTCAAGATTACCAGCAGGAATGCTGGAAACGGCTGCCTTTCCGCGCTGACTTGAATGAATTGCGCACTCCGCCTGCCTATAATTTATCGGAATAAACCTCGCATAATTGAAGCGACTCAAGACACTCTGGCATATCGACGGATACCCCCATACCAACCTGCATACCATGGATCTGCAACTCCTCAAACCAGTCATCCGAAAACCCCCTTTCAACTTGGGGCAATACCTGTCGATCTGCGAACGCAACTACCACTCTCTGGTGCATCTCATGCAAACACCCTGCCTGCAGCAATGGCGGGATCCGGAGCATGAAGATGGCATACAGGTTGAAGTGCACAACCGAGGGAAATGGGTGATTGAGTTGAAACTCGCACAAAAAAACAGCCTGCACCCAGAATTTCCTCCCTTAAATTTAACGATCCGACTCTACCACGACTTTCATATTGCCGAAATTTTGACCTTTCAAAATCGTAACACCCCTTCTCCGGGCATCTGTAAAAAACATTTCCGCGCAGACGAAAAAATGCAGCAAAATGTTTTTTTATTGCAATGGCTGCACCGACTGATGGCGAACCCCGCTTCATCACAGCCCTGAGCTAATAAGTCCTTGAGCTATTAAAGTCCTGAGTTATACAGCCTTGAGCTATTAAGTCCTGAGCTATTATTTTTTACCATCAATGCGCGCGATCTATCTCCACGGGTTCCAAAGTAGCAGCCAATCTCACAAAGGGCAGGCATTAAAACTATTCTGCGAAGCCAACCAGCTACCCGTACAGATAGAACTGCCCAGTCTGCCCGACCGACCAACCGAAGCCAAGCGTTTTATCGAAAACCAACTGGCCGGAGATTCAGTCCTAGCCGTCGTCGGCAGTTCACTAGGGGGTTGCTATGCCCACTGGGTCGCCAGCTATTTCCATATCAAAGCCGTTCTAGTCAACCCAGCTGTGCACGCACACAGACTCATGCGGCCTTATATAGGCGACAACCTAAACCCTTCTACACACGCCCCATTCAAGCTAGACCAACAAGATATAGACTGCTTGGAAACGCTGGATAGCTACAGCATTACCCAGCCTGAAAATTTCTTCTGCATGCTACAGAAAGGCGATGAAACTCTGGATTGGTCTCTAGCCGCAGATCGCTATGCCAACTGCAAACTCCATATCGAAGAAGGAGGCAGTCACGCCTTCGATAACTGGCAGCAACAACTGCCACAAGTCCTTGAGTATATTTTAAATTGATGCATATTTTTTACAGTTTGATTTAATCTGTGATAAAATGCCTTTTTGATGCGAACCTTGGTTCTAAAAACCGGTTCGCTTGTTTTTTTAAGCAATCCATCCCCCCATCCCTACTGGAGACCCGCCCCAATGGCTGAAACAGCTAAAGACCTCATAGCCCAAAACAAAATCAAATGGATTGATATGCGCTTCACCGACATGCGCGGCAAAAATCATCACGTCACCCTTCCCGCTTCTGAAGCAAACGACAGCTTCTTCAAATCCGGACGGAAATTTGACGGATCTTCAATCTCGGGATGGCGCGGTATTGAAAGTTCCGACATGGTACTGATCCCAGATCAGGCCTCAGCAGTTGTAGACCCCTTTTCAGAGGAAAACACACTCATCCTGTTCTGTGATGTAATCGAACCCGAAAGCGGTGAAAACTACAACCGCTGCCCGCGCTCAATCGGCAAAAAGGCCATTGAACATCTGCGCGCTACAGGCATCGCCGACGACGCTTTTTTCGGCCCTGAGCCTGAATTCTTCGTATTCGACGGCATCCGCTGGAACGTAGGTATGAGCGGCTCTAGTTATGAAATCGAATCCACCGAAGCAGCATGGAACTCTAACGCCGAATACGAAGACGGTAACATGGGCCACAGACCCAGAGTCAAAGGCGGCTACTTCCCTGTGCCGCCCGTTGATTCTCTGATGGAGTTGCGCACAGCTATGTGTGCAGCACTTGAATCTATGGGCATGAAAGTGGAATTGCACCACCACGAAGTAGGCACAGCTGGTCAATGTGAAATCGGCACCCTATTCAATAGTCTGCATCTCAAAGCCGATGAGCTACAAAACTTCAAATACTGCATCCATCGGGTCGCTGAAGATTGGGGACATACAGCCACTTTCATGCCCAAACCCATCGTCGGCGATAATGGCAACGGTATGCACGTACACCAAAGTCTGATCAAAGATGGAAAGAATATCTTTTCAGGCGATGGCTATGCAAACCTTTCTGAAACAGCCCTGTTTTACATCGGCGGTATCATCAAGAATGCGCACGCGCTCAACGCCTTCACCAACTCTTCAACGAACAGCTACAAACGCTTGATTCCCGGGTTTGAAGCACCGACTAAGCTGTGCTACTCATCGCGCAACCGGTCAGCTGCAATCCGTATTCCATGGGAAGAAAACATCAAAGCTACCCGAATCGAGGCGCGTTTTCCAGATGCTTCCGGAAACCCTTACTTCACCTTTGCAGCTCTGATGATGGCCGGCCTCGACGGTATCCAAAACAAAATACATCCGGGCGACCCCAGCACTCTGGACCTGTTCAATCTGACTCCCGAGCAAGACAAACAGATTCCTTCCGTAGCCAGTTCTCTTGATGTAGCTCTGGATTCACTCGACCGTAACCGCGAGTTCCTACTGCAAGGAGACGTGTTTACAAATGATCTGATCGACGCCTATATCAAGCTGAAAAGTGAAGAAGTCGACCGCATCCGCATGGAAACACATCCAGTCGAATTCGACATGTACTATTCCTGCTAATAGCGAATAGTAAGGGGCACAAGCGCCAGCTAAATCGGGGGCAGCTGGCGTTAGCCTTCGGATGCTTATGAGGGCGCCTGCTTCGAAGCCCTTGCAAGCGACTTGTCGGGCTATTTGTTAGATGGCTTGCTAGGTGATTTATTAGAGACTAGTGGCAAACCATCCATGCCCCAGCCGTTGACGCCTCGGGCTAAACTAGCAGCTTGCGTATAGCCCTCTTTTTTGAGCTGACTGCCTATTTGCCTGGATTTCTGGCCGCTGTCACAAACTAACAGCAAGCGGCTTTCAGTGGTGATCTTTCTCTTATTCAGAAACTCACGCAAAGCAATTCTTGAAGCTTCAGAGGCATCTGCCAACTCAAAATTCACAGACCCTGCGATATGGCCTTTCTGACAGTCTTCCTTACTGCGCAAATCAATCACCAGGGCCTGATGGCGATTGATCCACTGCACTGCATCGCCGACACCCAAAGACAAAGCCCTTTTTGCAGACTCTGTCCAGACCAGCATCGCGGCAAACAGCAACAGGGTAGCCACCAACAGCCACTGATCCCCTAAAAAATCTATAAACTCCATAATCTTTCCGCCCTCCTAAGCGGCTAAACCCTTGATACCCTAAACTTTACTGCAGCCTGCCAGAAGCGCTGAGCGGCTGTGCCATGCGGCAGTGCGACCGGTTCAAGCTGGCCAGATCTGGCGCGCACATCAGCTTCATCGTGCGTTCAAAGTCTGTGCGTAATAGGCTGAGTGCCCGCCGCACTCCAGATTCGCCCCCCGCACATAAGCCATAGAGATACGGGCGCCCGGCCATACAAGCCGTTGCACCTAAAGCCAGCGCCTTAATAATATCGCTGCCTCTACGCACCCCACCATCCAGCAACACATCGGCACGCCCGCCAACGGCGGAGACAATGTCGGGCAACATATCAATAGGCGCTGGAGCGGTATCTAGCTGGCGCCCGCCGTGATTCGATACCACCACACCTGTAGCCCCCATAGACACAGCGCGTTCGGCATCTTCAGGCTGCATAATCCCTTTGACGGCAAAAGGGCCTTTCCACAGTTCCATCAGTTCTTGCGCATCGTCCCAAGTGACATCCGGGTCAAATTGGCTGTTGATATAGCCCATCACATCTTTAAGAGCTCCACCCAGATTGGCAGAGCTACTGCCAGTTACATTGGCAAAGCGAATCTTTGAGCGCGCCATCAGATAGCCCAGCCACCAAGCGGGCTTCAATGCTGCATCCAGCAAAGCTGAAAACGACAATCTGGGTGGGATGGTCATGCCATTGCGCAGGTCACGGTTGCGCTGCCCCGCTACCGGAGCATCCACGGTCAGCAGCACCGCTGAATAGCCTGCTTCTTTACACCGATGCAGCAATTCACGCGTCAAACCCCGATCTTTCCAGACATACAACTGAAACCATTTGGGGCCAGTACCCTGCTCAGCCACCTCGGCTATGGATGCTGTGCCAATAGAAGAGAGCGTAAAGGCAGTGCCAGCTGCGCCGGCAGCACGAGCGACGGCGGGTTCGCCATGGCGGTGGAACAAATAGCCCAAAGCTGTTGGGGATAGCACAAAAGGCCACTCTATATCTGTGCCCAGAACCCGAGTCTTTGTATTAAGCTGCCCAACTGCCTGCAGCACACTGGGGACCAACTGATACTGATCAAAAGCGGCACTATTCCTAATGCGCGCTATCTCATCTTCAGCACCGCCGTCTGCATAATCAAAAACAGCTCTCGGCACACGTTTCTGAGCACGCGCACGGACATCAGACAAATTGACGCATTGATTGAGAGTATGAATGATCTCGACCCTAGACGCTGATAAGAAACCTCCTGCATGTTTTATCCGATTGGCAAACCGTTCGGCTTAAATAACAACATTCCCTACTCAAATAGCCCATAATAAATGCCGTTCCAGTTACTGCGCCAGAACTATGTTCAAATCATCGTCACCCTTCTACCGTCACTACATACTGACGGTACTGATCATTGTTTATATCTTCAATTTCGTCGACCGGCAGATCATCTCCATTCTGGCTGAAAATATCCGCGCAGATATCGGTATCAATGACAGCCAGATCGGCTTTTTATACGGCACAGCCTTTGCCGTTTTCTATGCAATTTTCGGCATCCCGCTAGGGCGCCTCGCCGATAACTGGCAGCGGCGCAAACTGATCAGCATAGGGCTAGGCTTCTGGAGCCTGATGACTGCCCTTTCAGGCACTGCGCGAAACTTCTGGACACTCAGCGCCTACCGCATCGGTGTAGGAATCGGAGAAGCCAGTGCCACCCCTGCTGCTCTATCCATGCTGTCAGATTACTACCCTAAATCGGTACGCGCGACCGTCATGGGGTTGTATTCCAGCGGCATCTACATTGGAGCCGGTATAGGGCTAGGTATCGGCGGGTTTGTGGTCGACAACTGGAATCAGGCTTGGCCCGACCACAGTTTGTCCCCTTTTGGCCTGAAAGGCTGGCAAGCAGCCTATCTGTCTGTGGGCCTACCCGGCATACTGCTGGCTCTTCTGGTGTGGACACTAAAGGAACCTATTCGAGGAGCCATCGATGGAATTGCACCGCCAGCTAGCAATCCCCGGCCATTCGCCACAGCGCTCAGAGAGCTTGCAGCCATGCTGCCTATCTCCAATCTGTTTGTATTCTCTCACTACAAAGCACCGCGTCATTTCTATGTGTATCACTTGGTAGGCGCCGCTCTGATAGCACTCTTGATTTACACCCTCATCGCCTTCACGGGTAGCGCTGCTCAGTGGCTCGCTTTGGGTCTGGGTTGCTACTGCACCCTTTCATGGATGCAGATCAACAGCCTGAGCGACCCCGTGGGTTTTGCGCTGATGTTCAAAACACGTAGCTACCTACTCTCCATCATCGGCTTCAGCTGTATTGCTTTTGTCACCTATGGCGTTGGCTTCTGGGGCCCTCCGTTCTTTCAGAGAGTCCACGGAATGAGCGTCGCTGATAGCGGGCTCATTCTAGGGTTGAGCGCTGCCATAGGAGGCGGTGTCGGTATTATTCTGGGTGGAATTATGGGCGACGCCGCCAAGAAAGTTCACGCCAGTGGCGGGCTCTACCTATCTGCGCTGGTAGCCAGTTTAGCGCTCCCTGCCAACCTGATCATGCTCACGAATTCAAATCTGACAATTGCCCTGATCGCCAACTTTATCGGGCTGTTACTGGCCCCGATGTGGATAGGCATAGCGACCAGCACAGTAACAGGCCTGGTATTGCCGCGCCTCAGAGCTATCGCCTCGGCTTTTTATATTCTGATTGTCACGATTATCGGCTTAGGACTAGGTCCCTATTCCATAGGCCTGATGAGCACATTGATGGAACTAGGCGGACAAACAGCAGGTGCAGCACTTCAGTACGCCAACATTTATGGCAGCTTCATGTTCCTAGCGGGGGCAGTATTCCTACTGATAGCCGCCCGCTACCTACCTGCCGATGAAGCCAGCATCCTAAAACGGGCACGACAATCCGGCGAAAACATCGAAACAAGCTAATGGCTGGCACGTGCCGCAGTCAACAACAGCCCTGAACCGCATCCTGAGCTGGAGCTATGCGCGCTGGGTAACCAGCCTCGGGGTGGCGGTGATACTAGCTGGTTGTGCCAGTACGCCGCCCCCCTTGCCTCTGGAGGAGCAAAAAAACTATCTGCAGACAGCCGATACTTGGACTGCCCGAGGTCGGTTCGGTGCGCAATTACCAGATAAATACTACAAAGGGTTTGCGCGGCTTGACAGCACAGCTTCGGGGTTTAAATTGAAACTCAGTGGGCCGCTGGGTCTCGGTGGCCAAACGATCTCTGGGCTCTGGCGCGATACACAAGTCACCACAGGTTCAGGCCGAAAAAAGCGCAGTATCCACTGGCACGAGATCGGATTGCCATTGCCTCATCCGGCTGCTCTGCGTACTTGGTTGCTAGGATTTGCACCCCAAAACAGCCAGTCTGTGACCCTGGATTTCATGGGGCGTAACCGCAGCTTCGTATACCAAGGCTGGCAGGTGGAATACCTCCAATATAGATTGACAAAAGGCATCTGGCTACCAACACGCATTCGACTGAAACAAGAGCAGCAATCCACCCTGCTAGTGATCAAGCACTGGAAATTGAGATGACTGCACTCAAGCTCGACCTGCTTGCCCCCGCCAAAATCAACCTCTCTCTGCGCATCGGTACCAAAAGACCGGATGGATACCACCAGCTACACAGCTTATTTCAGCTCCTCGATCTCCACGACCGCATTACCCTGACTTACCGAGCCGATGGGGCTTTAAAACTGCACACACAGGGCGCCTTCCAAACCCCTAACGATGAACGCAATCTAGCGCTGCAAGCCGCACAATTGCTCCAACCGCTGTGCTCCCACAAACCACCTGGCGCAGATATTACCCTCGACAAATGCATCCCTACAGCAGCCGGACTGGGTGGCGGCAGCTCTGATGCCGCCTGTATCTTGCATGGGCTCAACCGACTCTGGGCATTAGACCTGCCTACTGGCAAACTGGCACAGCTAGGCCTCTCCCTCGGCGCCGACATCCCTTTTTTTGTCGCCGGAAATAATGCACTGGCTACCGGCAAGGGCGAACAACTACAGCCAGTCTGCCTGCCTGACAGCTACTATCTGATTGCTCTTCCCCAGATTGAGCTGGCTACAGCCGAGATGTACCGTTTACTATCAGAGCATACCCGCACGCAACCACTGCCAGAGCTAACGCATGCCGACTATTTCGACCTGATCCAAAACGGACAGAATGATTTTCTGGATATTGCACTTCAGTTCCCTGAAGTGAACGGCCTGTATGAAAAAATGCAACCACTCGGGCCAGTGCAGCTGTCTGGAACAGGCTCTGCGCTTTTTGTGCGCTTCGATAGCCAACAACAAGCACAGGTAGCTCAGCGCCAATTAAAAGCCCAGGGTCTGCCCAACTGGATGCAGCAAACCAACGGGGTTGCCAGCCACCGCGCTCTGTTCACAATTCAACAACAACTATGAACAGATACCAGAACCAGCTGAGGGTTTTATAATATAGATTGACGCCTATGGGGTGTGGCCAAGCGGTAAGGCAGCGGGTTTTGGTCTCGTGATCGTGGGTTCGAATCCTACCACCCCAGCCAGACCAACGCCAACAGAAGATCGACGACTGCGCCACCCTCTGGATACCACTCTCAACCTGTACCCTTCTGTGATTTTTTCTATGGCGCCTGCGCTTTCTTTCAGCTCAGTAATACTATGGACGGCACCGTCAACCTAAGCCTATCGGCCTTCTTCAGCGGCACTTTCAACCGCAAGCTGGCTGAATCTACCGTGACCATTCTGGATCAGAAGTTGGCAAACTGCCATCTGGGCCGGTTCAGCGACGGCGAAATTGAAGTCAAAGTCAATGAAAATGTCCGCGGCAAAGATGTCTATATCTTTCAATCCACTCCTCCACCCGCTGAAAACCTGATCGAAGTTGCACTGCTAGCCGATGCCTTGCGCCGCGCATCTGCAGCGTCCATCTCAGCTGTCATCCCCTACCTAGGGTACAGCCGCCAAGACAGACGGCCCCAATCTTCACGCTCTCCCATCAGTGCTCGGGTCATCGCAGATATCCTGGCCGGATGTGGGTTGAACCGTATCCTGACCGTTGAACTGCATTCAGAACAGATTCAGGGTTTTTTCTCGATGCCAGTCGAAAACCTGTACGCCACCACGATCATGCTTGCAGATATCCAGAAATTAGCCAGACCACCCAGCATGCCGCTGTGTCTGGTCTCGCCCGATATTGGCGGCGTCATTCGCGCCAGAGCCTATGCCAAAAAGCTCGGATGTGATTTAGCCATCATCGATAAAAGGCGCAACGAACCAAACTCCAGCGAAGTCATGAATATCATTGGCGAAGTCGAGCAGAAGTACTGCATCATCGTAGATGACATTGTCGATACCGCAGGTACCCTCTGTAATGCCGCTGATGCGCTCAAGCAAAAAGGAGCTGTACAGGTGGCAGCCTATTGCACCCATGCGCTTTTGTCCGGATCGGCGATCGAACGTATCCAGCACTCCGGACTGGACCAACTGGTCGTAACCGACACACTCCCTCTGTCGCCTCAGGCGCAAAATTGCGACAAAATCCGCCAACTGACCTTGGCGCAACTGCTGGCTAACGCCATCCAACGCATTAAAAAATCCGAATCGCTAAGCGCCCTGTTTGTTTAAGCAAGCAGATTCCCCTTAAAATCACACAATCTTCTATCCAGACACACTCATGAGCGACACCATCCAACTAGAAGTTCAAGAACGTACCGATACAGGCACTGCAGCCAGCCGAAGATTACGCAAAGAACACCGCGTGCCGGCCATCATCTACGGCAAAAAATCGGAGCCTCAAGCAGTGAGTATCTCGCTGTTTGAACTGGAACGCAACCTCCGCAAAGAACAGTTCTACACCTCCGTTCTGGAACTGAAGATCGGCACAAAGACTGAACGTGCTGTGCTGAAAAAACTGGACCAAAACCCAGTACGCAATGAGCCAGCACATCTGGACTTCATGAGAGTGACGGCCAACACGATAGTCAACATGTCCATTCCGTTGCAATTTATCAACGAAGAACAATGCGTGGGCGTGCGTACCGAAGGAGGCGTGCCGACCTATCAAACAACCCAAATCACGATCAGCGCCAAGGCATCAGCGATTCCCGAACGACTGGAAATCGACATGACCGACGTGCGAGTGGGGCAACCTGTGCTTTTGTCAGACCTGAAACTACCTACCGGGGTCAGTATTCCAGCTCTGGACAAAGGCCAAGACATGACCCTTGCCTTGATCCTGCCGCCCCGGATCAGCAAAGACACAGATCTTCAGGCTGATGGCGGTGCGCCCGATGCAGCAGAACAGGGATCAACTGCCGATGAGAACACTAGCTGAAACCCTCATCATCTCCTCATTCTGGCCCCCCTATCTACGAAACTGCGGCACTGCCCAAACTAGTCGTCGGACTAGGCAATGCCGATGATGCCTACCATCGCTCTTTACACAACCTCGGCCGCGAATGGCTCAAATCTCTGGGGCAACTCATGCAGGCAGACTGGCACCATTCCAAAAGATGGGGCGGAACTATTGCACAAATGCACTACCGAGAAGCGGTTCTTGATTGGAAGGTGCAACTCTTCCTCCCTGACGGCTGGATGAATCAAAGCGGAATACCCATTGCGCGCTCTTGCCAAAAAATGGGCATAGCTCCTGAGCATCTATTGGTCGTCCAAGACGAGTTGGATGTACCAGCTGGACAAGTCAAATTAAAATTCGGCGGCGGCGATGCAGGCCACAACGGCTTGCGCAGTATCCGCTCTTGCCTCGGCACCGGCAACTACTGGAGACTCAGAATCGGCATCGGGCGGCCGGATACTGGCGCTGGAGATGCTGTACGCAATTTTGTACTTTCAAAGCCTTCGCCTACCATGGCCCCCTATCTTGAGCAAGCCGTTGCCCAATCCACCCAAATTGTGGCGCAGCATGCAGGGGCAAACTGGTCGGACCTCATGCAGCATCTGCACTCAAAAAACCAGACCTAATCACAAATGGCTTTATCCTGCGGCATCATCGGCTTGCCCAACGTCGGCAAATCGACTTTATTCAACGCGTTGACCAGTGCCACTGTAGCTGCCAGCAACTTTCCATTCTGCACCATCGACCCCAACAATGGCATCGCTCCTGTTGCAGACCACAGACTGACTCAAATTGCGCAGATTGCACAATCAAAAGAGACCATCCCCACGGCAGTACGCTTTGTCGATATCGCAGGGCTGGTACGGGGTGCTGCACAAGGCGAAGGGCTGGGCAATCAGTTTCTCAGCCATATACGGGACACTTCGGCAATAGTCCATGTGGTGCGCTGCTTCAATAACGACAGCGTCATCCACGTAGACGGTAAAACAGATCCGCTTTCCGATCTAGAAACCATTAATCTGGAGCTGGCCCTAGCCGATCTGGAAGTCGTAGAACGCGCTATAAAATCCCAACAAAAACGCAGAAAGAGCCTCCCTAACAAGCAGTACGATCCTGTCGACGCTATGATCACGCTACAAAACCTGCTGCAACAGAATGTGCAACTCCATGCAGCTGATCTAGAAGACGGATTACTGCAGGTGGCACAGGATCTACGCTTGATTACCGCAAAACCTGTGCTGTATCTGGCTAATGTAGACGAGCAAGAACTGTCTTCTGACAAACCCTATCCCGATTCTGCGCAAAGCGTTTTTGAGCTGGCGCAACAAAACCGCGCAAGTTTCTTGCATTGTTGCAACGATTTTGAAGCAGAGCTTGCTCAGCTAAACACAGAAAGCGATCTAGAAATGCGAGAAGAAATGCTGCGGGATGCGGGCCTTTCCGAGCCGGCTTTGGGCCGACTGAGCAAAGCCGCCTACGATATGCTGGGCCTCATCACCTTCTTTACCGCTGGTCCAAGCGAAGCACGCGCTTGGACCATCAAGCAGGATCAACCGGCAGAGCAAGCAGCTGGAACCATTCATTCTGATATGCAGCGGGGTTTTATCCGTGCAGAAATAATCGCCTGTGCCGACTATCTAGAACTGAGCGGCGAAGCGGGTGCACGAAAAGCCGGCAAAATGAGGTTAGAAGGCCGTGAATACCTCATGCAAGATGGCGATGTTGCTCATTTCCGCTTTAATGTGTGATTTGACGGGTAGATCAGCCCCTAGCAGCGCGATTATAATGCTCATAGCACCATACCAGACAGGATAACAGGCCTGTAGCTGTACTGAATACTAGAACTGCAAGCCAACCTGCAAACCTTTTGCTGGAGTCAGTCGTCTAAATACCTGGCAGTTGAAACTTCTGCTGACTAGACGACCACCAGCCCAAGCTTTTTCTCATAATACCTAGAGATCCGTATGACCAATTTATCACCTACAGATTCTGGCACCGAACTGATACCTGCCGCAAAATCGGCACTGTCGCCCACAGACATGCTAGTGCCTGGCAATAGCATCGGCGCCTATCTCAGCACCATTCGATCGATCGACATTCTGTCTAACGAAGAAGAAAAGCGGTTGGCCAAAAGGTTCCACAAGCATCAGGATACGGAAGCCGCCCGGATGCTTATTTTGTCGCACTTAAGATTCGTATCCCATATTGCCAAAAGTTATATGGGTTATGGGCTGCCCTACTCTGACCTGATACAAGAAGGCAATCTGGGGCTCATCAAAGCGGTACAAAACTTTGATCCGGATATTGGAGTGCGCTTGGTCTCGTTCGCAGTGCACTGGATCAAATCCGAAATCCACGAATACGTGCTCAAGAATTGGAGCATCGTCAAAATTGCCACCACCAAAGCGCAACGCAAGCTCTTTTTCAATCTGAGAAAGTACAAGAAAAACCTAGGACTATTGACAGATAGTGAAGTCGAGGCCATCGCACTGGAGTTAAATGTCAAACCCGCAGAAGTGAGACAGATGGAGAAACGCTTGTCTTATCCCGATGTATCGACAACAGCAACCGAGTGGGATTCAACAGACAGCGACCAACAGCCCGCACTGCCGCAGCTGCCTGCAAGCTCCAGTACGGAACCCGCTACTATAGTAGAAACACAGATGCAAAATGCACACAATCAGGCTCTCTTGCAACGGGCTTTGCGGAAACTGGACGATCGAAGCCAGGATATCCTCAAACGGCGCTGGCTATCAGCCGACAAAATCAGCCTGAAAGAGCTGGCAGGCGAATACCAAGTTTCGGCTGAACGCATCCGCCAAATCGAGGCGAACGCACTAAAACAGATACGCCACGACATACTAGAGCACGCTGGCTGAAAATGCACTACATCGAATGCCAAGTCAATGGGCAATCCATGCGGCTTCCGGCCAACAGCAATGTCACTGATCTACTGGAATCTATGCACATCCGTTCCCAAAGGATTGCTGTAGAGCGCAACCGACAGGTGATTATGCGCAGCCTATGGGATCAGACCTATCTACAGCCTGATGACCGCATCGAGATCGTAAGAGCAGTCGGAGGAGGCTGAAACACCTGTGCAAGACCCTCTAATACTTGCGGGCAGAACATTTAAATCGCGTCTTCTAGTTGGCACAGGCAAGTACCAATCTTTTGAGCAGACCCAGGCAGCCGTTACAGCTTCAGGGGCGGAAATCGTCACCGTTGCTATCCGCAGGCTGCCCAGTAACCCTGAAAAAAGCGGTAACTTGCTGAACTACATCACCCCAGAGTCTTACTGCATCCTGCCCAATACTGCCGGATGCTACTCTGCAGAAGACGCCGTGCGCACCTGCCATCTGGCGCGCGAATTGCTGTCAGGCCAAAACCTGGTCAAACTGGAAGTGCTGGCCGACGATAAAACCCTGCTACCCGACATGCCCGAAACCATCGTCGCAGCAGAGCAACTGGTCTCTGACGGTTTTCAAGTGATGGTGTACTGCACAGACGACCCTATTCAGGCTAAAAAACTAGAAGAACTGGGATGCGTTGCCATTATGCCTCTGGCTGCTCCCATTGGCTCTGGGCTGGGCATCTGCAACCCCTACAATATTCGCACCATTGTCGAACAGGCGCAGGTACCCGTATTAGTAGATGCCGGTGTAGGCACAGCCTCTGATGCAGCTATAGCCATGGAATTAGGCTGCGATGGCGTACTCATGAATACCGCCATTGCCGAAGCACAAGACCCTGTGCAAATGGCCGCAGCGATGAAACTGGCAGTGGAAGCAGGACGGTTAGCCAGTCTAGCAGGCAGGATGCCTCGCAGACGATATGCCAGCGCCTCTTCTCCTTTAGACAAGCATAGCTTGCTGGATTAACCCGCCCGCTGTGCCCACGGATCAGCCCCAACAGGTCACCAAAAGGCCCGAACAACGCCCGCCCACTTCCATACACGGAAGATATCGGGGCCCCAAGCGCCAAGCACCCAACCCAGTGCCGGCGGGGGTGATAGATACCAGCGCCCTCCCCGAACCAGACGCATTGCCCCTGCTCTTTGACCAGCCGGCCCCTCTGGTGCTGGATATTGGCTTTGGCAAAGGCGAACTACTGGCGCATATGGCGCAAACCTACAGCCACTGGAACTTTATCGGCTGCGAAATCTTTTACCCGGGCATCGACGCCCTGTGCAAACAAATAGAACAGCGCCAATTACACAATGTCAAGATAGTGCTGATCGATGCCCGAGACCTCATTGCCAACTACCTCACCGATGCCTGCCTAGAGAGAGTGCATCTGTTTTTCCCGGATCCGTGGCCCAAACGGCGGCACCAAAAGCGCAGGCTGATTCAACCTGATTTTTGCCAGCTGATACATCGGCGGCTGAAACCGCTGGGATCAGTCCATCTAGCAACAGACAGCGAAGCGCTGGCATCTTGGATACCATCCTGCTTCAAAGAACCGGACCTGTGGCAAGCCGCCAGCGACCCCCAAACACAGGCCTTGGTAGAACAAAACCCCAGCCGATTTGCCCAACGCGGGCTGCGCAAAGGGCACAGCATCCATCAATTCAGCTTCAAGAAGCGACAGCAGTAGCACGCCAAAAGAACATCAGCCGATCTGCTAGCGGCAATACTCCTGCACCATCTGGCACAGCAAATCATCCACTTCATACTCAAGCGCATCCAGCTCACGCTTGTGCCGATCCTGCATATTCTGCAACTCTTGCCACATAGCGGCGATTAAACCATGGGCATCCAGATAATAGTTCTGCTCACCACTCAGGCGCAATCGCTCAATCAGTTCGGGGTAACGCTCTTGGATCGACTGGCGGCTGGCAACCACCAGCCCTTGATCGGCTGGCGCTCCAACCCACTGAATGTCTTTTTTCAGGCGCATATCCGAAGGGATACTGATGCCGTCGTTGTACACATGCGCCCCTTGCACTCGGTAAATACCGCGCTCCATAGTCAACGGAAACGCCATAATCGCGCCACCTGTACACAGGCTACGTGCCATGGGCATCGTCCCGGGCGTCCATTGTGTAGCCGATGTGCCCGTGCCTGGAGGAGCAATCCGGCCCCAACGGGGGATATTGCCGTCTAAAGCACCGACCGCCAAGAAGCCGCCTGCCATCCGTACAGCCGCAGGCGCATCATCATAGAGCTGAATATCATGCTGCTGACTGGCCTCAGGGCAAGTGCCTCGGGGGCCACCTTCCCCAAAGGGATGCGGGTCGGATTCCCAATCGCCGGTATTAAAGTCGGTGAAACGAGTCGGGTCATGCGACAGACGATTGGTATACAGATGCTCGCCGAACAGCGCCCACCTATCTGGGTGCAGCCAACTATTGATATCAAAATGAGTACCAGAAAGCTCATTGCTCTGGTGCAAATCATCCATACTCTGGGCGGCTAGCACTACTGCATCCGTCGAATCAGGGGCTACGAAGTGCTGCATGACATCAGCATCAGGGTCAATACCCGTAGTAATATTCCGGCAACTCA
>JBPCXB010000025.1:0-2631 GCA_051008935.1 Gammaproteobacteria bacterium | reverse complement strand
CTGCCCATGACCTCCATAATAAACACCTTGGTAGATGTTTCACACATAGAGGCTATGTCCAGTTCGGCTTCGTCTATGGATACGGCTACATATTTGGCCACGGAGCCGAAACCTGGGCAGTTGTCGGTCTGTGCCAAATCGTTGTCTATCGTTTTAGGGATGCCGATGCAGACTATGTCATAGTGATGGATGCGGCTGGCTTCTATAATGCGCTGCGTCGTGTCCTGAGAGTCATTACCGCCGTTATAGAGCAGGTAGCCGATACCATAGGCTTTGAAGACTTCGAATAGGCGGGTGTAGATGCCGTCGGGATCTTGATTCGGATCGGGGAGTTTATAGCGGCATGACCCAAACACCCCGCCGGGCAAATCTTCAAGCCCTGCGATTGCCTCATCGGTTTCCAGATCTAAGTTGTAAATCTGTCCGCGCAATATCCCCAAGATGCCGTTTTGGGCTGCATACATGCTGCCCGGCCATCCGGCAGCGCGTGCACTACGTATTACGGCACTGGCGGTGGCATTGATCACAGCAGTTACCCCCCCAGATTGCGCATAGATGAAGTTCTTACCAGATATGATCAGCACTCCTCAGGCAGGTTCTTAGGGATTTAGGGTAAATCTTGCTAATGATAATATTGTGCTATTATACAGCGGTTTATTATCCGAATATGTGGCGAATAAGCACGAAAGCAACCATGATATCAAGGAGGTAGTATGCACTTTTTTGTGCTGGGTATAGGGGGTACTTTGATGAGTTCAGTGGCTATTTTGTTACGTGAACTTGGGCATCAGGTTTCAGGTTGTGATCAACATCTCTATGAACCAGTGAAAAGCCTGCTGGAGCATGAGCGCATTGCCGTTGTGTCAGGCTATGCTGCCGCCCAGTTGCCTGAAGCGGATTGCTATGTAGTCGGTAATGTAGTGTCGCGCGGTAACCCAATGGTAGAGCGTATTCTGCGCGAAAAGCGTTCATTTATCTCTGCTCCTGAATGTTTGCATCGAGAAATTCTGAATCAGCGGCAAGTGATTGCGGTGTCTGGTACTCATGGCAAGACCAGCATCACGGCTTTAGTGGCAGAGATACTCCGACAAAGCGGCATGGATCCTGGCTGGTTAATCGGAGGTGTGCCGCAATCAGATATGCGCCCTGCCCATTTGGGTACCGGGCCTTTTGTCATAGAAGCCGACGAGTATGACACTGCTTTTTTTGATAAATCTGCCAAATTTCTGCATTATCGGCCAGATATTCTGTTAGTTAATAACCTAGAGTTCGATCATGCCGATATTTATGCAGATGAAGCGGCTATTCGTCAGCAATTCCACCGCTGGATACGGATTTTGCCCGACAATGCTCAAGTGGTAGTACCCAATGGCAGTGGTGCGATCGAGCAGCTTTTGCAGCTGGGGTTTTGGTCGCAACTGCATCGTTTGAACCATCCGGGTCAGGGGCAAACAAAGCCTGATGCTGAGGCAGATCAGTGGGCCTTGGAGGAGACCTCGGCCGGCGCTTTCAACTTGATGCATCAGGGGCAGAAGCTGTCTGCTAGCTCTGATGCCATTGCCTCTAGGTACGCAGGGTATGTGCGGGAGAATTTGCTAGCTGCTTTGACTCTTTCGGTATTGGCAGGAGCGGATCCGACATCGGCTTTCCAAGCGGCAACGCATTTTCAGGGTGTGAAGCGGCGTTTTGAACGGATTCTGGACCTAGAACAAGTGTCTATATACGATGATTTTGCGCACCATCCGACGGCTATATCAGCCTGTTTAAAAGGTGCCCGCGCGCAATTGGAGCCCGATCAAAAATTGCTAGCCGTGGTAGATTTGGCTTCTAATACCATGGCTGCAGGCTATCACACCCAGTATCTGACTCAGGTGGCGGCATTGGCAGACAGTGTGTTTTGGTACGGAAAAAGTGCCTCAGAGACTGCTGAATTCTGCGGTGGACAGGCTTTCTTGGAGGTTGCACAATTGCAAGAAGCCATTGTGACCTATCTGCGCCGATCCAGTGGCCGATGTGTGGTGGTACTGTTCAGCAATAGCCATTTTTCTGGTTTGACGCAGACCTTGCCTGAAGCTGCGGGCAGGGTGCTGAGTGCCTAGCTGGTGCAGCTCCTGAGCGTCAGGAAGCGCGGTCAGCCCGATCAACTCTCGACGGCAAGTTGCTCAATGTTTGTCAGTTTCCAAGGGGAGAGCCAGTCTTCGCGTTCTAGGATCAGTATGGCTGAAGGCCCGTCTTGATCTTTACCGGCGATGGATACCGAGAACGAGTTGACACTTGTATAGATAGGAATCACCTCAAAATTGAGGGCAGTATCCGGGCTTTCTTGCTGGTTCTTGGTAGCCCGACGGTGCAGCACTTTACCCCGATGGATCGCCGTGCCAATGGTAGCCGGAGTGAGAGTGACTTCCAGAAGCTGAACCAGTGCCGTTGTGGCCAAGTGTGAGCCATTCTGCCCCAAGACATTAAGCGCCAGATTAATGCGCAACGAAGGGAAGTCAACGAGTTGTTCAATGGTTTGTTGCTCGTTGTTATTGAGTGCCAGCGCCAGTCTGGCAGCTGTGATATAGGGGGTCGCTACGAAATAGATGACAGCACCAGCTACCGCCAGTATCAGAAGTTTTTTCATGGTGT
>JBPCXB010000024.1:0-1759 GCA_051008935.1 Gammaproteobacteria bacterium | reverse complement strand
AATTGATACTGCTTTAGAAGTGTTTTCTCCGAGCCAGGCCGATGTTGATTTTGCCCGTGAGATCATCGATGTGTACAAAAAATCTGTAGCAGCAGGCCGAGGTGCAGTTGCTCATCAAGGCGTCATGGTAGATGCAGCTTCGGTGCGGTTGTTTCAGAACACAGTAGACCGGGCTGATCTGATAGGTATGTGAGCCAGCCATGGTTTTCGCCCTTTAGACCACAGCATTCAGGATTTTGCAGGTTCTTGTGTATCTCCATCAGCCTGCAGCCTTTCTGCTGGTGTTTGGTCTTGGGTATTGATCAGGTGGCGCATGTTGGTTATATGGAATAGCCTAAAGCGTGCATGCCTCGAGCCTTGAGCGCCCCGCAAACTACGAACCGCCAAAACCATTCCAGCAAAATTCATTGTTAGGGCCAAGCGGAGAAAAGGGATTGAAGGCGACTTCCCATATATGGGCATCAAGATCAGCAAAATAGCCGTGATACCCGCCCCAAAATACCTCTTGAGCTTCTTTTAGTATTGGGGCTCCGATCGTGCGCGCGCGCTCCATTAAAGCATCCACCTCATCCTTGCTATGTAGGTTTTGCGATAAGGCAATACTGCCGCTACCGCCCAGCGCATCGCTCTCAATCCCCAAATCCTGTGCAAGCTTCGCTTTGGGATAGAGCCCAAGGCTCTGCCCGATCAGATCAAACACAATCAAATTATCGGGTGTTTCAACCCGTTTCCAGCCCAGCGCCTCATAAAATTCTCCGGCCGCCTTCATATCGCTTACCCCAAGCGTGATCAAGCTTATGCGTTGTTCCATCATGAACCTCCATTGGCGATTGATGCCGTAATCTAGGCTTAATTGTTTGATTAATGGGCGCATCCGTCCAGTTGGCAATTGTAATACTTGGCTAGATTCATGGGGTTTAACCGAGTGAGTTTGGCTGGGGTGCTCGCCTGAACCTATGCCACACTGTGCGTATAATAAATTTTCACCAGCAAAGCGTCTATTAGGTATGTGCATGCTCCTACTGGTTAGCCAGCTATCCGTATATAGAGATAACCGATGACAGAGCAAGGGCCTCACCAACAAGAGCTTTTAGAGCTCTATAAGCTGCATGCTGAGTTGGCAGATCGCGTCAGTCAAAGGCGCGAGGGGGCTAACCGGCTGTATGTCACCATCCTCACAGGATTGCTAGTGGCAAATGCTGCTATCATTCGCTGGGGCGGCCCCGATGTGCTGGAATTTATCCCCATCATCTTGATAATGGCCGGATCGTTGGGCGTCGGCCTAAGTGCTAGCTGGTATGTGATTATCCGTTCGTACCGGCAGCTTAATACCGGTAAGTTTGCCGCACTGGATGAGTTGGAAAGCAAGTTGGCATTTCCATTCTTTCGCCGTGAATGGGAACTGTTGGAGCAAGGGAAAAGCTTTAGAAGATACTGGAAGCTGACCACAGCAGAAACCACCTTGCCTGTGTTGTTTGGGTTCGCGTACCTGGCAATAGCTCTATACGGGCTGGTTTTATTCTTACGCTAAAGGCGGACTGGTACTCTTTTTCTAAAGGCGTCTTGAATCAAGTTCAAGACGCGTGGAAGCGTAGATGCAGCTGTGTTTAAGTGCTGGGAGTGCCCCCACCGCGTCATTCTGCGCGAAGTGAAACGAAGTCGCAGAATCCAGTCAACCTTTACCGGTACTCTTTCTCTAAAGGCACTCCTCGACAAGCTCGGAGTGCGTAGGAGTGTAGCAGCCGTTTGTGTTACAGTC
>JBPCXB010000023.1:0-1292 GCA_051008935.1 Gammaproteobacteria bacterium | reverse complement strand
AGAAAAGTAACAGCCCCTTGACATAGGCATTCAGACCGGTTATTTTATTTTGCAAGGTAAATTGAAATAACCCATCGGTTATTTCGCAAAATGAAATAAGAAGATGCACCGCGATCTGCAAGGGTATTACATGCCCGTTTCAATGACTGGCGAGCAGGTGAAGGCTTTTGTGCCGGCCCCTTTGCCGCCTAAGCCGCCTATTGATTGGCAGCCAGAGCTTACAGAAAAGTTCCATCAAGCTCTATTGGCGTTAGGGCGCCTTGATAGCATGGCTGTATTATTGCCTGATGCTTCTCTTTTCCTGTATATGTACGTTCGCAAGGAGGCAGTGCTCTCGTCTATGATCGAAGGCACGCAATCGTCTCTTGCAGACCTGCTGTTGTTTGAAACAGACAGTCAGCCAGGTGTGCCTCTGAATGATGTGCGGGAAGTCAGCAACTATGTAGCGGCGTTGGATTATGGCATGACGCAACTGACTGATGGCGTGCCGCTATCAGTCAGATTGCTTAAACAAATACATGCTATTTTGCTGTCGGATGGTCGTGGCAAGCATCAAAGCCCGGGGGAATTCCGTAGCAGCCAGAATTGGATTGGCGGTAGCCGGCCTGGGGTAGCAGCCTTTGTGCCCCCGCCGTCAGCCTATGTACAGGATTGCATGGGTGAGCTGGAGCTTTTTCTGCACAACCGGCCACAAAAGACCGTTAGCTTAGTCAAAGCAGCCTTAGCTCATGTGCAGTTTGAAACCATTCACCCATTCTTGGATGGAAATGGGCGTGTAGGGCGTTTGCTGATCACTTTGCTGCTCTGCTCAGAGAAGATACTCGCACAGCCGGTGCTGTATTTGAGCCTGTACTTTAAGACGCACAGGCAGCGCTATTATGAGTTGCTCAATGAAGTTCGGCTGACGGGAGATTGGGAAATTTGGCTGGCATTCTTTGCCGATGCTGTTGCTGACACTGCTACACAGGCTGTAGAGTCGGCTCAGCAATTGTTACAGCTTGCTAACGAAGACAGCCAGCGTATTCGCAAGATAAAACGTATCTCAGGCAGCCTTCACTTGGTTCACAGAGCTATGCTGGAGCGCCCAATAGCCGCAACAGGTTGGGTACAGCAAATAACTGGGCTTGCACCGGCCACGGTTAATGCTTGCCTGCGTGAGCTAGAGCAGCTGGGCATTGTCAAAGAGTTGACCGGCCAGCGGCGAAATCGCATCTATTCTTATGGTCAGTACATCCAAATCATGAGCAAGGGCACGGATCTGCCTCGTTGACAGGCCAGCACCTGACTTTTTT
>JBPCXB010000022.1:0-1215 GCA_051008935.1 Gammaproteobacteria bacterium | reverse complement strand
GTTTGAACCATCCGGGTCAGGGGCAAACAGAGCCTGATGCTGAGGCAGATCAGTGGGCCTTGGAGGAGACCCCGACCGGCGCTTTCAACTTGATGCATCAGGGGCAAAAGCTGTCTGCTAGCTCTGATGCCATTGCCTCGAGGTACGCAGGGTATGTGCAGGAGAATTTGCTAGCTGCTTTGACGCTTTCGGTATTGGCAGGAGCGGATCCGACATCGGCTTTCCAAGCAGCAACGCGTTTTCAGGGTGTGAAGCGGCGTTTTGAACGGATTCTGGACATAGGACACGTGTCTATATACGATGATTTTGCGCACCATCCGACGGCTATATCAGCCTGTTTAAAAGGTGCCCGCGCGCAATTAGAGCCCGATCAAAAATTGCTAGCAGTGGTAGATTTGGCTTCTAATACCATGGCTGCAGGCTATCACACCCAGCATCTGACTCAGGTGGCGGCATTGGCAGACAGTGTGTTTTGGTACGGCAAAAGCGCCTCAGAGACTGCTGGATTCTGCGGTGGACAGGCTTTCTTGGAGGTTGCGCAATTGCAAGAGGCCATTGTGACCTATCTGCGCCGATCCAGTGGCAGATGTGTGGTGGTACTGTTCAGCAATAGCCATTTTTCTGGTTTGACGCAGACCTTGCCTGAAGCTGCGGTCAGGGTACTGAGTGCCTAGCTGGTGCAGCTCCTGAGTGTCAGGAAGCGCGGTCAGCTCGGTCAACTCAGTCAGCTCTCGACGGCTAGTTGCTCAATGTTTGTCAGTTTCCAAGGGGAGAGCCAGTCTTCGCGTTCTAGGATCAGTATGGCTGAAGGCCCGTCTTGATCTTTACCGGCGATGGAGACCGAGAACGAGTTGACACTTGTATAGATAGGAATCACCTCAAAATTGAGGGTAGTATCCGGGCTTTCTTGCTGGTTCTTCGTAGCCCGACGGTGCAGCACTTTACCCCGATGGATCGCTGTGCCAATGGTAGCCGGAGTGAGCGTGACTTCCAGAAGCTGAACCAGTGCCGTTGTGGCCAAGTGTGACCCATTCTGCCCCAAGACATTAAGCGCCAGATTAATGCGCAAAGAAGGGAAGTCAACGAGCTGTTCAATGGTTTGTTGCTCGTTGTTATTGAGTGCCAGCGCCAGTCTGGCAGCTGTGATATAGGGGGTCGCTACGAAATAGATGACAGCACCAGCTACCGCCAGTATCAGAAGTTTTTTCATGGTGT
>JBPCXB010000021.1:0-1092 GCA_051008935.1 Gammaproteobacteria bacterium | reverse complement strand
TGGATCGATCCCGAACCCCTAACGGCTGGCTCAGATCAATCGAGTCGATCAATCGGCTAATTTCTTCTTGGCTCAGTACTTTCGGTAGCTGATGCGGTTGATGAATCCCCTTCAATTGGTGGCAGGGGTTTTCGAATTCGGCACGGCTTCGGCTGAACCATTGAAAAAAATTGCGTACAGCAGCCAGGCCCCGTGCGACTGAAGCAGGTGCTTTAGAGGACTCTAGTTGGGCCAGCAGCCAAGCGTGCAGGTGTTCGGGTGTTACCTGAGTCAAGAAGCCATCGGCCGGATCAGCAGGTGCCCATTCCATACATTCCCCAAGCTTAATAGGTTCACCAGACTCCAGCCATAGGCAGAACTGCGTCAAGTCAGAACGGTAGGCCTCTAGAGAGTGATCGCTGAAACTGCGTTGCAACCACAGATAATGCAACCAAGAGTCAATGCAGTTGCTGTGTGTAGGATGCAGTTTTGGGGTTGTCAAATCGGCTGGGCAGGCGTGTCAGGAACTGGTTATTTTTTCTCGGATACGTGCTGAACGGCCACTTCTAGCGCGCTGGTAGTACAGCTTGGCACGGCGCACACGCCCTCTGCGTATGACTGTTACCTCTGCCAATATTGGGCTGTGCGTTTGAAAGACCCTTTCGACCCCTATGCCATGCGCGATGCGGCGCAGGGTAAAAGAAGAATTGAGCCCGCGGTTTTTGATAGCGATCACCAATCCTTCGAAGGACTGCAGGCGCGTACGGTTTCCGTCGGTGACGCGAACCTGTGCTCTGAGGCTATCGCCAGCAGCAAAATCAGGGATGTCTGTGCGCAGCTGCATCTCATTGATGCGTTTGAGGTGATGAGCAACGCTGAGCGTTGGCGCTGAAGTCATAACTTATATCTTGATCCGGTGGAATGACATCCTTATTTTATAGCCTCAGCAGCCACATGGCACTCAGCCCTTGGAGTCGTCTGACTGTTTGCTGCGTTTCAGCGCCTGCTCGGTACGCCAACGGTCGATCTCACCGTGGTTGCCCTGTAATAGTACTGGCGGCACTTCCATGCCTCTAAAGCTGCGGGGGCGCGTGTATTGCGGCCATTCCAGCA
>JBPCXB010000020.1:0-3656 GCA_051008935.1 Gammaproteobacteria bacterium | reverse complement strand
CTTGTACGCAGCCTGGCGTTGCCTCTGAGCAGCGGGCACCCAGATAAAGGTCTGCCCCAGAGAATAATCCCGTGCCGTCGACTGACTTACGCCTAAATTGGGCGATAGACTGCCGTACAGGCAGGCCATCCCAAACACTAGGGCACCCAACCACAGAAGTGGCCGCTCCAGCGAGCGGCCGTAATCGCTCAAGCCCCAGAAAAAAAAACTCCGATATGCCGCGCAGTGCTTGCAGCCACCAGCTGCTGTGTTGATGGGGCAGGCTGCTCCAGCGGTTGGCCTGAAATTCCAGCACTCGGTATTCCAGTGCTTTAGCGTGGTCTTTGTTGTCATGTGCCAACTTTTTCAGCACCCGAAGGCGCTCGCTATCTCTGCCGTCTGTGGCTAGTTGCAGCGCTTGAGCGTAGTCTTTGTCTTCTCTCGCCAGTTTTTCGTCCTTCCGCAGGCCCTCGCTGTCCCTGTCGTCTTTCGCTGATAGCAGCGGTTGCTGCATTCTTCTGTATATCTGCACCCATTGCTTCAGACTCGGTCGGGACTTTCTGCCGCTACCTTTTTTTTCCAATGGCAGCGCTTGCTCTTTGTCTATGTCTTCTTGCTTACGTTTTTGCAGATCACGGCGAAGCTTTCTGTCTGTATAGTTCATGGGGATTTGCAAGCTGGTGAGCAGGCATGGCAACAGGGGTATTTTTTTAGCCCATGCCAGCCACTTGGGCAGGTGGCGCCTCAAGTTGCAGCGGATCGCTTCTAGGCTGATGGGGTGGGCATTTTTGACCTCTGTTAAATCCAGCACACAGCCCAGCGGTTGAGGTGATGACAGGCTCAGGGGGCCGTCAAAGCAGCAGCCGTGCAGTGAAAAGGCAAAGGCCTTTGATGCCTCAATGCCACTGAAATCCACATCGCCTTTGAATTGAGCCCTTAGAAAGTGTGCTTCCTGCCCAAAGCTGGCAGTCGAGAAATTTGCCATGTCTGAGAAGGTAGCTCTGAGAAAGTAGGCTTCTTGCTTGAAGCCGGCACCTCTGAAGTCTGCTTTGCCGGTGCATGTCGTTCGAAGAAAGCGGACACGCTGTCCGAAGGTGGCAGCTCCGAAGTCTACACC
The DNA here is from genome assembly GCA_051008935.1 of Gammaproteobacteria bacterium. Lineage (GTDB taxonomy): Bacteria > Pseudomonadota > Gammaproteobacteria > JBPCXB01 > JBPCXB01 > JBPCXB01. The sequence continues at coordinate 2,560 of JBPCXB010000020.1, read as the reverse complement.
TCCTGAAAAGGTAACGTCTTTAAAATCTGTTTCGCCTGAGAAGGTGGTGTTGGTAAAGCTTACGTCTTGCCCGAAGGTGGTATTTTCGAAGTTTGCCGTGTCTTGGGTCTCCTGCCCAAAGATGGCATATGCGAAGCTGGCCTTGTCTGAGAATGTAGTCAATTTCAAGCTAACATCTTTATGGAAAGCTGTAAGGACAAAGCCTGTGTTACCTGAAAATGTAGCTTGATGAAAATCTGCCTTGCTTGAGAATGTAGTGCGGAAAAAGCTGGCGTCCTGCTTGAAGGTAGCACTGTCGAAGCTTGCCATACCTGAGAATATGGTTTGAGCAAAGCTCGTCACACCTGAGAAAGTAGTCTCGCTAAAGATTATGGCCTGCTTGAAGCTGGCGCCGTCAAAGTTGACCTCGCCTAGGAATGTAGCGGGGTTATAGCCTATCTTGCCTGATGGAGTGCCGTGCTTTGATAGGTTTCCCATTATGTCAGAGTAGGCTGTAGAGAATTGTGCGTATTGTTCGAAGGCGGTATTCTGGAAGCTAACGTTCTGCTCAAAGGTAGTCCTTAGAAAGCTGACAGTCTGCTTCAAGGTGGCATCGTCAAAGTTGGCCTTGCCTTCGAAGGTAGCATTGTTGAAGCTTGCTTCACCTAAGAAAGTAGCCTCGCTAAAGTCGGCAGTGGGAAAGTGATAGTCGGCAAAATTCGCATCCCTATGAAACTGATGGCCTTGAAAAGAGACGGAGCTGATGGACCGGTCTTTGATCGCACGGTTCCATGTCTCTGCGCCATCGTAGCCCCAGTTTGCATTGCGGCACTGACTCCATAAGTCTATTGTTTGTACTTTATTGAGTTCGGTCATACTGTCCCTGAGAATGAAGTGCTGTTAAAGCTTGTCTTGCCTGTGAATGTAGTGTGGCTAAAGTTGATTCTGCTTGCGCCTAGATCAGAAAGCGGTTGCGCGCGCCCAGCCCAAACAAAAATATCAGCAACACCGCCAGCAAGGTTTGAAACCCAGATAAACAGACGACCCACCAATTCGGCGTGCAGCCGGCAACGAGGTTAGTGTCTAGAGTCGATGACGCACAGCGAATCGCCTCGCGCGCGCTCTGGCTTTGGCCCCGAGCAGCGGGCATCCAGATAAAGGTCTGCCCCAGCGAATAATGCAGCGCCTTATCCCAGTCTGCGTCCGAGTTGGACGATAGACTGCAGTACGCGCAGGCCATTCCCAACACCAAGAATAACAACCAGAAGGCTGGCAGCAGCATCGAGCGGCCGTAATTGCTCAATGCCCAGAATCCAAACTCCGATATAGCGCGCAGTGTTTGCGATCCCCGGTGGAGTGCGTGCCGCCACCAACTGTTGGATTGTTGGGGCAGGCTGCTCCAGCGGTTGGCCTGAAATTCCAGCACTCGGTATTCCAGCGCTTTAGTATGGTCTTTGTTCTCATGCGCCAACTTTTTCAGCACCCGCAGGCGCTCGCTGTCTTTGCCGTTTGTTGCGAATTGCAGTTCCTGAGCGTATTTTGGGTTTTCTTGCGCCAGTTTTTCCACCTTCCGCACACGCTCGCTAACGGGGTCGTCTGTCATTGAGGGCAGCGTTTGATCAAAGCCATGGTGTTCTGGTATCAATTTCCCCACCACTCGCAGGCCTTCGCTGTCTTTATCATCCCTAGCAAATTGCAAGCCGGTGAACAGGCATTTCCAAATAGGTTTCTTTTCAGCCCACGCCAGCCGCTCTGGCAGGTAGCGTTTCAAGGTGCAATGGATCCTTTCTAGGCTGATGGGATGGGCATTTTTGACCTCTGTTAAATCCAGCACACAGCCCAGCGGTTTGGATGATGATAGCCTCAGGATGCCGTCAAAGCAGCTGCCGCGCAGTGAAAAGATCAGGGCCTGTTCAGCCTTGATATCGCTGAAATTCGCATCTCCTTCGAATCGAGCCATTTGAAAGTGGGTCTCCTGACGGAAGGTGGCATCACCGAAATTTGCCACGTCTGAGAAAGTAGCCCTAGTAAATATGACCATCTGATCGAATTCGACTTCGTTGAAGTTGGCCTCGCCTGTGAATGTCGTGTAGTTAAAGTAGGAGTTCTGCTTGAATTTGGCATTGATGAAGATGGACTTGCCTGTGAATGTAGCGTGGCTAAAGAAGACTACTTGCTCGAATTCGGCTTTGTTGAAGTGTGCCCAGTCTGAAAATTTAGTCTTGCGAAAGCTGGCCTGCTGCTTGAATTTGCCACCGATGAAGATTGCCTCGCCTGAAAATGCAGCCCCGCTAAAGATTGCCTCGCCTGTGAACGTCGTGCTGCTAAAGTTGGCGGCAGGAAAGCGATAGTTGGAAAAATCTACATCGCTATCAAATGTAAATCCTTGAAAAGAGATGGCGCTGATGGATCGGTCTTTGATCGCGTGGTTCCATGCCTCTGCGCCATTGCCGATCGGATCTCCGTTGCTGCACTCTGCCCATAAGCTTATCGTTTCTGCTGTATTGAGTTCGGTCATTGTCCCTTGTCCTCTCTCTTGTCTTGCCCCTTGCAGTCTGGTGTGTCGGCCTGTGTTGCTAGG
>JBPCXB010000019.1:0-1074 GCA_051008935.1 Gammaproteobacteria bacterium | reverse complement strand
TTCTGATTGATGTTGTAGGCGCTGTCCTGATAGGTGCCTTCTTCTTCAAGAGCCGTATAGAAGCCTTTGGCAGTATTGGTAGTATCTGCGGCCAACCAAGAGGTCAGGTCGTCGCTATCGGCCGTGGTAAAGTCTGCCGTGTTGCGGCCCGGCTCAGAGCGGCTCTGAGTGGCCAGATCTTGGCCTAGGTAATAGCTACGCAACCAGAGCTTGCCGGTTTTACCCTGGCCCAGTTGAAACTGCACTTCTTGATATTGGGTGTGCCCTGTACCTGGAGTGTCCAGACGTTTATTCGCAGTTTCCAGATAGCCAGTGGGGCTGGCTTGAAGAGCGGCAAAACGGTAGCCTACAAAAGGAGTAGCAGCGCCGCTGACGGCTATTGCAAAATCCTTGCTGCCGCGGCCATTGCCAGCCACGCGGCCTCTAAAGTCGTAACCTACATCGTTTTTGTCGAATTTGGGTCTAGAAGAAATGCGCTCTAAGATACCGCCGACTGCATTTTGCCCGCGCACTGTGTCTTGAGCACCGCGGAGGCTGTTGATCTGTTCGGAGAGGAACAGACTCTGGCTCAGAGGCAGGACGGGGTCTTTGACCAGCGAGCCATCCAGTAATCGGACTACAGAGCTATCAGCAGCAGGGTGAGCGGCCACGCCGCCATCGCCACGCATGCTCAGCGAATAGGGCGCCGAGTTAACAACGGTATTGGGGCTAAAAGCCGCCAGTTCTTCTATGGATGAAAGCGCTAGATTTTCAGCCAGCAGTTCAGGAAATACGCTCAGTGATACAGTGCTGTCAAGTATTCTATTGACGTTGCGCTCTATGCCACTTAGGACCTGCATGTTGGTGTTTGCTATTTCAGAATCGCTGTCTTGCGCCGCTGTAATAGCAGGAAATGCCAGTACCAGCGCCAAAACCGGTGTTAATACAGTGCGTGCTGCAAATGCTGATGGTTTCATTGGCGTTCTCTCTACTTTCCGGTGGAGTTGTATGGGGTATGTCATGCGCATGGTGCTATAGGCTATGTGATAGGCGGCGGCTGACCCAGCTTTGAATCCTAAAATTATATATGCAAAA
>JBPCXB010000018.1:0-3214 GCA_051008935.1 Gammaproteobacteria bacterium | reverse complement strand
TAGTAAGTACTTTCAGTAGGTGCTCGCTCCAAATGGCATAGTTACTATTGTTATTGTCGGCCTGTATCCGATTTGGGTGCAGGCTTTTTTGCGTCTATAGATTACTGGTGAATACTGCCCCCTGCTTCAATGCGCCCCCATCCGCGTCATTCTGCGCGGAGTGAAACGCAGTCGCAGAATAAAGCTTGAGCCTATCTAGACCCTCACGCGTTTTGAGCTTGTCTCAAAACGCCTTTAGTAAAAAAACAAATCAGGCACTCCTCGACATGCTGCGCAAAGTCGCAGTATCCGAGTGCGTGGTGGTGTAGATGCGGTTGTGTTTAAGGCTGTACGGTAGATGTTGGCGGTTCCCCTTTTCAGCGTAAAGCTTCAGCCTATCTAGACCCCTACGCTGCCCGAGCATGTCGAGGGCAGCCTTTAGTAAAAAAATAGTCAGGCACTCCTCGTTAAGCTCGGAGTGCGTGGAATTGTAGATGAAGCTTGTGATTCAGGCTACACGCTGGACGGCGGCGCCTCCCTTTCACTCTCAGCTGTCATCAGCCACTATCATCTGGAGCGTACCTCGAGTTGGCTCTCCTTGATGCTAATGGGTTGGGAACCATCAGCGTGTTTTTGTTCCAGAGCTTGCCATTCTTCAAGCCTGTCTGCCCTAGGTCCCAAGATGATGGTGTCAGGTGCGAATTCAGCTGGCACTTCAATATAAAAGCGCGGTGGCAGCCGGTCTTCATCGAGTTTGGCACGAGTGTCTGATTCTCTGAATTGAATCAGCCGAACTTCATGCTCATGCTCATACGCTGTGGGTTTGATCAAAAAGCGCACCTGATCCAGATAATGATACGCCAGCTGCGTTACCGGTGAATCTGGTTTCTGAAGCAAATCCTTGTGCTTTTCTAAATGATCGATGAGTGTCTGTATCATTCGGATTACTAAAGCATGTTTTTTTTTGCTCGGAGGATCCGTGGTCTTGCTGATGAGAACTATCGGGCTTATTGCTTATGGGATCCCAATAGAAAACCTCGAAAAACCAATATGGTAATTTGGATTTTAGAGCCAGCTTTGGTTTGGTATCAGAGATGCGACTCGTCTCTAGCGCAGGCTCTAGCTCTTGATGGTTTGGTGGCATTCGAGTAATATCAAAAATCATGCAGCCGCCGGCAGCTTCCTGATGGTCGTGCTTGCCATAGATGCGCCACATGTCCATCTGTTCTTTCCAATCATGGATCCGTACAAAGCTGCCGATGAAAGTGTGTGGCTGGCTGATGTTGTAGTTATTTGGCCTTAGGTCGACTGCTTGCAGCAACGTTTGCCCCTCAGATGCATCTGGCATATATTTCACGTGATACATGCGTAAGGGGTCCCGTTGGAGTATGGCGCGGCAACAGATCAATGAAGTATAGTGTGCCAGCTTTTCTTTTTGCGTAGAAGGGCAATAGAAACGGCTATGCCGTATTAAAGTACTGTTTTCAGCGAGCTCCTTTAGGAATTTCCTGCTGCTCTGTGCCTCTTGGTCTTGCTGTTCTACTGGCACTGCCTTGCTAATGTTGATGTGGTTGCTTCTTGCAGCCGCATCCCGAGCCAATTCTGCCCATTCTTGGAATAGCCCCCCAGCGCTTTTGTTGCTGAGCGCCAAATATTCCAGCTGCTGTAACAAATCTTGGTCTTTCGTTTTCAGTAACCCTCTGTAGTCTTCAATGGCTTGTTGGTAATGGTTGAGTTGTGTTTGTGCCTGCCCTCTACCTAGTTGAGCTTGGGTTTTGACTTCATTATTCAACTCCTCGCTCTGTAATACTTGGTTATAGTCTTCAAATGATTTTTGGTATTGCCTTTTGCGGAAAAACACATGCCCTCTATTGAGGTGTGCTACGACTTTGAGATCGTTTGTCAGCCCCCCTTGTATAGCAAGTGCTGCTGTGTAATCCTCAACTGCGTTTTGGTATTGCCTTTGCTGAAAAAATGCATCCCCTCTGTTCAGATGTATCCTAGCTTTGAGTTCGTCACTGAGTCCCTCTGGGATAGCAATTGCTGCGTTAAAGCTGTCAACGGCTTGTTGGTATTGCTTTTGTTGAAAAAAGCCCTGCCCTAATCCGAGATGGGCTTCGGCCTTGTACTTATTCTTCACCCCTACAATCAGTAGTACATGTACGTAGTCATTAACAGCTTGTGTATGCTGGTCTTGCATGCGAAAAGCATCTCCTCTGTTGAGAAGCGCGACGGCTTTTTGCTCGCTATTCAGCCCGGATTGAATAACGAGTGCTGCGTTGAAGTCGTCAACGGCTAGTTGATATAGTTGTAGTTGTGATTGCGCATTCCCTCTGCCTAGGAAGGCCTTGGCTTCAGATTCACTATTCAACGCTTCTGGGATAGCGAGTGCCGTGCTGTAGTCAGCGACGGCTTTTTGGTATTGTCCTTGCTGGAAATATGCCTCCCCCCTGTCGAGGTGTACGGTGGCTATATACGCGTTATTTAACCCCTGCGGGATAGCAAGTGCTGCGCTATAGTCTTCAATGGCTTTATCGTATTGCTGAAGTTTATGCAGCGTTGCTCCTCTGCCTAGGTAGGCTCGGGCTTTTAGCGCTTTATTTGTCCACTTGGTATCCAGTACTAGATTGAAATCCTCCATGGCTAGTTGGTATAGCTTAAGTTGTGACTGGGCATTCCCTCTGCTTAGGTAGGCTTGAGTTTTTATCTCAATCTTCAGCCCTTCAATACCCAGTACAAGATTGAAATCATCTATCGCTTGTAGATATTGCTTGAGTTCTACCTGCGTATTCCCTCTGCTCAGATAAGCTTGGGCTTTGGATTCGTTATTCAGCCCCTTGATATCCAGTACCAGATCGAAGTCCTTAATGGATTTTTTGTATTGCCCTTGCAGAAAAAAAACAAACGCTCTGCTGTGGTAGGCATTGGCTTTGTAGTCGTCATTCAGCCCCTGTGGTATAGCGAGTGCCATGCTATAGTCTTCAATGGCTTGTTGGAGTTGCTGTAGTTGTACCAGCATCTGTCCTCTTTTGAGGTAGGTTTGGGCTAAGAATTCGTTATTCAGCCCCACAATCCCCAGTACTTGATTGAAATCCTCCATGGCTAGTTGGTATTGCTTCAGGTGAAAATATGCCGTCCCTCTGTTTGAGTAGGCTATTGCTTTGTCCGCATCACTTAGCCCGTGCTTGATGTCGAGTGCTTGGGATAATTCGTCAATGGCTGGTTGGTATTGCTC
>JBPCXB010000017.1:0-1349 GCA_051008935.1 Gammaproteobacteria bacterium | reverse complement strand
GAAGGTTCTTTGATGTATCTAACCCGTGCGAGCAGCTATAAATCCGGTGGTTTGAACCCGCCCGCTTTTACGGGAGCCTTTGCTCAGACTTTTGGTCCTGAATATGTGGAATCCTTTGAATGGGGTTTCAAGAATTCAATAGGCGGCAAGGCCAACTTCAACCTGACATTCTTCCAATACGACTATGAAGGCCTGCAGATTTCCAAAATCGTAGACAGAACATCAGTGAATGAGAATATCGATGCAGTGAACAGCGGTATCGAATTGGAGTTTGTATGGGCACCGAGCCGCCAATGGCGCTTTGACTTTTTGGCATCTCGTTTGAATACCGAGATCCAAGGCGGCAATTCGATCAACCCAGCTGATTCTGCCAACGCCTACACGGATGGCGATCCTTCGGATGCTGTGTTCCTCAACCGTAAAAATGGCGATACTTCTTTCTTTTTAGTGGAAAACCCAAACTACATGGTGAACGGTAGCCCTTATCTGTTCCAATCGAGCGATTGCGGTCAGAATTTTGAAGGAGGCACACTGCAGTGTAGTCAGGTTTTTGCTAACGACATAGAAACGACATTTTTTGCTGCTTGTGAAACGGAGTTGGGCACGGGTAACTGTGGTGATGGCACTGGCATGGATGTTCGCACTTGGCTGGCAGGTCTGGATCTGGCAGATGTGCGTGCGGCAGAAGCTTCACTGGGTGAGTCAGCGTACCGTACGGTTCCAATCGGCATAGCAGTAGATCTGACCGGCAATCAACTGCCGAACGCCCCGGAGCAGAGTGCGCGCTTAGGTATGCAATACATTATCAACTTGGACAATGCAAACCTGTCTTTGCGCGCAGACTACTACTGGCAGTCCGACTTCTACTACCGTGTGTTCAATACTCAACAGGATCTGATTGAATCTTGGGATGTGATCAACCTGCAGGCTAGCCTGAGTAATTTTGCTGGTGATTGGACGATGGAGTTCTGGGTCAAGAACTTTGAAGATAAAGACTTTATTACAGGTGGCTATTTCACAGATGCCTCTTCAGGTAATTTCACCAACCTTTTCTTGCTTGAACCTCGGACAGTTGGGATTAGTTTCAGATTCCGCCACTAACAAGCTTTGCTTGCTTGGATACTCAGCGTAGTTTCCTTGCTTGATGCGGGTTGAATGTGCCCTGCTTGGGCACAAGTAAGCCATCAGTGCAAGTGCAATAAATAGTTGGGACTAACCACAAAACTTTTAGTCCGATTTTTCTCCTTGATAGGATGCAATATGCTCGTCTTTCTCTGTCCAAATTTGGCGGAGCAGCTTGCTGATTGATTGTTGCCTTGTGTGTGTTTGCTCTCCACTGCCTAGAGTGC
>JBPCXB010000016.1:0-1482 GCA_051008935.1 Gammaproteobacteria bacterium | reverse complement strand
CTTTCAGCAACAAGAAAGTCATCAGCGCACTGGCAAGTATGCCAAGCCAATAGCCATTGGCCAAAGCAAAGAGCCCAAAGCTCCACCAAATACAGGCATCTCCAAAATAATTCGGGTGACGGGTCAACCCCCAGAGCCCACGATCCAGAACTTTTCCAGAGCTGTCAGGCCTGTTTAGAAAAACCCGCAATTGCCAGTCGCCTACAACCTCAAAGAAAAATCCTAGGGCAAATAGAGCCACTGCTATTCCATCGACCCATGACAGGTTGAAAGCAGCGGATGCCGGTGCGTGTGCCATCGACCCAGGCACGCTCACTGCGGCTAGTAGTGCAAAGGATAGTAACCAAGCCAAAACTGCCTGAAGATAGAACACCTGAAACAGACTGAACCACCACCAGCGCTCGCCGTTGCGGCGGCGCATGGACTGATACCTGCGATCTTCGGGTTGACCCCACTGACGCACAAATAACCAGATTGCCAACCGCACCCCCCAAAGAGTAACCAGCGTAGTCACCAGCACCGATCTTGACGAATGATCCATATCTCCGCTAGGACCAGATCGATACAGATAGTAACCCACGGCCAGCACTGATAATAGCCCCCAGAGGACATCGATAAAGCTGGCATCTTTTATCGCCAAGCTCCACACCCAAAGAGCCGTGGCAACTAGCAGGATAACTACCAGAAACTCTAGCCAAAGCGGCACTAAAGCAGCTACTTCTTCCATGATCAGCACTCCTTGTTCTAACTGTTCTAAACAGGCCCCAGTTCTAGCGACGTATTGTCACTTCTCGGCTACAGGTTCATCTCATAGAAACAAATTTTATTGCCGTCAGGATCCCGTACATAAGCACCATAAAAAACTGGATTACGACTGCCCGGCTCACCCTCGTCGGTGGCCCCAAGCTCAATTGCTTTGGCGTAGATGCGACCGATGTCCTCTTGTTTGACCGGCAGGGCGAGCATGTTACCATTTCCATGATGGGGAGTTTTTTCATCGTAGGGGATGCAAATAGCAACCATGGGTTGACCCGGCCCCTTACCGTAAAACTTAATCCGATCTAGCCCAAACACCTGCTTGCCGCCCAATGCGCCGAAAAGTCCGTCATAAAAAGCACAGGCCTTTTCCATATCGCTCACACCAATCGTTACGTATCCGATCATAATTCTCTCCTTTTCAAAGTAACACAATTATCCCCAACCAACGCAAGGGACAACAACCCAAAGTGATTCACTTACCAATCAAGTCAGTGACCCTGCCAGGCAAACCTACTCTGCTTCAACAACCTTGAGCCGATAGCATGTATCCATTATCTATAAATCTTCCTAAAATAGCGGGGATGTGCGAAACCCTTTTTGTTTGGGCGCATCTAAATCCCTGACTGGAGGAGTCTTGATTGGCAATCTTGCTTGACGGCGCTGACCTTGCGAAAAAATCTGAGCCGCGAATTAGAAAAATGGCGGATTTGCTCAACGAACAGA
>JBPCXB010000015.1:0-1108 GCA_051008935.1 Gammaproteobacteria bacterium | reverse complement strand
GATTCAGAAAGCGGCTGAACACGGCTTTTCTACAGCCCAGTACAATCTGGCACTCAAGTACTATCATGGCAGAGGGGTCGAGAAAAACCTGAGCCTAGGCTACATGTGGTACATACTCGCTGCTGCCAACGGGGATGAAGCAGCCCGTATTGCGGTACAAAAGATCGAGCAGGAAATCACACCCCTTTCAGTAGAGTTTGGCCATAAACTTGCAGACCGTTGCGCCCGACAAAATTACATGAATTGCAACAAGCTCTAGCGGCTAATAAGAACCTGCAAGGGTACGAACTACACTAGCGCTGACTGATAGCACGTATTAAGACTTGCCGTCTTGGCTATATTCTGAAACCAATTTCGGACGCCGCAAACGCCACCAATACTGGACAGTAGACCCAGGCCAGAGGGTATGGTTATGGCCGGCACTATCCTTATACCAACTCTGACAGGAACCAGCCCAGACAGTGGTACGCATTGCCTTCTGCAGATCATCATTGTACTGACGGGCGGCTGCTGAAGTCGGCACCAAACTCGAAAGCTTACGGCGCGCCTGCGCTTGCAGGCACTGGAGAATATAGCGCACCTGAACTTCAATCATAAAAATAATTGAGTTATGTCCCAATCCACTATTTGGGCCGAGCATCAGATACAGGTTGGGAAATTTGGGCACAGTGACGGTCATGTGGGCTTCCATGCGATCTTTCCAACATTCACTGAGGCTGAGGCCCTCTTCATTGACTAGGTCCAGATTTTCCTCAAAGCTGAAAGGGCGAAAGCCAGTCGCCAACACTAACGCATCACACGGATGCAATTGGCCGTCTTGAGTCCGTATGCCCCGAGGCTCTATCGATGCAATAGGTTCAACCACCAGAGAAGCTTTGTCATCTTGAAGCGCTTGAAAATAATCATCCGACACCAGTATCCGTTTGCAACCAGGGTCGTAATCTGGAGTGAGTTGCTGCCGAAGCACCGGATCTGTGACTTTCTCTTCCAAATAGGCCAGCGCCAGGCGGCGGACCGTACGCGACCAGAACGAGCCGGGTTTGAGAAAAACCGAAACGCGCCACTCAAGCAACCAATAGATGAGCCACCGATAAGCACGCTGCAGCCC
>JBPCXB010000014.1:0-3138 GCA_051008935.1 Gammaproteobacteria bacterium | reverse complement strand
GTTCCTTCTATAGTGGCTGGCAAAATGTCAGCACCTGTCTTTAATGCAGCCATGGCCGTTCCAGGGTAGGCATACATCAAGGTACCTGTTTGTGAGCGTTGCCCTTCCGGAAAGATCAGCATGCGGCCGTTGCGCTGGTTGATTTCTTTAATCAGGTTTTTGATGGCAAAGGGGCGTTCTGGGCTGATCAGAAATTTGGGTATCAGGCTGGTAATTGCCCGAAAATACCATGCATTCTGGGTATGGGTATAGACTGCAACTGCGGTGTCGGCAGGTAGGGACAGGGATAGCAATATACCGTCTAGGTACGATAAATGGTTACAGACGATGAGCGTTTTTTTGGCTGAGCGGTGGTAGTTTTCAAAGCCACGGACTTGCAGCTTGAAGAGCCATTTCGCCAGCAGATGCAAGATCGGTCGTAGGGTTAGATTGAAGATGGAGAGTAACATGGGCTGAAATCTTCCTCTATTAATGCGCACTTAATATGGACTTCGTGGGCGCCGCGAATAGTCCCTGTATCTGCGGAGAAATAGCATGCTATAGCTGCTGCTCTGTTACAGATTGGGGGCAATTTTACTGGTATTCGATGACCTGTGCTTTGAAACGAGCCTTGCGTATAAGACAAGGCGAGTAAGATTGCTAAAATGAATAAAAGGGCGGGCGGCAGATATGCGGAAATTGTTTCAAGCACCCACGGGCAGTTTATCGACTAGGGAGCCAGTAGCTATGCGTTCTAATTCACCAGCGTTACGTAAAGGGTTGTCATTCAAAAAGCGCTGGTTAGGGGTGACATTGTTGGAATCTGTACTGGCGGTGTCGCTCATTGCCGGTCTGGGTGCCTATACCATAGAGACACTACGTATACAGCTTCAGATCGACTCGGCTGTTGCGGCTACCAGGCAGCTGGCGGGGCTAGGGCATATGATCCGCAGCTTTGCGCAAAATCAGCCCGTTCGCACTTGGGATGGTGTACGTGATGAAGACGGGGAAGTGGTCGCAGACACCGATAGCTTAGTGCACGGTTTGATGTGGGGGAGGTGGCCGACTGATTTGCGCCAGTTGCAGACTCAAATTCCGGAAGAAATCAGATGCTTGGTGCAAATGCCGTTCCCAGCAGGAGGATGGGATACCTTTATCGCCGATAGCTGCGTAGGGGTGCCGGATGTCCCTGAGGGTGATTTCAGCCTGTTTGGTGCGGTTGTGGATGTGGAGTACAGCGTAAGCAGGTATAACGGCATGGCGCATCTGAGGATACGCAATATCCCTGAAACAAGTGCTTTTGCAGCAAGTTATGCAGCCTCATTATTGCGCCAGCAACGGATGCTCAGTGACTATTTTCCCGCGCAGAATGAACTGGTCATGGTGTTTTTACCTGTCGATAACGCGGTACCGTTACGGTATGATGCAGCAGCTGCAGAGACCAACGCTCTTGACCTGAATTATTCGGGCAATCTTTTGGTGGCTACTATGGAGGCGAAAACAGTCAAGGCGCATGCTGCGCATATTGTCAATTCGCATGCCATTTTGGATTTTGGTTTTGAGGACGATGATTGGGCCGTTCAAGCTACGGAGCTGGCAGCAGACCGTGCAGGCATTTCGAGTCAGGTCAATCAGGGTATGGCGCATCTGGGCGGGTATTCCGGATATTTTTATGACAGTTGCGGCGGCAATACCGACCCGGATGCTTACGCTCTGCATGCAACCTTGCCGAGCCGTGCGCTGATTCGTAGCGGCGGTGCGCGCAGTGGCAGTGCAACGGTAGGGTATGCAGCAGCAGCTGCGTTATTGCGCGGTGAAGGTTGGGAAAACTCGCCTGAGCGCAATGCTCAGGTGGCTCCTTTTTGGCGGCAGTATCGTAAATGCAATATCTACGATCCTGCTACCTTGGGCCGCATCGGTACTAATTGGGCAGAAGGCTCCAGTCTGTACAGCCGTTTTGCACTTGCTGATTACTTTGGTGAGTCAGACTCGTACCGGCTTAATGCGCTAGATTACAGTTTGCAGACTACTAATCAGGATACCGAGCGGAATGTCGGTCAGTACGTTGACTTTGCTAACGGATTCGGCGTTACGCCGAGCCCTGATAACTTTCAATGGGCGCTCAACACTGCGTTTTCGGGCAGTTATACAACACACTTGATTGTCGTCAGTGCCAATTTGCCAGCAACGGTAGGGACTTGGGATCCATACTACGCATCCGAAACTCGAACGGCTTCTAGCACTTCCGTAACGTTTCAGGGGGATATGCGGCCGGGTGAACAGATTGGTACGCGAGGGAGTGACGCCAATTTTTATTCGAGCACGAATGCGCTTCAGGGCCCTGTGTATATTACCCCTTTGCCCTATCACTGGGATACCACTCGATTTGCTTGGGACGGTACGCCTAGTCTTTATCCGAGTTCGGGCAATATCCCAGGTCAGCGTAACCGTAGATTGAGTTGGGTGGCTTTGCCTGAACTTGCGCGCACCTCATCGAACCAGACGGGCACCTTAATGCGCGGCTTGCCTCTTGGGGATACAGGCTTAAGGGTGCGCGATATCTACGATGTGGAACCTATGACCTTCAGTGGCTTGAACCCCGATGCATTAGATCTTGAGGGACCAGGGCTCTTGTTTAAATATACCCCTCCTGCGTCTGATGAAGTGGGCGATTATCCTAAGGGCGATGGGCGTGCTGTAACCAGTCAGATTAGCTGGCAGAAGGCGATGAGATGGGTATTAAATGAAGCAGCAGGCAGCGGTAAAGCGCATTGTTTTGAGTCTGCCTTGACGGCGCCCCACATCTTGAAAGATACGGTACCTCTGCCTATTTCTTGGGTGGGTGGGCAAAACTGGGTGAATGAGTGCATAGACACGATAAGAGGGGATCAGCATCTTTGGCATAACCGCATCGGAGGGCCAGCTTGGCAGGGTCTTGAACCGAGGTTTTATGTGCCTGTGCGTGTCATGTCGCTGCCGAACCCGCCAGGGCCTTTTCAACCTGCTACTGGAGATGCCAGTGGCTTTATGCAGTACGATGGCGGACGTGTGTATTCAGATGGTGGTTGGTTGCACCTCAACACAGATAGCCTCGAAGAGTTGCGCACCGGTGATGCGTTTGATGTCGCAAACTTTGATGCGCTGTATCCTGTGCAGGCA
>JBPCXB010000013.1:0-1787 GCA_051008935.1 Gammaproteobacteria bacterium | reverse complement strand
TGCTTTTCTGCAATGCCGTGATTCATGATTCATCCGCAATTGTTTGAGATAAGGTCTCATACAAAGCACCAAAGCAATCATTGATATAGGATGATGAAACGCGCTCAATGACCTGTTCAAACTTTTTAAAGTCATAGGTATGGCTAATTGTGTTGCGATCATCCAATGCCTGTAGCCAGATTTCCGTCTCATCAATCAGCTTCGCAGCTCCAGCGTCTTTGATTACCACACTGGGAACAACCTGTGCAAACACCACGCCGCTATGCTCCATGTAGTCTCTGATGGTTTTCCACGCCAGTTCCATACAAAATTCAAAACGTTGGATCATGCCTTCTTTTGCTATTTGTTCTAAATCCTCTTGCCGCTGCCGGTCACAGATCTCTTGCAACAGAAAATAGGCGCGTTTGTAATTATCAAAGCGGTATTGCCACCACGGCTTATTCGTATTCATCACTCGCCGCACTTATCTTGATGGTTTATTGTACATTCCACATTTTTTGGTGGAAAATTTCTGTACCTGCACCCATTACTACCGCTGGGGTACTATTAGCGCGATGCGTAAAGGCAAACACAGTGTCGACAAGCGCATCTGGCGCACGATTCAAGGTCTACCAGTCGACAAGTGCATTGCCGGCTGGAGCCACGGTGGCAAACGCCACCAATACGCACCGGGCACCGTCAAAGTGATGCGTAAGGTCCGTGGGGGCTATCAAGCTATCGGCTATTTACAGGGTGCCATTGTAGAGCTGGTACTGCTGACGGAATCTGAGTTGGTGCTAGGGCTTTATCCAAATGACAAACACAGCCCTCAAAGCGATTAGCTGTTTAATGTCAGCGCGACTCACGCACTGCAAGGGCCAACACAGTCGTCAATAGTAGGGCCGCTGGTATGGTGATTAATGCCATCAAATAACTGCCATTTGATGCATCCAGCAACCAGCCAAAGAACGGCTGAAAGATAATAGCACCCCCTATACCCAGCATATTCACAAAAGCCATAGCCGTTCCTGCATGATCAGGCGATTCGCTGTCTTTTGCCATAGCAAAGGTGAGCATCTGAGCCCCACAAAAAAGACCACCGCCAAAGAGCAGTAGTTGTGCCGCCAACAAAGACAGCCCCTGTTCGGGAGCCAAGATAAGCGCCAAAAAGCACAGGTTAGCTAGCACGCTTCCTGCCACAATCAGCCACTTTCTATGTCCCAGATGGCTGGATAGAAAGCCGATGAGCACACTCCCCACGGCCATACCCCAAAAAATCATGGCAACAGCCTGCTCAGCTGTCTGGCTCGAAAACCCTTGCAAGTGCTGCAAGCTGTCATTGCCCCATAAGGCGCCAAATACATTAATAGGTACATAGTAAAACAAGCCGATGACGGCAACCAACCAGATCGCTTTATTCAAAACAATACGTCTAAGGCTGTCTGCGACAGAACTGGACTGAGCTACATTGGTGGTGGTTGGGTCTGTAGAGGGTATCAGAAACCAGGCGAGCGCTGCTACTAGCAACAACAGAATACCAGTCCCTCTGAATACTTCCTGCCATCCCTGTGATTCAATCAGGCCGGTGAGCCACACCACGCCTACGGCTGTACCCAACATACCCAACATGTTCACTGCTCCAGAAAGCGTGGTAAACCATTTTGGGGCAAAGAAATGATTAACAACATAGAGCGCCCCGACAAAGGCAAAAGAAGCGCCGAATCCAGTAATCAATCGGCCAATCGAAGCTAGAAAGATATCTGACACAGAACTGATCAAAATCACTCCTACACCACAACACAAAGCGC
>JBPCXB010000012.1:0-1774 GCA_051008935.1 Gammaproteobacteria bacterium | reverse complement strand
TATATCCGTACATCACTCTCTATCAACATGATGCCCAAAAATGCGTGATGTTCAGACTTCATATCTAAAGGTTTAAAAAACCAGAGACAGTGGATAATTATAATCTCATATCGCCTGCTAACCAGTGCCGCCTTCTCGCATTGTTCCAGTCGCGAACAGGCCGAATCTTTGCTCTGCAACCATTGGCTCCATGTACCCAAACAGGATCTTCCCAAACCCGCAGCCGGTGAGTATTATTGGTACGAGCTAATCGGCCTGAAAGTATTGACGCACGCTGGCGTTGCATTGGGAATCGTGGAAAACCTGATCAAAACAGGTGCCCAGGATGTGTTGGTCATCCGCAACGATGCAGCACAAAAACTCTTGATCCCTGAGCCGCAAGCCAATCCCGTAAGCCACTTAAAAATTGAAGTGGACCGAGATAAGGGCGAAATCAAGCTGGACTGGGATGCCGAGTGACGCTAGCTGCTAGAGCTGGCGATTAACTCAGCCGGCTTTACTCCAGCAAAAGACCCCAGCTATCAGAATCGAATACGCCCTTCAAAGTTCAAGCGCTGATCATCACCGGTCTGCCACTGTATGGTCTCGCTGACTAAGGCCAATTCGATCATAGAACTCAGCTCCAGTCGTGCACCCCATTCACTGGTTGCATATCTGGAAGTTGAATCCAACGAAGTATAGGGCCGAATCAGCCAGTTACCCCAACCCACTGGATAGCTCAATTCAGCTACCAATCGGGACTCGTCCCGCTGTGTGCCTGCACTCAAGCTGCTCAGATCTTCGATTGAATCATTCCAAAGCGCCTTGGATTTGTCAGCCAAGTCTCCGTAGGAGGGACGCAGACTGAAAGCCAAGCCGCGATTGCTGATACCCGGATCTACTTGCACCAACACATAGCTGCCCTGCTCTTCGTAGCCTACCAAATCGGCCTCCAGCGTACGCAAGCCTAACTCTACCGTCACCCCTGCAACCGCTGAATGATACAGCAGTTTCAAATCTATCTCACTGCCCGAGTAGTCCGTCGAACTGCTCAGTGTGACACCGCCAGATACCAGATCATCGGTACGATCGCGCACAGTGTATCGAATCTGAGGCACCCATTTGCTACCCGCCTTGTCCGCATAGGTCTTGGACAGTTCGAAAGAGAAGCGTGTTTGCGAAGTTTCTGTGCGCATAGCTTGAACGAATTGTGAGCCCAACACCTCAAAATTGCTATCTTCCGACTCATAGCGCAACCGGAGCCAGCTGGCAAGGTCTACGCTCAGCCCCACATTCTGCGATTCGGATTCTGTATCGCTAGACACATTCAGACCGGTAGTATTAGCATCCTGAATATTCACTTCACCCGAACCGAACGACAGAACGACCCAAGCATTGAAAGAACCCATCTTCCAACCCAGCCAAGGGTGAACCCCCAGATGGTCGCTTTCATAACTGGAACCAAAGGTAGAGTCGGAACCGTAATCGAACTCTCCGGAAGAATCAGACAGAACCATACCTGCCAACACGTTCTCACCAATAAAGCTGTCGACACCGAGTTGCAAGTTGCGCAGGTCGCCGTCGTAATTCAGGTTGGTAGCAGCTGACGCATCCGCTGCATAAGACAGATCGTGGACTGCACCGCGGATCCATATAGAGACTGGCAGACCATCGCCTCGCACGGTAGAGGAACTAAAGCCCTGCGTAGACAGCAGCCCCCACAATCCTTCTTCTTCCAAACGCTCGCCGTTGCGCGCCAGATATCCGGCCAAACGTTCTGCGGTAACAGCGCCGG
>JBPCXB010000011.1:0-1708 GCA_051008935.1 Gammaproteobacteria bacterium | reverse complement strand
AGTAGTTGTCAAAGACGGGGAAAGCTTCCAGTTTGGCTGATGCCAATCCCGTGCCAAGCTTGACACATGTCAAGAAGGTGTAGAGACTCGACGGCAACCTCCTAAACACTTGGTAGATCCCTCTTAGCAGGGGCTGCAGTGCAGGGAGATGAGAGAGTCCAGCGCACGAACTCTTCCAGTTAGAGATCCTTGAATCCTTCAAGTGCTCTACTGGATAGTCGTACGATACGTAAGTATCGGTGTAGACAGAGGCAGTGAAAACTGTAGTGTGAAGCAAAATCCGTTTCTTGCAAAAGAGTGAGAGTTCGAGTCTCTCCAGCCCCACCAAAATGACATACCTATATGCAGATGCCCCTTGATCACTTTGTAACGCGTGCAAATACTGATATGAAACCAATAGAAACTGCTCAAATCACCCTTGCCCAAGCTGACCCCATGGGCTTTTTTGACCCGTCCATTCTACTTTTGCTGGGCTTTCTGGCTCTGATGTACTTTTTTATCATCCGCCCGCAGAACAAAAGAAACCGCGAGCTTCGGGAGATGATTGCAGCGTTACAGAAAGACGATGAAGTCATTACCAACGGCGGGCTGGTTGGCGTGATCCGAGAGCTGAACGATCAATTTGCCATGATCGAAGTGGGCGACAAGATCCAAGTGCGCGTGCAACGCAGTGCTATAGCTACCCAGCTGCCTAAAAATACTATAGGCTCCTCTTGACTGTTTCATGGCGCTGGCTGGCGCTTGCAGTACTGACCCCTTTAGGCATTCTTTACGCCTTACCCAATCTGTATCCACCGGCTCCAGCTGTGCAAGTGGGCTGGGCATCGCCCGATGTCAACATTGAAGGATTGCGTCAAGAAATCAACGAGCAGTTGGCACAGGCCGATATCCCGCTGTTGTCTTTAGAATCTGAGTCTCAGTCTCTGCTGACCACATTTGCCGATAGCGAACAGCAGCTACACGCGCAAAAAGTTCTGCAAAACTATTTTTCCGGGCGGGCAGAAGTTGCCCTCAACCTAGCCGATCGCACCCCTGGATGGCTGGCTCAGCTGGGCGCATCTGCTATGAAACTTGGTCTGGATTTGCGCGGTGGAGTCTATTTCTTGATGGAGATAGACCGGGCTAGCTTGCTGAATGACCGGCTCAATGCGCGTGTTCCTGAGATTAAGCGCCATCTGCGCGATAATCGGATTCGCTGGCGCAATCTTGAAGTTAAGCAAGGGCAACTCTACATAGAGGCTGCTCGCGCAGAAGACAGGCCCCTGTTGCAAAAACTAGTAACTGGTGAATTTACTGATCTGGTACGGCCCGAAGCCCAGTTAGCTTCTCAGGGCCTGTATTTTGTATTTACAGAGCCAGCGGTGACAGAGATGCTCGATTCTGCACTGAAGCAAAACCTGTCAGCCCTGCGTAATCGTATCGATTCTCTGGGTGTGTCAGAGCCAGTCGTCAGGCAAGAGGGTGTTGGGCGTATTGCTATTGAACTTCCCGGCATCCAAGACACAGCAGCCGCCCGTAGGATCATCGGCCGCACTGCCACACTGGAATTTAGATTGGAAGCCGAGGGCGACACCCCCCTTAGCAGGCGTGAAGTGTTCAACTTTAAAGACAGCACTCAGGGAGCTGCTGTGCTTTTAAATACAGTGGTGACCACAGGAGAGCACGTAGTCAGTGCGCGCAGCTCGTTTGATGAAAACGGCTTGGCCAT
>JBPCXB010000010.1:0-9881 GCA_051008935.1 Gammaproteobacteria bacterium | reverse complement strand
GCGCGAAACCAATAGCGACAAAACAGCGCACACAGGAGAGATGGCCGAGTGGCTTAAGGCGCACGCTTGGAAAGCGTGTATACGTTTATAGCGTATCGAGGGTTCGAATCCCTCTCTCTCCGCCATATCAGTGTTAAATGTTGCCCTGCTGTCATTGCCCTGTATGGGAGTTTCTATTCCTGCTTCGATTATAAATGAGTGTTCTAAGTTCAGCGTCACGCGTCATCCAGTGTCGCTAGAGCATTCATAACGTCAAGAATAGAAGCCGCTGCTCCAGTCGTATATTCTTTAATTGTTTTGCTGATGTCGAGCGGTTCTGCATTAGGCTGACTTATCACGTATGTTAAAGCTTGATAGTGTAGTGCTATAGCGAACTGCTGCTGTAAAACCTCAGGGTTGGACTTGCTATTATGTTTTTGATGAAGCTTCAAAAATTTATTGTCCGCATTATAGAAGTAGTGATAATTCAAACCTTCATCGTGGCAAGCGATTAGGGCGGTATCCTCAGTCATTTCACGCTTTTCCCACTCATCCCGATATACAGGTGAGGCAACGGGAGGGCCCGCCAAACTTTCATTTTTCTCACTGCCATTTTTTTCATCCTCATTTTCCCGCCGTTTGCCTGGTGTGTCTGAGGAACGTTCCCTTTTCTGATTAACAGTTTTTACGAAAAATGACCCGCCAAATGGCGAGACTATCGCGTCATCTGTGACTGAATATTCAAACTTCAAGATTTCATCTACAGGAAGTGCGTCAGGTATCTCGATGTTGAGGGTACATATCCCTTTATAAAGGTTTAGATCAAACAGTGGCTCCAAACTTGTGGATGTTAATTGAAAAGAGCCTGGATACTGTCGATTGGGATTTAAATAGTTGTCGCAAACATCAGTCTTGAACTGCACTCGGCACTTTCTTCCAATTTCTGCCGGTTTAGGCCTTTCAATAGGAAACTCTTTGTCCAGCACAAAGTAGGTCGGGTGCTCTTTGCCTTCAAAAGTCTGTTTTAGCTGTTCACGTTGGTCAAAAGGCGCAGATATTCTTCCTTTATTTACCAAAAGCTGCGTCAAGTGCGGAGAATTCTTAAGAATTTCCCGCATTAACTCTTCGCTATGCTTGTTGTTGGCTATTTTTGAGTTCAAACGCTCTTGCTGTCGCTCATGCTTCAACTCTTTAATTGCCCGATTATTATCAACTAGCTCCTTTAGACATTTCATTATTTCATTTTCAGCATCTTTATTTACGCGATCCCGACTGGTCTTAAATATCTTCTCATGGTCGGATGAGGAGAGGCCAGAGCAATCGATTATGCAGATTAATGAATCTTTCAAAACATCTAGGCTGAA
This sequence comes from Gammaproteobacteria bacterium, assembly GCA_051008935.1. Classification (GTDB taxonomy): domain Bacteria; phylum Pseudomonadota; class Gammaproteobacteria; order JBPCXB01; family JBPCXB01; genus JBPCXB01. The sequence goes on along the minus strand of JBPCXB010000010.1, from coordinate 8,538 downwards.
TTTTTTACTAGCCCAAGCTGTGTAAGAGAGGCTGTGATGTGTTTGACCATTAACTGTTAGTAAAATCCCTCTATCCCGCTGGTATTTACCTCTCTTCACCTCACTTTTAAGCGCATAGAATGTGACTGGCAAATTGCCGTAAACAGTGCCCATGATTGCAGACTGCGGAAAATTATCTTGGATATTGGCACCAGCATCGTTCTTAAGTTGGTTTTCTAACCCAAGCAGCGTGCTTTCTAGCGTGTGCACGTTGCCGAATTTTCTTCGCTCATAAAACCTTATAGGCAGGCTTACCTGAGAAATATTTCCACTTATTGCTCGCATCAAGTCAGTAGTCACGGCTGATTTGGTTTTAGTTTTGTATTCATAGAGTTTTAGGAACGTTCCAGATGAGAGGGGTTTTTCATAGGCTAAGGGCCAATCGCCGGGCAAAGCTTGCAAGTTAGCTGCTGTAAAATTTGGGACTTGCTTGTCAATGGTAAGATATTCAACTACACTCATTCTTTCATTATCCTTTGGTTCTCTGCGCCGCAACAGAGAGAACCCCCATTTGCCCTGAGGGTCACCATGGTCGGAATGTGATTTGCTAACAATAAGTTTGAAATGATTTTCACCACAATTGACAATGGAGCCGTGACTCCCCTGACAATACTTTCCCTGAACAAAAGCCACTTCCATCTTGTTGTTATTATTTATTGAGAGAAATGTATTTTCAAAATCTTCAGGCCTTTGCCCTTCGCCAGTGTCATAGATAGAATAGCAGGGGTCCTTGCCTTTGATTGCCCCTGTAGCTATAACGCCAATTAGGCTTGCTGCCAGTTGGCCTCGTTCCTTAGCAGGCATTTGATCTAAGCGTCGAGGGGAGTAGTCGAAAAACCGCTCCACCGCTTCGTATATATTTTTCGGAGCTTCATGGCTATTTTTAGGGCAAATGTTGGCTTCTATACATTTCCTCATCAAAATAGCATCGCATGAGTTAATTAATAACTCTGCCATTGCGCCATAGGCGTCGTCTTGTTGGTTTCCCACCACTGACCAATTCGCTGGGTTTTTCCCCAATGGGCGCCAATTATTAGGGCTACTCCATAATCCAACTCTAGAAAGTTCAGCTATGACGTCTTCTTCAGAATCAGAGTGGATAAGTGAGTAGCAAAGTTTTTCTTGGTCAATCATGACTTGCTCACCAAATTAAAATTGATTATTTGGCTATTCTACTCATAAAGATTAAGTTGTACTTGCGCCTACAGTAACTGCACTCAGAACACCTTATAGAAATAATATTAACTTATAAATGTATCAGCCTCCAAGCTTAATAGGTAGACATGTGTATAAAGCGAAAAATGGTAAATCTGACTGCGACTTAAGCTTTTCATTACCATGTCCCCCAGGTTATCGGTGCCCCCACATAACCATTAACTGTGCGCAGGCTCAGGGCGCGCTACGCCGCCCACCGCTGATGATTAATCGCAAGATCTAACGCCAAATCAAAAACCCGATCTCGCTTTTCAATAAACAGTTTTTTTTCGTATCCGTCTTTTGGCAGCCACTCATCCAGTACCTCGCCTACTTTGTCTCGGACAACTAATCTTGTTTGCCTATCCTTGAACCAATCCTGCACCAGCACACGTGGAGAATTTGCCGTAAGTTGAGCAATTAGGGTTTTTGCGGCCAGCCGTACTTTTTGCTCCTCAGAGTCAGTCATGCTTTCTTTACACAGGATGTCGTAAATTTCTAGTTCATCTTCAGTGAGACCGAGCTTAACGTGCCGCTGCTCCTCCTCCTTGAGACTCTGAGCAAAACGGACTAGCTCCTCGAAGTCCGCGTCAGCTGAACTGCTAGCCGAGTTGTATTTTTCAATAATTTCTTGCAGCCTTTCCGCAAAATCTCTTCGCATCCGATTTGCCTTGAGCATCTGCGTTAGCTTCGCCTCTAGGAATGCTCTGAGATCGGCAATTTCGATGTTCTTGTATTGGACTTGCTTAAAGTCTTCTTTGAGCTGGTCAAAATCAATTTTGCTGAGATCCCATGACTTTCCTTTCTGTTCAATCCGGTATCCCGGCCCTGAATCCTTAACGCCAGAGAATCCCTCGTCGTCTACCACGACGCTCTCATCGAGCAGATCACCAATTTGCTTCACAGCGGAGTCGATATCTTGCTGCTGGATGATGCTGTCAGTCACACCTCTCAAATATTGGAATACGGCGACGGTGCGCACGATGGGATTGCCCAGAATCTCCGGCTTACTCGCCTCATACAATCCATTGATGGTGTTGGCATAGACGTTAAACGACTTCCGCCACTCATCGATCTCCAACAGCGTATTTGCCCAGCCTTCAAACAAGCCGGCTTTCTGGAATACATCGTCACTCTGCAGTGCGTTATCAAGCTCCAATCCAATAGACGTGCAGAACTGCTTGCCCTCCTCAATGGCTACGGTGAGTAAGCATAGCAACTCATCCTTATCCTTGACTGGTGGCCCATCAGTACCTTCGTCACCCTCCCCGTAATCCCTTATCGCTTTCTTCAGTCGCCCAAAGACGCCGTAATAGTCGACAACCTCTCCATTTTTCTTTTCGACGCCATCAACCTTATGAGAACAAACCCGATTTGCCCTGGCAATGGTCTGCATTAGGGAGTGGTCTTTCTGAGGCTTATCGAGATAAAGAGTTGATACCGTAGGAGCGTCGAACCCTGTTAACCACATGGCACAAACGAATACCAACTGAAGACTGTCGGCTGGGTCTTTGAAGTTGTATTCCAGATCGTGGCCGTTCTCGTCAATTTGCTCCATTCGCTTTCTATGCAAACGAATATCGAGACCCTGTTGATCGAATTTTTCCTCCTCACCATTCTCAGCACTGACGACCACAGCCATCTCCACTTTCCTCATGTATTCGACCTGCCTTTTTAGTCGAGCCACGTGAATCTCATCTGTAGATTTCTTGATCTCACTTCGAAGCGATTTAATCTCTTCCTTCCAGAGCTTTTGCACTTTGTCGTGCATTTTCACTGCCGTGAACTTATCCACGGCAATGACCATCCCCTTACCTTTGTAACCTCGGCGGGGAAAATGATAGACAATATCCTTGGCTATCGTTTCGAGGCGATCATCGCGTTTTATCACCTCAAGTTCGCTGGAGAAGCGCTGCTCTAGCTTCGCCTGCTGCGCATCGTCGAAGTTTTCCTCTTGCAGGATCTCGTAGAACTCTTCGCTGAGATCGTCGTTTTGATTGAGAACTTCTGGCACACGCTTCTTATAAAACAGAGGTACCGTTGCACCATCATCCATTGACTGGCTGAAGTTGTACTCAGACACATAATCACCAAACCACTCATTGGTCTTTCTATCGCGCCCCAAAAGAGGAGTACCCGTGAATGCCAGATATTGTGCATTAGGCAGGCCAGCTCGCATGTTCTCAGCAAGTGATGCGTACTGCGTGCGATGGGCCTCATCGACAATCACAATGGTGTCATCGCGCTTGGAAAGGACCGGGTACTTCTGGCCTTTGGGCCATCTGAATTTCTGAATCAAAGTGAAAACGAGGGGCTTGTTCTGCCCCAGAAACGTTCGCATCTGTTCACTATCGCTCGGTTGGGCCGCCTCTTCTTTCCGCACCGTGCCGGTATTAAGGAAATTCCTATAAATCTGACCATCGAGATCGTCGCGATCCGTAACCACAACAAAGGTGTAGTTACCTTCACACTTTCGGAAGATCTTCCGGGAATAGAAGATCATCGAAAAGCTCTTGCCCGAGCCCTGAGTATGCCAAAACACACCTAGCTTTCCGCCAAATTCATTGCGCCGAAGAAACTTCTCATAACCTCGGTTAACGCCAATGAATTGATGGTTCTGGGCAATGATCTTCTGGGTTTCTTTGTGATAGATAACAAAGTTCTCGATATAGTCAAGGAGAGCCTCTTTCTTACAAATACCAGCTAAAAACCTCTCGGCGCTGGTACCTTCTGCTTCTATCTGCTCCCGACGGATTTTTTCTTTCTCATCGTCCGGGCGTAGCCAGTGGAAAAAGTGCTCCCACTCGGCGGTCAAGCTTCCCACTCGGGTTTCTATAGCATTTGAAAAAACACAGAGTGCGTTTGTGAGAAAAAGCTGCGGTATATCTGACTTGTAGTTAATCAGATTGTCATCGTACGCTGAGCGCAGCTTGACGTTCGAGTTTTTCAGCTCGATAAAGACCAGAGGCAAACCGTTGATGTAGAGCAAAATGTCAGGTCGGCGATAGCTTGCTTTCGCCGTCGCCCCGGTGCTTTGTATCCACAGCTGAGTAACAGCCAGAAACTGATTCTGCGAAGAGTCGTCAAAATCGATAACCTTAACGCGCTCTTTGCGAAGCTTGTTTTGCTCATCTTTAAATTCGACCTGCACACCATCACGAATCAGGCCGTCCAATTCGCGGTTGGCAGCGATGGCAGACATTGCCTGGCGCTTGTCGCACAGTTGCTTAAGTGCGCCGTCTATAGCTGATTCAGGAAACCCCGGATTCAGAACGATGGCCGCTGCCTTCAGGCGATCAGGGAAGATAACATCGCGCTTGTCAGTTCGCCCAGAGCCGTCTTTGAGGTCGGCCGGATCGGCGGTGAAGCAGTTCAGCGTATCGTAGCCATAGTCATGCTGCAGGCGCTGCACCATGGCTATTTCGATATCGTCTTCTGAAATAAAGTTAGGCATGGGCGGGCTCCGGCTCAGTAGCTTTTTCCTGCATGCTGGGCGGGAACTGGATGTCCAGGTCTTCGACCGACAGCTTGCCAGAAATCAGGCGTGGCAGGAGCAGATCGCGGGTTTGTTGCAAGATGATATCGGTCTTCGCTAAGGTGAACAGTTCACTGGCAAGCGGCGAAACAAGTTTATCGAAGTCTTCCACCAAAGAGGACGGAGGAAGCACGACGGGGATACTACGAAGTTCAGCTTTATTGATGCCCGGCTGAGCCGCGTTCTTATTAATCAACTTCACATATTCCCTAAGCTGGGGCTGGCTAAGATAGAAGTATAAAAAATACTGGTAACGCAAGTTTTGGGTGCGGATAAGAAACACGTGCTCATTGACGCAACACTCGCTGTAGGGAAAGCCATCCTGAAAAAGGCTGACGCGTCCAATCTCAGCACCATCTTTGTAAAATAGGACGTCTTTGCCCCGAACCTTTCCCTGGCGCATCGCAGAATAGAAACTTTCGTTCACATACTTTTCTTTGGAGAAGTTGTAGCGACCAATCCCGACTACGTTCTCCGCACCAATACTTGGGATTCCCGAATCCTCCGCTCCCCCTTTGGGGCGCTTGCCAGTTTCAAGCCCATCACCTGGGATCAGATCGTCGAGTTTCAGCTCCTCCCATCCCTCCGGCACGCCTTTAACGAATTTGGCACTTTGGTGGCCGGGGAAGCGCATACGGACAAACCATTCGCGATAGAGTTCCTCAGCCATTTTTTCGAGCACAGCGATGCGGCGCTTGTTGGTCTCGATCAGGTCATCGTAGGCCGTCAGGATCGCGGCGATCTTGCGCTGTATTGGGAGCGCAACTTTTAGTATCGGAAACGACTTTATAGTCAGACCGTTCAAATTCTGCTGCGAAGCGCCGGATTTAAGGCTTACCAAATTTGAATAGCTACCCTTGAGGTAGTAATAGACAAATCCGTAATGCGCCTTTGTATCGTCAATTATGAGGTTGCAGCACGCTTGATTCGTGGTCAGGGGAATCTTATTGGTTGCAACTGATCCTGCCGTGTATCCATCACCGTAAAGTGCAACTACTACACTGTTTTTGGGGATCATTTTCGCCGCGGAGTTATTGAGCCCCAATTGTGTGATGTATTCCTCAGTGGCGTAAATGAAATTCTGTTTAATCTCGCCGGTTTTCATCCATGGAATGTCCCCTTCATCCCAATATGACGCATTACCACGGCTTGGCGTACCGCCGGATATGACACTAGTGCAAAGCTCTTGGACGGTTTGGAAGTCCTCTTTCACTCGTTTAATCCCGCCAGAATTTCTATATTTAAAGAGATAGTTCTCTCGAGGTTCGAGGCCGATTTTGAGAGATCCTCTAGCTGATCGTTGAGATCGACAACATCGGAAATGAACTCCTCCTCGGTCTTTCCATCTTCCTCGATCACGACGCCGACATAGCGCCCAGGGTTGAGCGAGTAGTCCTGTTCCCTCACATCGTCAAGATTAGCCAGTTTGCAGAGGCCGGTGACGTTTTCGTATTGCGCCTCGGGGAAACGTTCCTGCAGCCAGCGGATGTGGGCAAAGGCGCCCTCGGCGTTCTTCACCTCTACATGCAGGGCTTCAAGGGCGGCCTTGAGCTGCCTAGTGGCACGATCGGCGGTCTGGCGCTTTCCGGTTTGAGTCCCCATTTCCGTGAAAGCTTTTTCGTGACGGCGCACAGCCCTGTCGATCTGTTTCAGACAGCCATGAAGCTGGTTGAAGAAGGGAACGAAGGTTGCACGCAGATCCTGCTGGGCGGCATTCTTATTTTCTACTGAGGCTCCATGATTCTTCTGCTGGTAGGCGGCGTAGGCTTTCTCCAGCTGGGCGAGGTCGTCCCAAGTTTTCACTAGGCTGGCGACTGCGCCCTTACCCGCTTTGTCAGCAAGAACTTCAAGGATGTTCTGGGAAACGGGCTCGACCTGGATCTTGCTTTCGGCAAGGCGCTCCATGCCTGAGGCGAAATATCTGTCGATAAGAGCAAAAAACTCGTCGCTGCGGCCTTTGTGCAGGCGGCTGATGATAGCGATGTTCTGAATCTGGTCTTCAGAAAATTCACGGTGACCGGAGTCGATCTGAGTGAAGATATTACGTGCGTCGATGAAAAGGATGCGGTCGTCGGTCTTGCCCTTATCAAAGAACCACAGCGTAGCAGGAAGAGTGACCGTGTAGAACATGTTTGACGGCAGGGTCAGCATGCCGTAGATGAGGTTATTCTCGATGAGGGTCTGACGGATATCGGCCTCTGAGTGCCGTGCATCAGAAGCAGAGTTGGCCATGACGAGGGCGGCGCGCCCTCCAGGCGAATTCTCACTGGGCTCTTTCAGCGCTGTAGCGAAAAGGTTGATCCATAGGTAGTTGGCGTTAGGGACGGTCTGCTTGCCCTGCTCAGATTTCTTGGCTTTAGTCTTTTTGCGCGGGATACCGTAGGTATTAAAGCGCCTATCTCCCTCAACATCAGCCAGGGAAACGTTTTTTACATTAAAGGGCGGATTGGCCAGAACATAGTCGAACTTGCCAAAGGTGTTGTGATGATCCTCGTAGTAGGTGATGCCCTGCTTGATTTCTCCCCGTAAGCCGTGGACTGCGAGGTTCATCCGCGCCAGTTTGACGGTTTCGCTCTCTTTCTCCTGCCCAGAGACAAAGACACTAGTGTCCGCTCCCTTAGCCTCATATTCCTTGCGGTGCTCTTCAATGAACTGGGCGGATTGCACGAACATACCCCCTGAACCACAGGCCGGATCTAACACTGAACCTCCATGCGGCTCGATGATTTCGACCATGAGGCGCACCACCGAGCGCGGGGTAAAGAACTCACCCCCGCCCTTACCCTCAGCAAGGGCAAACTTGCCCAGGAAGTACTCGTATATCTTGCCAAATATATCGCCTGATGCTTCGTCCGGGATGTTGTCGAACTGGCGCAGCAGGCTAAAGGGCAAGTGCTTCATCTGCTCGGTGCGGGTTAGACGATAGTACTCGTTCTTGGGCAAGCTGCCTTCCAACTCCGGCTTGTATTTCTCTATGGACGCCATCGCCGTCTCGATGGCCTTGGCGACGTCCTGATCTTCAGGGAGATTGAGCAGATAGCTATAACGGGCGTGATCAGGAAGATAAAAGCCACAGGTCGCGACCGCAATCTCATGAATGGGCTTTTCGCGGCGTCCGCCTTTTAACCTTTCAAACTCCTCCAAAATAGCGACTTCGTGACGACGGTAATTAATATCCGCGAATTTTAGAAAGATGAGACCCATAACCGGCGCGCTATACTCAGAAGCTTTGAGATCCGAGTCCACACGAAAGTTTTTTGCTGCGGCCCATAGGTCTGCTTCCAACTGTTTTAACTGCTCAGCATCCACGTTTAAGGCTCAAAACTCACTTAGCTTTTTAAAAATATCCGATCATTAGCATACTTTATTTCTTACTGGATCAGTCAAGAAATCCCTTACTACCATAGCTATGCCTAGCCGCCCCCTCTATGGCTTTGCTCTTTCAGCTGAGTGGGATAGAATGAGCGCAAGCTTAATAACAGTAAACGTACCGATGAAAAAAATATTACTGAGTACTGCCTTGCTTGCATCCGGCTTGATAGTTGGATGTGGCCAGCAGTCTGAAAACGCCTATGGAGATGTAGGGTGGGCAGATAGTGATGACTTGAAGAGCGTCTCAACCACTAACCCTAGAGGGGATCAGTTTCACGTTAGTGTCTTAGAACTGTTTGGAAAAAGCGCATTCCTCTTCTCGTTTGTTCTCGAGAGCTCTGATCTGTTGGGGGTCTGCGCAGCGGGTGAATCAAGTGAAGAAGAGGGGCTAACCACCT
>JBPCXB010000009.1:0-19358 GCA_051008935.1 Gammaproteobacteria bacterium | reverse complement strand
CCCATAGCGACGCTGACATTCTGAGAGAAATAGCCCGTGTGCACGAGGATCACGGCCATTTGATAGACCCTCATACGGCTATAGCTGCACTTTCAGCGCAGCAAATGTTGCACAACAAGTCCAGCCCCAGCCCAGTTGTTGTGGTTTCGACCGCCCACCCCTGCAAATTCCCCAGCGCTATCGAACAGGCAGGCCTGCAACCGGCACAGATCCCTCAAGCTGTAGCACGGCGCCTTGCCAGTAGTCAACCACGTAGCATCAACATGCCTGCACAATCCGACCAGTTGGCAGACTATGTACAGCACCTCCTGACCTGACAGAACGCTGACTGAACTGGCGCACTTTGGCGCCTTAATTACTGCCTGTTGTGAGGTCTCACAGCAACCTGCAACACATGCCATGCTGCTACATATTGGGATAGTTCGGCCCCCCGCCTCCCTCTGGCGTCACCCAGTTGATATTCTGGGCCGGGTCTTTGATGTCACAGGTTTTGCAGTGCACGCAGTTCTGGGCATTGATGACAAAACGCGCTGCATCGCCCTCGCCCACCACTTCGTAGACGCCAGCAGGGCAGTAACGCTGCGCTGGCTCGGCATAGGTAGGCAAGTTATCCCGAATAGGAAGTTCTTTATCGGTCAATCGCAAATGACACATCTGGTCTTCTTCGTGGTTGGTATTCGATAGAAACACAGAAGACAAACGATCGAAACTGATGGTATTGTCTGGCTTTGGATATTCGATGGGGCGGGCTTTAGCCGCAGGAACCGTCTCGGCATAATCCGGCACAGGCTCTGAGAGCGTCATCAGCTTGCCTCTGAAAATACCCTGCTCTACGAATGCCAATGCGGCACCTAGGATACCGCCGAACCGATGCAATAACGCTCCGAAATTGCGATTACGCATCAGCTCGTCGTGCAGCCAGCTGGCGCGAAACAATTCCTCATAGCCGCAAAGAGCATCTTCACTACTGGCTTCGGCATCGGATTTCCAGACATCTACGATACATTGCGCAGCCAACATACCGGATTTCATAGCCGTGTGTGTGCCCTTGATTCTGGCAAAGTTCAATGTACCGGCATCATCACCAATTAAAAGCCCACCGTTAAACCACATGCGGGGTCTGGACTGCGGGCCCCCTTTGATCAGCGCGCGCGCACCGTAAGAGAGGCGCTCACCTCCTTCCAGATAGCGGCGAATCGCCGGATGCTGCTTCCACTGCTGAAATTCTTCGAATGGGTTCAAATAAGGGTTCTTGTAGCTCAAAGGCACCACATAACCTACGGCAGCTTCGCCATTATCACCGTGATACAGAAATGAACCAGAGACTGTCTTTTTCTGGGATGGCCAGCCAGTGGTATGAATGACCAGCCCGGGCTCATGCCGGTCGGGTGCGAGCTTCCAGATTTCTTTCAGGCCGATGCCATAATGCTGCGGGTCTTTGCCTTCGTCCAAGCCAAAATGCGCAATTAATTGTTTGCCCAGATGGCCCCTACAGCCTTCAGAGAATACTGTGTAGCGCGCTCTCAGCTCGATGCCTTCCTGATAAGAAGCTTTATGAGCCCCTTTGGCATCCACGCCCATATCACCTGTCACCACACCTACCACGCGGCCGTCTTCGATCAAAAGCTCGGCAGCTGCAAAGCCTGGAAAAATATTGACTGCCAACGCTTCGGCTTTTTTGGCAAGCCAGCGGCACAGATTGCCCAAACTGATGACATAATTGCCCTTGTTGTGCATAAAGGGGGCGAAGAAAGTAGGTACCCGCAAACCCCATTTGGAAGTGAGCAGCATAATGCGATCGCGCGCCACTGGAGTCTTGATCGGCGCATCCTCATTGCGCCAATCGGGCAACAGTTCGTCCAGAGCCCGCGGGTCCAAAACGGCGCCTGACAGAATATGCGCGCCTACCTCTGAGCCTTTTTCCACCACGCCAATATTGAGCGGCTGATCCAAGCTAGAGGCACGTTTGGCCAACTCAATCGCGCAACTGAGTCCGGCAGGCCCGGCACCCACTATCAAAATATCGAATTCAAGCTTTTCTCTACTCATCTAATCCTCCAAAATCCTCTACTATCCTATAGTTCCTATAATTCCTGTAATTCAGCCGCGCGGGTGAGCATTGCTACACCCCTGCCTCGACCAATGAGATGCCTCGTGCTTTTGGTAACTCGTGCTTTTGTAACTGGGCAAGCCATACAGCAAAGGCAAACATACATTTTAGTTTGCTAAAATAGCCTAGCTAGATTGTTTGACGGCAACTCATCTGCGGGACGCTTCTATGACTGCAGCATCAGGCAGAATGCACAGTTCAGCAATCCAGATGATCGCCGCGCACGAACACAGAGCTTTACGCAAGATGCACGCTACTCAGCACTACAATGGCCAAGACGACCGCGATCCTTGGCGGAACAATGACTCCTCGAGACAATCTGGAGAGCCCGCAAATCCTTTGGAGGATATAAGCAAAGGGTTGCGCTCTTTATTCGGTGGTGGCAACTCGAAGGATGGCTCAGGAAAGCCCAAGCGTCCCCTCTGGTTTCTAATGCTATTACTGCTGTTGGCCATCCCTCTGGTCTGGTTTTTGGGCGGATTTTATACACTGGATGCGCGTGAGCAATCGGTAGTGCTGCATCTCGGCAAGTTCGAGACCGTTCACAATGAAGGCTTGAATTGGCGCATGCTGATTTTCGACGAAATTTTCATCGAGAATACCACCGAGGTCCGTAGCTACCGACACGAAGCGCACATGCTCACCAAGGACCAGAACATCATTTCTGTTCCAGTCACTGTGCAGTATGTCATCGAAGATATCAAAGAATACGTCCTCCATCTGGACGACCCAGAGCACAGCCTCAGGCTGACAACCGAGAGCGCAGTACGACACGTGATCGGCGAAAGCACGCTGGACGATGCATTATCAGTAGGGCGTGAAGTCATTGCTGCTGCCATACACGAACGGCTACAGCGCTACCTAAAAAACTACCGCAATGGGTTGCGAGTGGTCAAGGTCAACCTACTCAAAGGCAACCCACCTCAAGAGGTACAGGCCGATTTTGTAGATGTAGTGCGGGCGGGCGAAGACAAAGAGCGGATGCGCAACGAAGCTGAGGCCTACCAAAATCGCATCTTGCCCGAAACACGCGGACAGGCCAGCAGGCTACGGCAACAGGCTGAGGGATACCGAGAGCGTGTAGTTGCCCATGCAACCGGTGATACCCAACGTATCGAGCAGCAATTTTTAGCCTACAGCCAGGCTCCTGAAGCGACTCGGCGCAGGCTCTATCTAGAAACCATGCAGGACGTACTCAAAGCCAGTTCCAAGATTATTGTAGATACAGGCGAAGGCGACTCTTTGCTTTACCTGCCGCTGGACCAGTTAGTCAAACGTGAAAACCAAGCGCCCGCCCTTGAATCGGGTCAGGATCTGCGCCAACTGGTTGAAGATATCGTCAAAAACCATTTAGGCGCATCCGAATCAATGTCCAAAGCAAGGAGACGCTAGTTCCATGAGCACCCGTCAATCTATCCTGATGGTCATCCTGACTGCAATTTTGGCTATCGGCTGGGAAAGTTTTTACATCGTTAAAGAGACCGAGCGCGCAGTGATGCTACAGCTTGGTGAATTGATCGATGACGATATTCAGCCCGGGTTCGGATTCAAGATACCCGTCTTGCAGAATTTGCGCATATTTAGCGCTCGAATCCAGATTGTCGATCTTCTGCCCCAGACCTACCTCACCAAAGAAAAAGAAGTGTTAGAAGTAGACTCCTATGTCACTTGGCAGGTCGATGATGCTGGCACCTTTTACCGACGTGCCGCAGGGAACTCTAGGCGGCTGGGGGATCTACTGGCAGCTCGGGTCGATGATACCCTACGCAACCAGTTTGGTGAACGCGGCAAGTGGGAAGCGGTTTCAGATGAAAGAGACGACATTATGGACGCCTTACCTACTGCGCTCAACCAGCAGGTTCGCTCGTCGCTTGGGATTAAAGTCATAGATGTGCGCATCAAGCGCATCGAATTGCCTGAAGATGCGCGTGAATCTGTATACCGACGCATGCGTGCCGAGCGTCAAAGATTGGCAAACGAAGCTCGGGCAGAGGGTAAGGAAATATCCGAAAAAATACGAGCCAACGCGGATAAAGAACGCGAAATTATGTTGGCAGAAGCATACCGAGACGCAGAGAACATGCGAGGAGCGGGCGATGCTCAGGCCATTACCATCTACAACGAAGTGTTGCAAGATAAATACGATTTCTATCTGTTCCTGAAAAGCCTGGAAGCCTACCGCAATTCGTTCTCCTCTAGAGGGGATGTTCTGCTCTTGAGGCCGGACAGTGAGTTTTTCAAATATTTCAAACAAACTGACTCGCTGACTCAACCCTGAATCTGGGCACAAACCAACCGATACGGCCACCCCGCTCACACCCAATAATCCGACATGGACTTTGCTTGGATACATCCAGAGGGCATTGAAGCGCCTTCTATTGAGCAAACCGAAAAGCTGGAGAGCCTGCGGCGAAAGCTACTGGATCTATACAAGACCTGGGGCTACCTGCAAACCTCGCCTCCTTTCCTTGAATTTGCTGACAACCTGCGCTTTGGCCAGGATGTGGAGTACAACAGCAACCTGTTTGAGCTCTCTGACCCAGTATCGGGAAAAAGGCTGGCTATCCGTTCCGACACAACGGCTCAAATTGCCTCGATTCGATACAACCAGATGAGCGCTATCCCCAACCCACTGAGGCTCTGTTACTGTCTTCCAGTCGCCCAGAGGTGGGCGGATTCTCTAAACGCCCCCCGTTTTTATTCTCAGGTAGGGATCGAATTGTTTGGGGCCGAATCGACCGAAGCCGACTGTGAAGTCATGAATTTGATGATCGGATCACTACACAAGGCAAAACTGGATGAAATTGCCATCAGCCTGGGACACACCCAATTCTTTGTCGCTCTCATGGATCAAGCACAGATACAGGCACCTATACGGACACAGATCGCCTCCCTGTTGCAACAAAGGGCATGGCCTGAAATCCGAGACCTTCTTGAAAACCGCTCGATCTCGAGCCAACATCTACATCTGGTAGAACAATTGTGTAACGCTCATGGCAGTATGGATCAGCTAGCAGAGATCGCAAAACCTTTCATGCATCTTGTCGGAGTTGAATCAGCCGTCAACGAACTCTTAGAGTTGGCAGCAGCCAGCCCAGATGATATGCCCAAACTATTCGACCTCGCTGATATTTCTACACGGCTTTACCATAAAGGGCCTGTATTCAGCTGTTTTACACCCTCTCACAATGCCTCAGTGGCGGCAGGCGGCCGTTATATGGCTCTGGATCAATCTACCGCTGTCGGTTTTTCATCCAGCTTGTGGCTGCTGGCGACTCTGAGCCGACAGAATGAGAAACAAGCGCCTATAGAAGATGCCATCTTTGCACCTTATGTGCCAGCCGGCGATTCCAAACACCAGGCTCTAACGCTTTGCACACAACAACTGAGACGGTCAGGCCAAACAGTGGTACAGCAGCTCAAAGGTCAGGATCACAGACCGCCTCACTGCACCCACAAACTGGAATGGCGTGAAGGCGCATGGCAGCTAACAGCGCTGACAGCTCAGCCCGATAGCTCAGGGGCATCTACAACCTGAACAAACCCCATACCACCTAAACCAAAACAGAAACAATCTTATGACAGATCCGAGAGCAACTGTCGTCATTGGCGCCCAATGGGGCGATGAAGGCAAAGGCAAAGTCGTAGACACTTTGGCCGAATCCTGTACAGCCGTGTGCCGATATCAAGGCGGTCACAATGCTGGGCACACCCTAGAAGTCAACAATCACCGCATTGTCTTACATCTGATTCCCTCAGGCGTACTACATGCTCAAAATGAGCTCTGTATCGGGCAAGGTGTGGTCATTTCACCCGATGCCTTGATTCAAGAACTGGACGAATTGCAACAGCTGCATACAGGTATTGAAGCCCGCCTGCGTATCGACCCTAACTGCCATCTGATCTTGCCCAGCCATATCCAATTGGATGTGGCCGCAGAAAGACTGAAGGCAACAACTGGTAAAGAGGCTATTGGCACGACAGGTAGAGGCATAGGCCCTGCGTATGAAGATCGGGTCGCACGCAGAGGCTTGCGCATGTACCATCTGAGCCAGCCCAAACTGCTGGAACGAACACTGGAAGAATTATTAGAAGTTCACAACTTTATGCTGCGTCACCGGTATCAACAAGACACACTCGATTTATCGGAGCAACTGGACGCCTTGCTCAAACAGGCTGAGCGCATCACCCCATTAATTGCCAACATCCCTGCCATTCTGCTGAATCGCATGATGCGCAACGAGCAGATTATTCTGGAAGGAGCACAGGGTTATCTGCTAGACATAGACAAAGGCAGCTACCCCTATGTCACCTCATCCAACACCTCTGCTGCTGCCGCCGTCTGCAACTCTGGGCTGCCCCCTACCGTTGCGACTAGAGTACTGGGCATTGCCAAAGCGTACATGACGCGCGTAGGTAGCGGGCCGTTTCCCACGGAACTGCACGATGAAACGGGTGCCAGACTGCAAACAAGTGGACACGAACGAGGGGCCACTACTGGCCGCCTGAGACGATGCGGCTGGCAGGATGCGGTTCTGCTACGCGAAGCCGTAAAACATAACGGTATTTCCGGGCTCATAGTCACCAAACTCGATATCTTTGACGGCTGGCCCGAAATCAAAATTGCCACAGATTACCCGCAACCGGCAACCCACACAGACTGGCAACCTGATGCTACCGATATCCAATGGGAAACTTTGCCAGGATGGCATAAGCCTGTAGCCAAATGCAAGAGCCGATCGGACCTGCCCCCCGAAGCACTGCATTATCTGGAACGTCTGGAAGAGCTGAGTGGTGCGCCGGTTGTTGCCATCTCTACTGGCCCCTCCCGAGATAACTGGATAGAATTTCAAAACCCACTGACGACGCCAGTCTCTTTTGAAAAAAGCGCTCTAGCTTTTAGCCAATAACCTATGCTGTATGACCATGACTCCATCCTTCGATCGCGCTTTTGACCTGACCCCCTCTGAAGAACAGCAGCTCGTTATTGACGCACTCACACGCTTTGCTCAAGAACAGTTACGCCCTCAAGCTCAAAAAGCGGATCTAGAACAACAGCTTCCTGAGTCCTATCTGGCGCAGGTTGCAGCATTGGGCCTGCCTCTAGCGAACCTACCCGAATCGATCGGCGGCAACGGTGCGCGCTCTCCCATTTCAAATGCACTGGTAGCAGAAACACTCGCCTACGGAGACATGGCCATGGCTATCGCTGCACTGTCTCCAGTGTCCTTTGCCAACGCGCTGATGGATCAAGCCAGCCCATCGGAGTGCGAGCATTGGCTCAAAGCACTGACAAGCTCTGATTTTGTTGCAGCCAGTCTGGCGCTAATAGAACCCAAAGCCACCTCCGACCCTCTAAAACCAGCAACTCAAGCTGTCAGAAAAGGGGAAGATTGGGTGCTAGATGGCACCAAATCCGCAATTCCTCTGGGGGCACAAGCACAATACCTTCTGGTCTCTGCTACCGACAGCGACACGGGGGTTGTGCGTGCATTCGTAGTAGAGGGCGGCACAAAGGGTCTAGGCATCGAACAGGAACGCTGGATGGGACTGTGCGCTCTGGGCATGAGCAACCTCAAGCTCGATTCTGTGCGCGTACCTCGGCAAGCCGAAATAGGCGCTGAAAATGGAGTAGATTTGGCGCGTATTCTGGCTCTAGGGCGCATCGGTATTGCAGCTGCAACTGTGGGAGTTTGCCAAGGTATTCTGGATTATTGCATCCCCTACTGTAACGAACGACAAGCCTTTGGAGAGCCGATTTCCAACCGACAAGCCGTGGCTTTTAAGCTGGCCGATGCCGCCACCGAAACTGAAGCCATGCGCCTTTTAGTATGGCGTGCAGCTGGTGCTGCTGAAAACCACTCCGAAGCCTCCGAAATCACGCGGCTGGCAGCACTTGCCCACCGTTTTTCTGCCCAGAAAGGCATGCAAATAGCCAATGATGGAGTACAACTTTTAGGCGGGCACGGATACACGCGCGAACATCCAGTGGAACTCTGGTATCGCAACCTCAGAGCCGTAGAGCTAATGCCGCTTACGATTGTGCCCTGAGTACCGCGGTACTGCGGTACCGCGCCACCTGACCACTGCTCACTACCACACTGGAATACCCTCCATGATCCAACTCGAACTGCCCGAACATCTGCAGCAAGCTTCGGATAATGCCCATCTAGCCGCCGAGCACTTTTTTAGGCCCCTGTCACGCAAATACGATCGTGCCGAACATCAAGAACCGGTAGAGCTGAAAGAATTCGGCCGCGTTACTCAGAAAGCGATGGAGAAAACGAGCGCCCAAGTTGACAAGGTCGACAAAGTTGACAAAAAAACACCGGCGCCAGCGGCTAGCAAAGAAACCTCCAGCAACAAGAATGGGCGCAACATGTTGACTGTTCTAGCTGTCGAACAGCTGTGCTGGGGAGATGTAGGCTTGATGCTGGCCAGACCTGGCCAAGGCCTGGGGAATGCAGCTGTGGCAGCAGTAGGAAGCGATGACCAGCGCGCCAAATGGGGCAGCCAGTTTGTAGCCATGGCCATCACAGAGCCCCAGGCGGGTTCAGACTCTAAAAATATCGCCACAACAGCTGTACAAAAAGAGGACCATTGGGTACTCAACGGAGAAAAAATCTTTGTAACAGACGGCGCCCGTTGTGAAGCGGTAGTGGTTTGGGCTACGGTTGATAAAAAATTAGGAAAATCAGGGATTCGTTCTTTTATTGTGCCCACAGGAACACCGGGCATGGAGGTCACACGTCTGGAGCACAAACTGGGCATTCGGGCATCAGATACAGCCAGTATCCAATTTACAGACTGCACTGTCCCACTCAATCAGCTGCTCGGCTCAGCACCCGAACAAAAGAACAAGGCTGAGTCAGCCAAAGGCTTTGGCGGCGTTATGCAAACCTTCGACAATACCAGACCTATCGTTGCTGCCATGGCAGTAGGCTGTGCGCGTGCGGCACTGGAAATGACCCGCGAACTACTGGAATCTGAAGGCATCTCTCTAGACTACAACAGGGCATCAGCAAACCAAAGCAGCATTTCAGATCAGCTGCTAGAAATGGAAGCGGACTGGGAAGCTGCCCGCCTGTTGACGCTCAAAGCCGCTTGGATGATGGATAACAAAAAACCCAACTCCATGGAAGCTTCCATGGCTAAAGCCAAAGCCGGGCGCACTGCTACAGATATCTGTCTCAAATGCGTTTCTCTGTGCGGCATTACAGCATACAGCGAGCAACACTTGCTCGAAAAATTTGCCCGCGACGCCAAAATTCTGGATATCTTTGAAGGCACCCAACAGATACAGCAGCTGGTCATTGCACGCCGCTTGCTCAAGCGAAGCTCGCAAGAACTTAAGTGACGCTCTGTTGGGTAGTGCGCATCACAAAAGGCTTAAGCGTCTGGCTGTTGGATTGCTTTTTACAGTAGCCGCAACTACCCCAGCACAATCTGCCGATACAGCTAGCCATCAGCGGTCTGCACAGGCATTGGTCGACGACCGGCTGCTATTGAGCCGAGCAGATCTGGCGATCGACTGGCCGGATCTGGATACAGATCAAAAGACTTGGGTCAAAGTCTGGCTGACCAGCAAAGACCTGCACCACCTCATGGAAGCTTTGCTCCACTGGCCGGCCCGCTCTTTCGATTGCGAAATCCAGTTCGACAGCATCGACCATACCCCTTGCCAGTACAGCTATAGCTGGACAACCTTGCTAGACCTAGACTCCCAGCCCCACGCCGGCATCATCAGCGGGGCTCGAATCAGCTGGAACCCTTGGCGGCCTCCGTATGACCGTGTCTATCTCATCCAGACAGAACCGCAAACATCAGATCAGCAACTGCGCAACCTGACCAACAATCAATCACTGGTCTCTCTGGCAGCCCCGGTTGAACTACTCCGGCACTTGGCCAACAGCCTGTATCCGTGGCTACCCGCTCCAGTCTGGCGGCAACGCAGCGGCGAACCGGTCTCTTTGACAGCACTGCTGGAAGATTCCGCATGGAGGTTTGAACCAGAAGCTGCCACGAACCCACCTGTGCAGAGCGTTGCTAACACATCGGGTTTTATAAGGGCACGGAATTTGCATTGGAACGCTTGGTTCGCACGCTCTTCAGTCAATGGCTGGCTGACTGGGATGATTGCTCTAGGGCTGTTGGCACTCATGATGCTGCTAGCGAGCAGCCTGTGGGCTAGGCTGACCCGCCTCTACACACACCTAACAAACCCCCCTTTCAGCGAATAAAATAAAGACTTGCATACGTACCGCCTCTGGGCTTAATCTGGTCTGTAGAGGCGCATGCGATACATTGCTTACCCTAAACCCTCACCATCCTGATTCAAGAGGTCTTTATGCGCATACTGGTAGCCGTTAAAAGAGTCATTGACTTCAACATCAAAGCACGCCCCAAGGCAGATCGCTCGGGGGTAGACCTAGACAACGTCAAAATGGCCCTCAACCCCTTCTGCGAAATTGCCATCGAAGAAGCAGTGCGGCTTAAAGAGCAAGGGCTGGCTGAGGAAGTAATCGCAATCTCGGTAGGTAGCAAAGCTTGTAGCGAGCAACTGCGCACCGCTCTGGCTCTGGGAGCAGACCGAGCGATACTGGTCGATACTGCTGATTCTGAGACTGAACCGCTGGCCATTGCAAAAATTTTAGCCAAAGTAGCCGAGAGCGAAAAACCTGATGCCATTATTCTGGGCAAACAGTCCATAGATGGCGACAATAACCAAACTGGCCAGATGCTGGCCGCTCTGTTAGGTTGGCCACAGGGCACCTTTGTATCCGAACTGAAATTCGAGGATGGAAAGGTCGGAGTCACCCGCGAAATCGACGGTGGTTTACAAAGTATCGAATTGGACTTACCGGCAATACTGACTACAGACCTACGGCTGAACGAGCCTCGTTACGCATCTTTGCCTAACATTATGAAAGCTCGAAGCAAGCCGCTTGCAGAACTGCCAGTCAGTGAGCTTGGCCTCGATCTGACCCCTAGACAGAAAATTTTACAGGTGACCCCGCCGCCTGAACGCGAAGCGGGCATCATGGTCGAATCAGTCGAAGAGCTGGTCGACAAATTACGCAATGAAGCCAAAGCCATCTCCTGATCTGCAACTTAGAATAGGGGAAGTAGGCAGGCACACAGTGCAAGCCCTGTCTATAATTTAGTACAGATGCTGACGTAGCTCAGTTGGTAGAGCAACTGATTTGTAATCAGTGGGTCGGGGGTTCAAATCCTCTCGTCAGCTCCAAGCTCTGGCCTATCCTCAGGCTTCTCTTAGGGCAGATTGGCTGAGGCGATATACTCGCCAAAAGTCTTACACCACACAGTCACCGCCTTCATGCTTCTGAACTGCTCGTCAGTCAGGCGGTACACCTGTGCACCGCTGAAGCTCCTGAGCCTGGCCACTTCTTGACGCCCTGTATCCGCCAAAAAATCAGCTTCATCATCGACGTCGCGCCGGCTGTTCAAATACACATAGAAATCGGGGCCCGGCAATACGCTGAAATCCGGCTGCATTTCTAGATAATATGCCCCTCCCGCCGAGCGGTATACTCGGATACCGCCTTCTCCGCTATGCGCGAAATCCTGCCCGCTAGTACCCTCTCTAAATCGGCTAGAAGCTACTGCAACTGGCATGGCGTCCATAACCCTGTCCGCTATGGTTTCATTCACTGCTGCGGGCGGAAAAATATAAGGGAAAAGAATCAGCATACTCCCCATTCCGGCCAAAAAACCCAATAACCCGCCTGCGCTAAAGATGGAAAAAATTTCGAGTAGTCTGTTCATGCTAGGGTCAAGCCTTTGTAAAGTGTGGTGATATAGCGAGTCTTATAGATCTATCCGTTGCAATACCTAAGCATTAAAATTCAATTCTTAGTGTGAATTTAAATTTATCATTTGCCCTTGTATCTAAAATCTACTCGCCACTTTCTTTACTTCTCCGGTAATGCCCGTCTAGGTTAAATACCAAGTTAGAACAACTAAAAATTTGCGTTTCTAGCCCAAAAGAAGCGTATAAAGCATCGTCATCCCAAAAACCGCATTCCGAATCCATGCCTTTGTTCAGTTTATATTTGTCTCCGAAATCTAATGAGACTCCGTCTATACTCGATAGAGTGATTTTCGGGCTACTATTCTATGATTCCTCTGCGCCAACATTTGCAGAAAAACTCAAAATCACCAATGATATGCAAACCCAATTAAATGCTTTAGCTATGCTCATCGTTTTCCTCTGATTATCATTGGATTGGTTATATTTAATTATTTATAAATTCCGGATTTCTGCAAAACACAAAGAGCGAATTTTACTATATTCAAGACGTATCTGTAGCATCTGTTTCAGGCGTTGGCCAAGATTCCAGAAGGATTTTGATCAAGGTTGCCAGCGGGATTGCCAAAAATGCGCCCCAAAAGCCCCATAAACCGCCAAAAAGCAACACGGCCAATATAACGGTCAGGGAATGAATCTTCATCGCTTCAGAAAAGATTAGAGGGGCTAGCACGTAGCCTTCTAAGAACTGAAGCACGCTGTAACTGACCAAAAGCAGGAAAAATGGGCCAGCTAAGCCCCACTGCAACAGTCCAATCACCAGAACTGGGATTGTGATAACAATGACACCAACGATAGGGACAATGACCGACAATGCATTCAACAGTGCTAAAAGAGCTGCGTATTGGAGCCCTAGCACTGTAAAGAGTATTTGCGACGCAATCCACACGATGAGAATTTCTAACACCTTGCCGCGCACATAATTCGACAGCATATGATCGACTTTGGTCCACAAATCAAAAGCCAAAGATTTCTGGCCCGGTATGAAGCTGAGAATGCCTTGAATAATCTCGCGGTAATCTTTCATCAGAAAGAGTACCATCACTGGCACCAGCAACAAATAGATGGCCAAAGTCAGAATATTGCCCAACTGCGCCAACAATGTTGAGCTTAGGGCTGCTGCGCCATCTGTCGCTCGGGGCAGAAAGCTATTGAGCAGTGTTTCAAGATCCAGATCGATCGAAATAGGCAAGCTACCTAGATTCGTGCGTATCAGAGTTTGCAACTGTTCGCTCATTTCCGGTAATGTGCCTGCCAATTCACCAATTTGACGAATCATGAGCGGCAGAATAACAAAAAGCGCCAAAACCAGACTGAACATGAAAAACGCAAACGATAGGCTAAACGCCAGCCAATACGGTAAGCCCAGCTGCTGCAATTTGTTTTTAAAGCCCGTCATCACGTAGGCAATGCCAATGCTGATGAAGACAGGCATCAATAAATCGCCGATTAAAGCCGTCAACAGAACCAGACCGACTCCCAAAATAAACACAAAGCTGGTTTCAGGGGTCTGGAAAATGCGCTGCAGCCAGCTGTCGATAATTGAGAGGAAATTTTTCATGGCAATATCAGGGCAATCTCATACAAAACGCATACAAAAATAGGGCGCATCAACTGAGTACAGTCAGCGTCTGATGCCTTTGGTAAGCGTGTAGATCACAACGCCCTTCTGGCTACTGTCAAGCACGACCTCATGCCCGCATTGCTCGGCAAAGATTGGAATATCACGCTGAGCGCCGGGATCGGTTGCCAGCAAGCGCACGGCATTGCCTTCAGAAACTTGAGATAATGCCTGTCTGAGCAATAATAGCGGCATCGGACACGCTTTGTTGCGTGCATCTACTTCTAACGCAACTTGCAATGCCATTTCAGACCCCCAAGGCTACTACTTTGCAACTTAGGCTGAAACCAGCATACACTTCCAGATAAAAGGTAGTATAGGCGGAATGTGAAACTAAATACGTTCGATTCTCGTTAAAGATAACTGAATAGTATACTTATAATCTAACAAAAAACCACAAGTAATACCACCGCATGCCTTATTACCCAATCAGTCTGCAGCTTGCCCGAATTCTGTTACTGCACTTATTGGGCGGATTAGCATTGCTGCTTTATCTCCTTGCGGCATCGCCCGTATCAGCGACACCCATCAATGCGACACTGCCTGATGACTACGAAGATTCCTTACCTCTGCTGGGCGATGATTCATCGGGGATCATCTCTCTTGCGGAAGAAAAAAAGCTGGGACGGGCTTGGCTACAGTCATTACGCAATACCATCCCTATTTCCAAAGACCCTCAAATCCAGCGGTATTTGGAATCTCTGCTGATCAAATTGTCCGAAGCAGCGGGCATGAACCCGCAGCTTCTTTCCCCCATAGTGATCAAAGATCCCTCTATCAATGCCTTCGCGGCGCCTGGAGGAATTATTGGGGTAAATACCGGTCTGTTTACTAAAGCGCGGTCTGAGGGCGAATTGAGCGCGGTTCTAGCCCACGAGCTGGCACACCTGAGCCAACGGCACTATGCGCGCCGCATCAAAGCAAATAAGGTCAATTCAACTGCCGGTTTAGTGGTCATGCTTGCGACCCTGCTCGCTATTCTGTCTGGTTCGTCAGATAACGAAGGGAATTTGGCAGTCATCTACGCTGGAACTGCCGCTCTACAGGCCAGCGCCTTGAATTACAGCCGCAGGGATGAAAGAGAGGCAGACCGCGTCGGATTCAGAACGCTCACACGTGCTGGCTTCAGCCCCTTTGCCGCAGTCAAAATGTTTGAAACCCTCAGAGAAAGTTACAAACTCAGCAGCACCAGACCCCCCGAATATCTACTGACACACCCCTACACAGAGGAACGTTTAGCAGATGCCCGCAACAGAGCTAACCAGCTGCTGGATGCCAAACAACATTTCGGCATCTTAGACAGCCCTCTGTTTCATTTAATCCAGATACGCGCCACGCTGGCAGATGCAACCCATTTGACCCAAACCATCCTTGAGCAAGAGCGCGCCCATAAAACAACTACAGGTATTGAGCGCATCTTTGCTACCTACCTGTTGACTCTGGCCTACAGCCGCCAAAATGAAAGCGAGCAAGCCCTTGCGTTACTCGACACCGTCGATGACGCCAGCCTGCCCACAGAATTACTGCTCCCTTTTACGCTGCTAAAAGCCGAAGTGTATCTTGCCAGCAACCAACAACAGCTCGCTCTGGAACTGCTGCGACCGCTTGAAAGCACAAACTCTGGAGATTACGCCTTTGCCATGATACTGGCTCAGGCTCTGGTTGCCACTAAGCAGTATGAACAGGCCAGCCAGCTTCTGCGCCATTGGCGTGCTTTTCGACCACAAGATCCATTTGTCTGGGAACGGTTGGCCGATGTGCAACTGTTGCGCGGCAACGTGCTGGAATACCACCGGTCCAGCGCACGTTTTGCCGAATTGAATGGCCGCTACACAGCGGCTATCCAGCATATGTCAGAAGCCATAAACCTAGCCATCGAAGATGCTCAGCTCCATCAGGCACTGCTCGACCAGCAGGAAGTGCTGGCCGAATTAGCGAAAGCAGAACTCTAAGCCCTTATAGGCTGTTATTATCGGGGGGAGCCCTGAGTTTAAAATCTACCATGCGTTGTAGGGGTATGGCTGCCTGTCGGCAAATCTCAGGATCGAGCTCAATCGGCGCTATCTGATCAGACAACAAAGCCATCATCTGTTGGCCTGTATTCATAGCCATCCAAGGGCAACGCCCACAACTGCGACAAGTAGCTCCCTCTCCTTGAACGGGTGCTTGTAGGAACTCTTTGTTCGGTATGTTGCGCCTGAGTGTATGGAAGAAACCGGCATCAGTAGCAACAATAATGGTCGATTGCGGCAAGTCCCGAGCTGCTGATTCCAGATAAGACGTAGAGCCTACAGCCTGAGCCTCGTCTAAAACCGCACGAGGAGATTCAGGGTGCGCAATGACTGCAGCATCGGGGTAGACCTGACGCATGTTGCGTATCCCTTCGGCTTTGAATTCTTCGTGTACGATACAGGCTCCATCCCAAAGCACCATGTCGATGCCTGTCTGACGTCTGATGTAATCGCCTAAGTGCTTATCGGGAGCCCAGAGGATTTCTTTACCCTGCCCAGCCAGATGTTCTACAACCTCCAAAGCAATGCGGGAAGTAACCACCCAGTCTGCCTGCGCCTTAACGGCGGCAGAGGTGTTTGCATAAACTACGACTTCCCGATCAGGGTACTGCGCACAGAAACGCTTAAATTCGTCAACCGGGCAGCCCAGATCCAATGAACAGGTAGCCTGATCGGCAGGGATCAGAACGCGCTTCTCAGGATTCAGAATTTTGGCGGTCTCTGCCATGAAGCGGACGCCTGCTACTACCAAAACGGATGCGTCTTGCTGTTGGCCAAAACGCGCCATTTCTAGCGAGTCGGCTACGATCCCCCCCGATTCCAACGCCAATTCCTGAGTTTCGGCAGGCGTGTAATAGTGCGCAAGCAACTTTGCATCATTGCGTGCCAGCCAGTTGATAAATTCCTGCCTGTCGGAATGGCTCAAGCCATTCTCAGACCGCACAAGAGGCATCAAAGGGGGGGCACTAGCTAAAACAGGAGAACGAGGCCCAGAAGCACTCATTTCAAACAGCCGAAGCATTAGAAAAACGTCCTGTCATTGTAGCACAACTAAAACGTGCAGAAATAACAGGGCGTACCCACCTTTCTTTAAAAAAGCCCCCCGGCTTGCTTCATCCATAGCGGGGACCAAGGGGACAAATCCGCCGCATGGAATCAGTTTAGACAAACCGGGGGAAGGGTATTACATATTGCTTCATTACCTCGCTGACTTAGAGCCGAGCGCTGCACGCATCAGCTCGCCAGCCAGGTAGATTGAGATCAGAACATCAATTTGGCTTCTAACTGTATGCTTTCTTCAACATCTAGCCCACGGTACTGCCGTTGCTGATAGATGCCCATATCCAGAAAATTGCTGAGTTGCACGTGCGCCCCTAATTGCACATCCTCTGGCACGCTACCCGCGCTGCGGATCTGTGCATAGGGCTTCAGCAACCAGCCTGTACCCAGTGCCACGGGGTGACTCACCTGTGTTGCCAAGCTATAACCCTGATGCTGTGGATCAGCCTCATCGACCAACTCGCCATCCCAGACCTGGCGCACTCGGCTTTGCATGTCGCCATAAGTTGGCCTAATGCTGAAAGCCCAACCACGATCTTGGATACCCAGGTCAAGCTTGAACAGCACGTAGAACCCTTCTTCTTTGTAGCTGCCTTCATCAACTTCCAGAGTACGTGTGCCGCCCTCTACCACTAAGCCGTTGCCGCTGTAGTAGTTGAATTTCAAGCCCATCTCAGTACCAGATTTCGCTACAGTAAGACCTGTTGTGCTTTCATCTCTGATACCCACCTCCAAGCTAGGTGTCAGGGCTGCGCCCGCATCACCTATAGAGAACGAATGTGAAAATGCCAGCGAAGCACGGGTTTGATCGGTAGAAATTTCACTCAGCTCGATCAATTCAGATTCCTGCACCTCAAAATCTGTTGTGTTCTGCTCGAATTTCAGATCCAACCACCCGGTAGCAGCCCAACTGAAGCCCAATTGCGTAGCAGATAAACTGCTATCAGATGAGTAGCTCTCTCCGGCATCCACCCCTAGGCCATTGGCAATTTCAAGCGTTCCATCTCCTTGCCCGACTGACAGCCAGACTTTGATGCTGCTATTGCTGTACCCAATCCAAGGGTGCAGGCTTGACATGCTGGTGTTGTAAGTACCTACTCTGGCACTACCATCTTCGCCAAAATCGAACTCGCCATCCGAATTGGAATAGATGAGGCCCAACATCAGTCCGTTACCCATGAAGATATCCAACCCTGTCTGGAAGTTAGTAATTGAGCCGTCCCAAGCCAGAGACTCTGATCCGAGATCAGAAATATCATGCGCACCTACCCTAATCCAGATAGAGCCCCAGCCTTCGCTTTCCGGATCATCGCGATTGACGCCGCCGACCGACTGATCGAAACTCATACTTCTCATCAGGGTTTTCAGATCGCCTGAATTGACTGCGTTGGCATTCTGGACCAAGAAGCGGGCAAATGAATCCGTATCTTCCTGACTAATAGGACCAATGCTCGCAGGGGCACTATTCCCCAACCGATGTCCGATGGACGTACCCAGATCTGCAACAACCAAAGCTGCCTGCTGTGCTGAGACGTTGTTATTGAGTTCAGCATCCATAGGGTCACGCACCATAATCTTGATCCGATCGGTATGCGTCACCGCATTGACGGCTCCAGCACGCATAACGGTCAATTCAAAAACCAGCAGAACAGCTTCATTGGGCGCTGTGAAGCTGGATTGGGCGCTAGTAGCCGATGACAGCACTACACTATCTGACCCCTCAACCATCACCCAGCTATAAGCCAAAGCGACATTCTGAGGATCGTAACTAGCGCTACCATCTAGCTGGACGGTCTGACCGATTTCCACAATCTGGTCTGCCCCTGCATCAGCCACAGGCGGCTCCCCCTGAAGTACGGTCAGCTGCAGATCGCTGTCTACAGATGACGTGCTGTCAGCTGCGGCAATCGTCAAATCTATCACTGCATCTGAAACCGAACTGAATGCGGCTGAAGCGCCTGCTACCACTATCTGCGCCTGATGCACATAGGGCCCATCGCCTTCAGTCGTGATACTACCAACCTCCAACCGACTGTCTCCGGTCAATGCAAAGGTCAGACTCGCACTGTCTTCATCGGTAGCAACCACCGTACCTACAACATGGCCTGCTGTATAACTGCCTTCACCTATAGTTAGCGAAGCCAGATCGCCCCAGATGGGGGCATCGTCTACTGCTGTCACAGTCACTTCAAATTGCGTCTCTACTGAAGCGGTGCCCGACTGCGCGGTCACTTTGATCAGGTGGCTCCCTATCTGAGTGTTTTCAGGTGTGAAAATGAAGGTCGATCCATCCCAGCTAATCCATGCGGGCAGGCTTGAACCGGTGCTCAAACTGGCGCTCAGACTGATGGCATCACCTTCTTCATCAGAAAAATAACTGGAAACATCCAGGGTCAACTCACCGTCCTCAAGGACTGTCTGGTCCGGTATCACTGAAGCCATTGGCGCGTCATTGAGCATAATCACAGCAACCTGAAAACTGTCTGTCACGCTTTGACCGGATGCATCAGTTGCTGTCACCACCAGAGCATAGGAGCCTGCCTGAGAGTCCTTGGTAGGTTGCAGATCTAACGTATAGCCCGAAAGACTGACCCAACTGGTAGCATCATCACTGGAAGAAGGCTGAGAGCCATCAACAGTGACACTGTAGCCTAGGTTTTTTGAATCGGCATCTTCCTCATCAGAAAAATACAGATCCAAGCTGACGGTCTGCGTCTGATTTTCGAG
>JBPCXB010000008.1:0-1178 GCA_051008935.1 Gammaproteobacteria bacterium | reverse complement strand
GACGGTACGCCGATGACGCCGCCTAGGGAAAAGCCAAAAGCCAACTCATAGGCGAGCAGAAACCAGGTGACCGTACCGACACAGTAGGCAGTATAGCTCATGCCGATGGTGTTGAGAATGCTTTTGCGATTAGATAGCCCGCCGTAAAACAGAGCCAACCCTGCGGGGGTCATAAACATGACTAAGCACGTCGAGAGCAAAACCCAAAGCGTTGCTGTTTGATCCATCATGTGGTCACCTAAGTACGACTGACCCAGTGCTAAATTCGCCTATACAGTTTACAACCTTGCCTGCTATTGCCACCTGTTTGCAGCCATGCGACCGAGCAAGTTTTTCGATAGAGTCTGTAAAAACACGACCTTGGTAGTTGGCGCAAACATCAACTGCATCACAATGGGTGAATGCGTGCGGTTGTGCTGGGCCATCTGCCTTGTGCACCTGCCATTGAGCACAGCATCGCGTCAGCAAACCTCATAAAATAGCAAGACCTCATACCGGCTCCAGCGGCCACTGCTGCCACGAGCCTCCGCCGAGCTAGGCGGTCCACGATCGGAGAACGCATGCTCTCATCCAAGCCCGTATTTGTCGCATTGAGTCACAGTCTTGACGAAGACTTCTGCCGATGTGTTGAGACTTTAGACCCGCGCATACAGTTGATCAAGCTCGATAGCACGGGCGCACCCCAAGGGCCTGAGCCTGCCCGATTAGATGTGTTGCTAGTCAGTTATGACTATTCCTTGGGTGGTCTGCTCGATGAGCAGATTGCAGACAATATCTTGGCATTAGCACAGCGGGCAGCCTTTGTGCAGACAGGCGTGGCCGGCTTGGATGAGCCTTTTTTAGCCCGCATCTATGAGGCCAGTAAGCGCTATGTCAACGGCAGCGGTATTCATGCGGTCTCGATCGGCCAATACGTCACCATGCAGATGTTGCGCGTGGTCAAAGAATTGGACCGACACAGCGCCCAGCAACGTGCCAAAAGTTGGGAGCGTATCTTCTGCGATGGTGAATTGACCGATAAGAGGTTATTGATTTATGGCTATGGCGGTATTGGTCAAGAGATCGCCAGAATGGCCCGCTGCATGGGCATGTATGTGGTGGGACTGAAGCGCGAACCGGCCTCTGACCAATGGGCAGATGAGGTGCTGGCTGCCGACACCTGGCAGACCCAGGTACCG
>JBPCXB010000007.1:0-1295 GCA_051008935.1 Gammaproteobacteria bacterium | reverse complement strand
GAGCATACACCCAATGATTTGCCTGTCAATTCAGAGGATGGTATGTGCGGTGCTGCGTTCCTCAAAAATGCCCGTACGCATCTAGAATCTGTTCTGCCGGCATTTCTACCGCCCCCATCTGATGACCGGGTGGCTGAGGCCATTCACTATTCAGTTGTAGGTGGCGGCAAGAGATTACGCCCGTTGTTGGTGTATGCAACGGGTGATCTATTCGGCGTATCACCGCGGCAGCTTGACCCGCTGGCCGTTGCTCTGGAGTTGATACACTGTTATTCCTTGATCCATGATGATCTGCCGGCAATGGATGATAGCGCGTTGCGGCGCGGCAGGCCCAGTTGCCATATCCAGTACGGTGAAGCTACGGCCATTCTTGCAGGAGATGCACTCCAATCTATTGCTTTTGGGCTGTTGCCTCGTTTGACTCAGACTCTGCCGAATAATGGTCTGCTCGCCGATCTGCTAGCGGAATTGAGCCAGGTTTGTGGCTTGGAAGGTCTGATCCGTGGGCAATCGATGGATTTACAGCTGGCAGGAGATGCGCCTGCGACCGAAGAAAATGTGCAACAGATGCATTGGTTGAAAACAGGAGCATTGATCTGCGCTTGTGTCTCTATGGCTGCCAAGGTCTGTAATGCCAAGCCAGAATCGCCAGTTTTCTGCCAACTGGTCCGTTTTGCTGAAGCCTTTGGATTGGCGTTTCAGGCTAAAGACGATCTCCTCGACGCTACTGGCAAACAAGAGGTGCTGGGTAAACAAGTCGGTCAGGATCTTGCGGCGGGGAAACACAATATCATCAGCCTGATAGGCATTGAAGCTACCCGGGTCCGTATCGAACAGCTGATACAGCAGGCAGAATCTGCCCTCGCTGTGTTGCCGCAGGAGCATGCTGCACCGGAAGCGTTGCGCACGCTGCTGTTGACCCTGAAAGCAGCCTGAAGAACAATGACACCATCAGACGGCGATCGCCCTCAAAACAAGACCGGGTTCCGCCCGAAGGTATTTGAGCAGCTACCTACAGAAAAGCCAGAGACCCCGCTGCTGGATACTTTGGACGGTCCAGAGCAACTGCGCCAACTGAGCGTTGAGCAATTGCCGCAGCTGTGCGATGAATTACGTACCGAGATGCTGTATCTTGTTGGCAAAACAGGCGGTCACTTGGGCGCAGGGTTAGGTGTCATCGAGCTTACAGTGGCACTGCATTATGTATTTGACGGCCTGCAAGATCGAATTGTCTGGGATGTGGGGCACCAGAGCTACCCGCATAAAATTCTCACAGGTCGCCGAGAGCAGATGTT
>JBPCXB010000006.1:0-1636 GCA_051008935.1 Gammaproteobacteria bacterium | reverse complement strand
ACCCCAACCGCACAGACCTATTCGAAAAGGTGTAGGCATCATGCGCTCCAAATTAATGCGGGTTGGTTGGTATTAAGGGCAGCAGCAGATTTTTGAGTATTTCAGGTTTGACCCAACCGTCTATTTTCCTGCCGTCAGAAAGGATAAAAGTTGGGGTGGCGCTGATGCCTATTTGTTGCGCCAGCTCCGCGCTGCGTTTAATAGCCTCCGCCCTGCCGGAATTGTCCTCTGTGCAGTCTCGTCCCCCTTTCCCAGAGCGTTTCAGGTCGTTTAGAGCCTGCTCGGGGTCTTCTGCGCACCAAGCGCTGGTTGTTTGATCCCAGCTGGAACTGCCTTCTCCATAACGTGGGAAGGGCAAATAGCGTACTTCAATACCCAGAGCTTGGTATTCTCCAATATCAGCGTGCATTTTGCGGCAATAGGGGCAGGTAACATCGGTAAAAACCACCACCCAAGGTGCATATCCGGACGAGGTAGCCTGGTCTTTGTTGGGGAGGTAGCGAATGAAATCAGACAACTCCATCTTTTCCAGCAGTTGTATGCGTGAGTGGGCTCCCGTCACTTCAGTCAACATGCCCTGTTGCCGTTTGTAGATGCGGCCTATGTTCAGCTGGCGCCCCGACGTGTCGATGAGCAGAGAGCCCAGTACCGGTTCGGTAGTATCCAGCTCCCAAAATCCGTCCACTAGCGACGGGTTGAGCGCATCGGCAGGTATGCTTTTGGTGCCCATGGCTACCGCTACAATACGCGCCAGATCTTTTTTGCTGAGATCCTCTGATTGCGCACCTGCATGTTGGATAAGTAGCAGCGAACAGGCCAGCGTAACTACTGTGAAGCGCAGCAAGGGTGTGAGTAACAGTTGGCGAAAATGGCGAAAAAATGTGTCGGTGCGGTACATAGGTTTTAGACAGGGGTTTAGACAGCTAACAGCGGATAGAACGGCAGCGCTTGCAAACCGCATAAGAAACAGTGAGAGCAGCGAATAACACTGGAAGCTTCACTTTAATGTATTTTGTATTCCTGAACCTGAACCTCAGGGGCGGGGGTGGTGTGTGCGATGCAATGTGCGTAACTGCTCGGTATCCAGATGCGTATAGATCTGGGTGCTCGACAGACTGCTGTGCCCTAGTAGCATCTGGATCACGCGCAAATCCGAACCATTTGCCAATAGATGCGAGGCAAAAGAATGGCGCAGGCTGTGTGGGCTGATCGCTGGTAGGCCGGCGCCGGCGGCATGCTTCTTCAGCCGATACCAGAAGGCTTGGCGTGTCATCGGTTTGCCGTTGCGCCCCGGGTACAGATACTGGCTGCCAGTGCCGCCCAGTCTGGGGCGGGCCTCGTCAAGGTAGGTCTGGAGCCAGCTGCAGGCCTCATTGCCGATGAGGCTCAGGCGCTCTTTGCCTCTTTTACCCGTCAATCGAACAGACTGTTGTTGCAGGTCGATCTGATTGAGCTGCAGTTGCACAAGCTCGGAGACTCGCAATCCCGATGCATAGGCTAATTCCAGCATGGATCGATCCCGAACCCCTAACGGCTGGCTCAGATCAATCGAGTCGATCAATCGGCTAATTTCTTCTTGGCTCAGTACTTTCGGTAGCTGATGCGGTTGATGAATCCCCTTCAATTGGTGGCAGGG
>JBPCXB010000005.1:0-18640 GCA_051008935.1 Gammaproteobacteria bacterium | reverse complement strand
GGTATCTGCTGTTTCAACATCCAAAAATGCGGCAGCAACCCCGGTAAATTCCATACCCCAACTCAGCGAATTGGGAGCATATTGCGCAAAACCCGTGAAATGCCCTCGAACAGCCTTGAGAGATTGGCATGTCTCAATGCGAGTAACAGCTCGATCTAGATACCACCCCGACCAGCTGACTGCCAGAGTCCATAGCAGAGCTGGCAGGGCGATGGTCACCCAGAAAGCCTTTCTGACCTGCCCGACCTTGCTGAATACCAGAAATTGGATACAGCCCACCAACAACAAGCCAGTCATGACACTGGCCGGAAAGTAGCTCCAATGCACTTCGATCGGCCAGCATATAGGTAGAATGAGCCCTAGCAGCAAAGCTAGCAAACAGATATAAGCCATCCAGCACTTTCAGTGTCTCTGATCTGTAGGCTTATAATGAATTCTAGGATCCTAAAAGTCTGTGATTCAATAGACTTATCGCTTTTTAGGCACATCACATTTATCAACGACCTCAAAGCAACGACCGGCAGTGAAACCGAAAGAACGTTTGACCTGGAAAGACAGACTCTCTCCAGAATATCTGCTGGACACCCCCGGTTTGAGCTGGTTGGGACAGAGGCTGTTAAAACCAAAGCTCTGGACGCTCGATCGTGGCGGATTGGCCCGCGGGGTTGCTGTAGGAATCTATATTGCTTGGATACCGATGCCCTTTCAGATGCTGCTCGCTGTGCCCACAGCAGTGTTTCTGAATGCCAACTTGCCCGCTTCTATCATTAGCGTTTGGATATCCAACCCACTGACTTGGCTTCCCATGTTCACCATTGCCTATCAAGTCGGTTCTCTGGTGCTACACCCCCCGGCCGATACCTTGTTGCAGATACTCAGTAACGCAAGCTGGGCAGAGATCATCGAGCTGGCACCAGAAACTCTTAAAGTGGCTCTGACAGGCGCTTTAATCCTGCAAATAGTCACGACTGCTCTGGGTTTTCTTTTGGTACTGCTATTCTGGGACGGTTGCAATGAAATCTACCGGAACTGGAGAGACGAACGCCCCCGACCCGACTAATACATTCAGACAAACTAGCATCAAGGGTAGCCATACCTGCTGGTACTAGCTGTCTGAAACACCTGGCCACAGTATATAATCCGTTTCGAACCCCGATCTGCAACAAAATGGGCAACTTATCATGACGACCTCTTCTAGCTCGCCGAAAAAGGCTGCACCCAGTAATCCCAGATGGGGTCTAACCACGCAAATTGTTGTGGCTATGGTTCTAGGTTCCTTGCTCGGATTGGTATTGCATTCAGGTCTAGGCTACGCCAATCTGGACTCTTTTGAAAACGCACCTGGATGGGTTCTGAGTCTGCGTGCATGGCTGGTTGATGGGGTGCTCGATGTCGGCGGTTCACTCTTTATCAATGCGCTGCGCTTGCTGGTCGTACCTCTTGTCTTCTGCTCTTTGGTTTGCGGCATGTCGGTCTTGGGCGCTAATCTAGGGACTGTAGGCATCCGAACAGTCGTTTTTTACCTGACCACTACAGCCTTTGCCATCGCTTTGGCGTTGCTGGTTGCCTCAATCACCCGTCCTGGAGCCGGCGTTGGCGAGGCAGTTTCTACCAGCTTTCAACTCAGAGACTCAGTACCTTTCACAGAGATCTTGGCGGGCATTATCCCCAGCAATCCAGTGATGGCCATGGCAGAAGGCAATATGCTGCAGATCATTGTGTTTTCACTACTCTTTGGTGCTGCATTGAGCCAACTTGGCAAAAAAGTAGAGCAGGTGCGCATCGTCATGGAGCAGTTCAATGAAGTGTTCATCAACATGATGATGTTTATTGTTCGTTTCGCCCCCTACGGAGTCTTTTGCCTCGTGGGCTATGTCTTTACGACCAAAGGTGCCTCTATTTTTACCAGCCTGCTCACCTATTTTCTGACCGTCTTGGTGGTGCTTGTTCTGCATGCCGTGCTGGTCTATATCCCTGCACTCAAGCTCTTTGCGCGAGTATCCCCGCGAGTATTCTTTAGTAAAGTGCGCAATCTCATGCTGGTCGCATTTAGCACATCTTCCAGTGGTGCTACGTTGCCTATCACCTTACAGACGATGACTCAAAATCTGGGAATCAGCCGTTCCATTGCCTCTTTTACTGCTCCTTTGGGGGCCACTATCAATATGGACGGTACGTCCATTATGATGGGAGTGGCAACGGTCACTATTGCTGCC
This sequence comes from Gammaproteobacteria bacterium, assembly GCA_051008935.1. Classification (GTDB taxonomy): domain Bacteria; phylum Pseudomonadota; class Gammaproteobacteria; order JBPCXB01; family JBPCXB01; genus JBPCXB01. The sequence continues at coordinate 16,424 of JBPCXB010000005.1, read as the reverse complement.
ATCTACAGCTTGCCATTGACCCCCGCCGATTACATTTTGGTACTGGTTACAGCCAGTTTGGCTACTATAGGAACTGCCAGCGTGCCCGGAGCTGGGCTCATCATGCTGGCGCTGGTACTACAACAAGTGGGTTTACCAGCAGAAGGTATCGGCATTGTGTTAGCTGTCGATCGGCTATTAGACATGGCCCGCACCTCCCTTAATGTGTGTGGAGATTGCGTCATCAGCACCATTGTCGCCCATGCAGAAGGCGAGCTAGACCGCAAAACGCTCGAAAATCCCAGAGCGATGCTGTCACTAAAGACATACTAGTATGTGTTACTAGTAACTGTTGGCAGCCATCAGGCTATACAGGCTGCAAAATTCCTTTATCGAGCTTGAACTTCAAATCAGCCCGATCGGCCAAAGAATCGTCGTGAGTGGCCATGACAAGAGCACAGCCCACCCGCTCGGCCAGGCTCCATATCATCTCTTGTACGCGGGCAGTATTGTCACTATCTAGGCTGCCAGTCGGTTCATCCATCAACACGCAAGCCGGCTCGGCGACTACAGCTCGGGCAATTGCCACGCGCTGACGTTCGCCACCAGACAGGTTGGAAGCCAAAGCTTGCTGGCGGTGTTCCAAACCCACTGCCTGTAGCAGCTGGCGCGCCCGCTGCGCGGCCTTGTTTTTGGCAACGCCGTCTAGATACAGCGGCATCGCAACATTATCCAGCACGGTAAACTGCGGCAAAAGGTGCGAAAACTGATAAACAAACCCCAATCTGCGGCGCCGAAGCTGGGCCAGTTGCCCGTCTTTCAATCGATCCAAACGGCGCGATTCGATGGCTACCCACCCGGAACCAGGTTCATCCAGCCCAGCTAAAAGGTTCAGTAAAGCGGTCTTGCCTGAACCTGAAGGCCCAACAATAGCAATACTGTTGCTTTTTTCAACCGAGAGGTTGATTTCTGCCAGTATTGTCAGCTCTGTGCCCGCCTCAATAAAAACCCGACTCAGACGGTGGGCCTCTAGCACTTTTTGTCCAGACACTGCTTTATTCATACCTAAGGATTTGGGCTGGCTGCAGCTTCATCGCTCTCAATGCCGGAAAAATCGCCGATAGGCAGCTAATCAGAAGAGCTGAACCAGCAATAATAGGGATCTGACTCCAGTTAACTTCGCTCGGCAGATAATGAACAAAGTAGGCCGAGAACAGTCGCTCGCCGCTATAGGCGTATCTTAATTCGTCAAACCAAGCAGCAAGGCCCTCTAGCTGAAATGCTATCGCCAAACCAATGCTCAGGCCTGTTACGATACCTACAAGCCCTATCATGATGCCTTGCAACAAAAAAATGCGTGCAACACGCCATTTGGTGGCACCGATCGTGCGAAGGATGGCGATCTCGGCTTTTCTAGAATCGACCGCCATCACTAGAGAAGCCAGGATATTAAAAGCGGCTATCACTACAATCAAAAATAGCAGCATAGCCACCAGTCTGCGCTCCAGCTGTACTGCTGCAAATAGGCTGCCGTAAGAAGAAGACCAATCCACAGGATACAAATTGGATGATTCCGACTCTATAGCTCGGGCCAATTCAAACTTCAAATCGGGCGCATCGAATAGATTTTGCAAGCTGACCCGTAGCGCATTGGGCCCAGGCGCTTTCAGCAAAGCGGCAGCATCTTCTATATGCATCAGCACCAGTTGCTTGTCCAACTCGGTATTGAGAACGAACAGCCCTTTCACCTCAAACCTACGGATCCTAGGGCGAATCCCCGCCAGATTAACATTGAGGCTGGGCACTGCGATCGTGATGCGGTCCCCTATTGTTACCGCCAGAGAGCGCGCCAAATTAGCACCCAGAATCAAACCAAACTCTCCGGCCACTAGATCTTCAAGTGTGCCAGAGACCATGAAATCATCAATAACAGAGATAGCCGCTTCAGCTCTCGGTTCGATGCCGCGCAACAGAATCCCCTGCGTTTGGCGATCGATAATCATACCGGTGCCACCCAGCCAAGGAGCAGCGGCATCTATTTCGGGCAGCGCTTCAGCCTTCGCCTGAAGCTGCTTCCAATCCAGGGAGGCAGAGTTATGCGTAGGATAAAACAGCAGGTGTGGGACAACTCCCAAGATTCGAAGCCGCAGCTCCCGCTCAAAGCCATTCATCACCGACAGCACGACAACCAAAATCGCAGTGCCTAACACCATGCCTATCAGTGATATCCACGTAACTACCGAGACAAACCCCCTGCCAGACCTGAGATAATTCCAAGCCAGCAAGCCATCGAGCCAATACTGTATCAAAAAATCAGTTGTGTCTGGGCTATGCGGGTATGGGCTGGTAACTGCAGTATCAAGTGCTTATTTAATACCGGCCTGCTTCTGCAACATTTTCATCTGCTGCTCAGTATGTGGCGGCTGAAACATCTTGCCCAAATTAAAACGAGTCTGCGTATAGATAGCGCGCTGATGGCTAAAGTTGACAAAGCCGTCATAACCCTGATAGCGGCCAGAACCAGACGGGCCTACCCCACCAAAAGGCAAATCATGCTGAGACACATGGAACAATACATCATTAACTGTTACCCCACCTGAAACGGTGTGCTCCAACACTTGGCGCTCTTCTTGCTTGTTTTTCCCAAAATAATAGAGGCCCAACGGACGCTCTCGGTCATTAACCCGATCTACAGCATCCATAATCTTGTCATAGCCTACAACGGGCAGCACAGGCCCAAATATTTCTTCTTGCATGACGGCCATATCGTCAGTCGGGTTTACAACCAGAGTGGGAGGGATTTTCCGATTGGGTTGCTGGCTGAAATCTTCGTCAGCAGGGTTGAGTTCGATAATCTCCCCTCCTTTCGCACGTGCATCCTCTATTAACGCCCTGATACGGTCGTAATGCCGGTCGTTGATAATGGCAGTGTAGTCTTCATTGTGCTTAAGCCCTTCCGGAAAATAGCGTTTGATCGCATCTGAACTGGCCTGCACAAAATCACCAACTTGCTCTTTCGGTAGCATCAGGTAATCCGGTGCCAAACAGATCTGCCCAGCATTCAGCATTTTGCCAAACATCACCTTGTCTGCCGTCTGAGTCAGATTGGCCTTGTCGCCTACAATCACCGGGCTTTTGCCCCCCAGCTCCAAGGTCAAGGGCACTAAATTATCCGCTGCTGCTCTGGCAATATGCTTGGCGACACTACCCCCACCGGTATAAAGCAGGTGATCAAAATTGAGCTTTGAAAAAGCCTGACCTACATCCGGGCCACCCGTAAATACAGCGACTTCATCTTCATCATAGGCTGCCATAAACATTTCTTTCATCAGCTCCGAAGTAGCAGGAGTCAATTCGGACGGTTTGATCATGGCTCTATTACCAGCAGCAAAAATACCAGCCAGAGGAGCAAAGGTCAAATAAACCGGAAAATTCCAAGGAGAAATGCATCCAACTGTCCCTAACGGGGTGTACTCGACCCGAGCTTTAGCCCTCAAAAGAGAAAACGGGAAATTAGCGCGCCGTTTGCTAGGTTTCATCCAGCGATCCAGCCGCTTCCGGGAATATTTCAAGGCATCGATAGCCGAAAAAACGTCTGCAAACATGGACTGGAAATTGGAACGTTCACCAAAATCTTCATTTATTGCCTCGATGATTTTGTCTGAGCTGGTGCGCAAGACCGTCATGCCGCGCTCAATCCAATCCCTACGTAAAGCGGCACTGGCAGGGCCTTGATCCCTATAGGCTCGCTTTTGCAACTCCAAAACCCGTTCCATATCGGCGGTTTGCGCTTGTATATTTACGACCTTGTCTGCAGGTATGCTCTTTGCAGCACCATTGGATTGATTGGGTTTGGCCATGCTGAATGCGCTCCTGAGTGAAATGATGAACGGGAGAAGACTAGGGGCTATTATAGATAAGTTGCTACTTGGCTTTTATTTCCGAGCTGATTTATCTTTGTTATCTGTATTTTTGATGCTGTCTCGAGCTGCCGCCCAATCGTCATCGCTCATTGCGCCCATCGCAGAGAAAGTACCACCCCCAACCAGATATTGAGCCCCGTCTAAGGCAATAGTCTGACCGGTGAGGTACTGGCAACCATCGGCCATCAGAAAAGTAGCCAAATTTTGCAACTCATGCATTTGCCCATTTCGGGCCATAGCGACTTTTGAATTGGGGTGTATCTCCGCTTGCGGTGCGTTATCCCCACCAATATCAGGCTGCAGGCGCGCCCAGGCCCCCTCTGTGGGGAAAGGGCCAGGAGCAATGGCATTAAGTCGGATATTGTGCCCGCCCCACTCAACAGCCAAAGACTTTGTCATGGCGTGTATGCCGGTCTTGGACATAGCAGATGCCACCACAAAAGGGGATCCCGTCCAGACCCAGGTCGCCAAAATCGAAAGCACACTGCCGCCAGTACCCGCTTCAATCCAGCGTTTCCCTACCGCATGAGTCATATAGAAGGTACCGTGAAACACAATATTTGCAATGGCATCAAAACCTCTGGGTGAAATATCTTTGGTTCTGCTGATGAAGTTGCCCGCAGCGTTGTTAACCAACCCATCCAGCGGCCCTTGAGAAAATATTTGGCCAATATATTCGTCCACATCTACCGCAGAGCGAATATCTAAGGCTTGCGTGTGCACGTGCCCGCCGAACTCGGCCATCATCTCACTAGCGGCCTGTTCCAGCACGGCAGGCCGACGACCACAGATATAGACATCCGCTCCGTGAGACAGAAAAGCTTCGCTCATTTTGCGCCCCAAGCCGGTACCCCCACCTGTTACCAAAATCCTTTTCCCTTTAAGAATATTAGTGCGGAACATGTTATGGTTCTTTAGTTCGGCTTCCGTCATTTGCTCAGTTCTCCAAAGTTCTCCAATATGTGTACCTGTTATATAGCCTTTTGCGAACTATGTTCGAAACATTCAGTCTCGCACCAAACCGTACAGGTATTCTACCCATCTGTCATGTACCCCCGGGGCCGGAATCAATGTCAATTGCTCGCCCCCTAACGTCAGAAAAGATTTTTGCAGCGACAAGCCTATTTCTTCCAGAGTCTCCAAACAATCTGTCATGAATGAGGGACAGAATACTACCAACTTGCGCACCCCTCTTTGCACCAGATCCGCAATGAGCTGATCTGTAAAGGGTTCGAGCCATCCAGATCCGAACCGAGACTGGAAGCTCAGATCCCAACTCTTGTCTGGCAAATTTAACTCTCGGGCCATGGCTCGAGCAGTGGTATAACAAGCCGCTCGATAGCAGTGCAGCGGGCGGTTTTGAGCAGGCTCAGCTTGCAATGTGCAAGGGCAATCTTGCCGATAGCCCGCAGAGCAGCTGCTCTGAATATGAGACACTGGCAGCCCATGAAAACTGAACAACACATGATCGGCATCTTTCAAGTCGGAGCGGTACTGGCTGTGAGCCATCGCCGGTTCAATCAAAGCTTGAGCCAACTCACGCCCGTCAGCGTAATCGGAGATGACTTGTAGCCCCGGGATAGACTCCCAGCGGGCGATTCGGGACAGGATCTGCTGCAAAGCACTACCGATGGTGCTAGACGCATACTGCGGGTAAAGCGTTGCAACCGTCAGCTGCTCAGGTTGCCAATGCTGAATTTGGCGCAATACTGCTGGGATGGACGGCTGCCCCAGCCGCATAGCATAAAAAACCCGCTGTTCTTTTGCGCTATCAGTAGCAGTTGTTGCGGCTTCTTGATCGAACTTCTGCTGGAGCAAAAGCGCCAGCTGCTCGGTTTGCAGCCGCAGCGGCGAACCCTCAGCCCGCCAAATACTTCGATAGGCCCTAGCTGAACGGGCCGAACGAACAACCGGAATCAGAAAACCACCTAACAACCAACGCAGGACAGCAGGTATTTTTAACACCCGGCCATCAGTCAGCATTTGCTGTAGGTAGCGAAACACAGCCCCGTACTTGGGGGCATCTGGAGTACCAAAATTGACAATCAAAATCGCACGGCGCATCAAGTTTTTCCTGCAGGTTCAGGTCGTTTCAGCTGCCAAGGCGTACGCTGAAAATAGGGATTAAAAAAGGTCACTATCACCACCCCGATCAGGATGATACTACAGATCATATAAGGGAGTTGAGGCATTACCATATAAAGAGGCATTGAAACAATAGGCGTTAGAAACCCTATCGGCATCACCATACCCAGAAGACCGGCTACGGTTCCCTGTTCTCTAGCTCGAACAGACAAGAATAACATAGCCACGTTGCCCGAGCGGAACATGCCATGCCCACAGCCATAGAGGCACAGCGCTGGAAAGGCTACCTGCCAACTATTTGCAAATACTAGAAGTATCAGAGCCAGCGCAATCAAGGTAGCACCAAAGGGCACTAATAAATAGGGCGTCTGACCGTAACGGGGCACCACCATCCATTGACAAATCACAGAAGCAACAGAGCTGGCACCCAGCCCGAAGCCAGTATAGAGCGCCGCATTAGGGGCAGTCAATACGTCTTCCATATAAAAACCAAGGCCTACCAGCAAAGTCGAATGCACTGTGGAGCTGATTGCCCCCAGTGCCAGTTGGCGACGGATACGAATGTCTAGCGGAGACAGCCATTCTGCATGCACTCGATTGCTGCCGGATGCCCGCAGCTTTACGCGTTGCTTGTGCGCTTTTGTGACGGGTGTGTCATCCAGAAACAACACGCACAATATACCGGCCAAAAGCAGTAGCAGGCTAAAAGTTGCAAAGGGCGCAGCTAAGCCCCACATGAGCACGGCGCCCCCCACTACAGGGCCCACCATGGTGCCAACTGTAAATCCTGATTCCACGCGCGCCACGCGGGCAGTTCGTTGAACGGCAGTAGTTCGATCTGCCAAATAGCCCAACGCAGCCGGCCGAGTGGCAGAACCCAAAATACCGTTGGCACAGCGGGCCAGAATCAATAGCATCAGAATGGAAACGCCAAAAGCATGCCCCCATTCCAGGACCACTGCAAATGCAAATTGCGATCCAGCCGCCCCTAAAAGCCCCAATGCAATAATATGGCGCCGCCCTCGCTCATCGGACAACCGCCCCCAAAAAGGGCTACACACGATCCAGAACAGAGCAGAAGCACTGAAGATCATGCCCGCTTCCACCTCCAGCAGCCCCAATTCACGGACCGTCACGGGCAAAACCGCATAGACAAATGATTGAGTCATCCCCAGCACCAAAAATGCCAGAGCAATCAAATAAAACCCTGAATGCATGCTGGGTTTCTGTGTGGCCCTGTGCGGCATCAGTGATTGACAGTGTGTTCCAATGCCATCCAAACCAGTTGGTGCAGGCTATTCATAGACCAGATACAGGAGGGTACATATCTTGTCAATCGGCTCTACCAGAATATACTCGTGGAATTCCAGCAAAGCATGCGCCCATTCATGCTCAAATGAAACACCTGCCTGCGTTTGCTCATTAAACCTGCTACAGGCCTTCAGCTTAAACAAAGTCGGCATACCCACAAAATTTTCATGGGCGCGCTGGCTGGCACTGAGACGACGTGTCACCCAAGCGAGCAGATTGCCCTCTAATTGCGGCGAGATGCGATCCGTTTGCCATCTTTCTTTGCGCAAAAGGCTGCGGAATTCAGACAGTGCGCTCTCAGTATCGACGGCAATAAAATCTTCGGCACGCAGTGAATCCAAACGGAACGGACCATGAACGGCCTGCTGATGCATTGTATAGTGCCCCAATATCAGCTGGTTGTAGTACTCTGAGTGCATCAAAGCTTGAAAAAACAGCGACTGGTTGAGCCGCGAAGCCTCAATATTAAAAGCCAACTCTACACGTTGCAGTGAGCCTCTGGCATGCAGCGCAATCTTGTCGTGCCGTAACAAGGAAAAACGGTATCCATCGGTGATATGCGCTATTTTGGCCTGCGCACTCGTTGTAGAAGACATTGAGGCCTCAGGCTCCTTAAAGTACATCTGCTTTTGCGCTCTTCCCCTGAACAAGATTGGTAGTCACGCAAATGGAGCTAGACCGCAACCGCATCCTGTCATTATAAAGAAGCCGTACACTCTGCCACCAGCTACGCCTACCTCAACATCCCGCACGGTTCCTACAGTTACCACTATTACTCATGGGCCCAATCCCCCGAGCCCAGCATAGCATGTTACTGCAGTCCGATTACCGGTACTGTGTGCTGAGCGTATTCAGAGTCTGTTCAAATTCTCGGCAGGTATCAGCAATGATGTCGGCAACTGGCCGCACGCTGTCTATCCGTCCGCACACCTGGCCGCAAAGCGCAATGCTGGCCTCCATATCCCCACCAAAGTAGAGTTCCATAGCGTTGGCAAGTTCGCCCATAGCGTTGGTTTGGGTATCGAACTCAAGATCCGTGGTTTTTTGCGTGCGTAGCGCACGAAGGCCCGGCGACTGTGCCCGATTAAGAAATACCGTATCTGTTTCTTTGGCGTTCACTATAGCCTGCTTCCAGTTGTCATGCACAGGCGACTCCGCCGCACTCACCATGCGAGTCCCCATCTGGATACCCTCTGCGCCTAATGCGAAAGCAGCAGCCATAGACATGCCATCTACGAACCCGCCTGCTGCAATCAGAGGCACCTCCAATCGAGAGCGGATCAGCGGCAATAGCACCATCGTTGAAACATCTCTGGGGTTTTTAAAGCCCCCTCCTTCACCGCCTTCAACTACTAGTCCATCCACGCCACAAGCCACAGCTTTTTCAGCAGCGGCTAGACTCGGCACCACATGAAACACAGTGAGCCCAGCCTTTTTTAGCGCTTCAGTATAGCGTTCTGGGTTGCCGGCAGAAGTTGTGACAAACTTCACGCCTTGATCAATGATGAAATCGACAATATGCGCATCACGCACAAAAGCCTGAGCAATATTGACCCCAAATGGCTTATCGGTCAAAGTGCGCATTTTTGTAATCTCTTCTCGGATAGCATCTAGCTGCCCAGAAGACGTTTCAATAATCCCCATAGCACCTGTTGCTGAGACAGCCGATGCCAGCTGAGAGCGGGCAATCCAACCCATAGGAGCCTGAACAATGGGGTATTGCACCCCCAGCATACGGGTAATGCGATTATCAAATTTCATAAAAAGTACTTATCAGTGCCTGTACAAGGCTGTCATTTTACTGCCCCTGTTCAGGCTAGCTGTTGCTGGCTCCCCCGGCGGGATTCGAACCCACAACATTCGGATTAGAAATCCGGTGTTCTATCCATTGAACTACGGGGGAAAGATGCTCTGTGCTTCCAGTGATCTGGTTTATTCCATCTAGCAGTCAAGAATTGGTCGGGGTAGAGGGATTCGAACCCCCGGCCTCCTGCTCCCAAAGCAGGCGCGCTACCAAACTGCGCTATACCCCGGCATTCGCAACATTCTGCCACATGATGAGGCTACCCATCATGTAGGAGAATCCGAGTCTTTAAAACCGCATTCGGACAGAAGCAATGCTGGTGGAGCCAGGCGGGGTCGAACCGCCGACCTCTTGCATGCCATGCAAGCGCTCTACCAGCTGAGCTATGGCCCCAAAGTCTTTGTCTTACTTTAAGCCAAACCCGCTGCCTGCGCAAAAAGCTTTTGGTACTCATCATAGCTGGGCTGCTTAGGTGCAATCATGTGGCATACATCGCGCTGAGAATGCTGAATCAAGTAATCAAACCGATCCTGTGTGACACCCATTTCAGATAAGTTGGCGGGTAGGCCAATATCACGGTTCAGAGATTCGATATGATCTGCCAGATCCGTATTTTCCGCTAACCCCATGGCCCGTGCGATACGCTCATACTTACCCTCGGTAACAGCACCTTTGTTAAAACGCAACACCGTAGGAAGGATCACCCCGTTTAGCGTTCCGTGATGCAACTTCAGCGCTTTAATAGAGCCGCAAGCGTGGCTCATCGCGTGTACAACCCCTAAGCCTTTGGTAAAGGCCATAGCACCTTCGGTAGCAGCCATCATCATTTGCCACCGAGCCTCTCGATCGCTACCGTCTTTAACGGCATTCAGCAAAGATTTTGACCCGATAGCCCGTTCAAGCCCATCCAAGCCTACCGCTTCAGCAGGGGGATTAATGCTGGGAGCCAATATCGCCTCAATGCAGTGCGTTACGGCATCCATACCAGCGCCTGCTGTAAGTACAGGCGGCAAACCCAAGGTCAATTCAGGGTCACAGATAGCAGCATCCGGCACCAAGGCAGGGCTGGCTAAAATCAATTTATTGCCATCGCGCATAATCACTACAGCGCCATTTGAGACCTCGCTACCCGTACCAGCAGTAGTAGGAATGGCAACAAAAGGGACCGTCTTGCGAATTTCTCCCCCCGCTTGGACAGAGTAATCCGATGGTTTACCGCCCTGCTCAGCCAGCAATGAAACCACCTTGCCCAGGTCGATGCTGGATCCACCACCAAAACAAATCAGGCTGTCACAGTTCCCTTGCTGATACTGCTCTAGCGCAGCTTCTATCGCTTCCTCTGTTGGGTTTTCAGGCGTCTCGGCATAAAGCTCCCAGCCGTATTCGTTAGACAACTGCTCTCTGAGCTTGTCTACAAGAGCAATCTGCACCAAACCCGGATCGGTGCAAATTAACGGCCGGCGTACCCCCAGAGTGCGCAGAACCTCGTTGATTGAGGCGATCGCGCCAAAATCAAAGTGAGGGGCGTTGAGAAAGGAGAGTTGAGGCATGGTTCAAAATTTTATCATTGGTTCCAGTTTTCCGGACTGAAGCCAGCGGGTTTGTCAGCATCAGCGCGGCGTTGCTGGTACTTAAACCAGAGGGCAAATACAATCCCCGTAACCAAACCGCCTAAATGTGCCTGATAGGCAACGGAATTTGATGCACCAGACTCTAAAAGGTCTTCCAAAGCAACAACCTGCGTTGCTGCCCACACCAGAATGATGACCCAAATGGGCAAACGTATGATAATGAACGAAACGCTGGTACCTGGGTTTAATACCAGAGAAGCCCCCATCAGACCAGCTACTGACGCACTGGCGCCGACCAGAAGCACGCCGCCCAATGGTAGCAGAGCAAAACAAAGCGCACCCACCAAGCCCGCGCATACAAACACCATCAGATACCTGGACCAAGTCAGATTAAGCTCTGGGTTTGAAAACAACCACAGCGCAACCATATTAGAGACCAAGTGAAAGAAATTGGCATGCACAAACTGATAGCTAATCAGGCGGTACCACTGATCTAACCGGGCAAGCGAATCCGGCTGTACGCCAAACCCTAACAGGATATGTGGATTGCCCAGCCAGCTCAGCATATAGGCAAACAAACAAGTCAGCAGCAGAAGAACGGAGACGAACCGCATACCTGTAAACATTGCTAGCACACCGGTCACATCGACAGACTGGGGACTGGCTTCAAGCTGCTGCCGTTCCAATGGATCAGCGGAGCTGCTTTAAGGCAATCAAGGAAATCATCTACGGTAATATCCCAACCCCGATTCGCCATGTATTGGTAGCAGGTCTTGCGGTCGATTTGCAAGGCACGCTCAATTGCCACTTCCAGATTATCATCCAACCAGCCGTTGACACCATTCTGGATAATACCTATAGGGCCGGTAACAGGATAAGCAGCCACCGGAACACCACTGGCTAAAGCTTCAAGAATAACGATGCCCAAGGTCTCTGAATGCGAAGGCATGACCAAAGCCCGAGCCTTAGCATAGGCTGCAGCCAGTGCTTTGCCCCGCAGCAACCCGGTGTAAGTCACATCAGGATATTTCTTCTTTAGCGATGCCAGAGCGGGCCCGTCTCCAACTACGACCTTACGAAGGCGTGTTGGTATCTTCAAAAAATGATCGATCTGCTTTTCAGCTGAAATACGGCCGACAAACAGCAGGTAATCTTCTATCTCATGCTCTTTTACGGGTTTGAACAAGTTGGCGTTGACGCCCTGCCGCCACAGCCTCAGGTTTTGATAGCCGTATTCGACCAACTCACTTTTTTGTTGCTCTGTGTGTACCAACACACTACTTGACCTCGCGTGAAACCATTTCATATACCGCTCTACTAAAGTTGCGGGGATGCCTAAATTGGTGCTCAGATGTATATCCATACGGGTGTGGATGGCACTGGTAAAAGGCAACTGCTGGGATATGGCCCAGCGGCGAGCGGCAAACCCCATAGGGCCTTCAGAAGCAATGTGCAAGCTACAAGGTTTCCATGCGCTCAGTATTTTGTCGATATCCCACAAATTTAAGGCCAGGTTAACGTCTGGATACCAAGGGCATACCACTTTGGAAAACAAACCCGGTTGCACAATGTAAACCTGATGTCCTTCCAGGCGGAGCCTGTACGACAGCTGAGACAGTATGGTAACCAAGCCATTAATGGTCGGTTTCCACACATCAGAAACAATAGCAACTCTCATAGCCAAATTGGAGGCTGGATAAATAACATGGTGTATTTTAGTAAGAATTCAGATTCTAGGGATGCTTTAGCATCTATTGACGGCAACGAGGCTTGGCCAAGATGCTTGACTATGGTTCTTGGCTAAGAGCCAGCCCGGCTTAAGGTTGACAGTGCTACCAGCACTGGCAAAGAATCAGATTAGCGATTCATAAAGCTCTATCGTACTTTGTTGCATCTTTTCTAGCGGGAACAGGCCCGGAGTGGTCTTGGGGGCATTGCCAGCCAGAACGTCGCTTACACGTGCAGCCAAAATAGAATAATCACCTTTCGGGATGCGCCCAAACGGATAAGCATGATTGAGGATTTCGCCCACACCACCATGCGCCCAGCCCAATACCGGAGTGCCAACATTCAGCGCTTCGGCCACAACTCGGCCAAAGGCTTCTGGCTCTTCAGAAAGCTGAAGCACCAGAGATGAAGCAGCGTATAGGTTAGCAACATCCTGCCTGGGCCCCAGAAAGCTAATGCGGTCCGCAACCCCCAGTTTTTTAGCGGCAGCCAAAGTCTGCCTCCACACACGCCGCTTGTTTCTGCGCAACTCACCAAACACCAGCACGTGCACATCCAACTTATCACCAATTTCACGGAGCAGACGCACCATCGACAACAGGCCTTTTTTACGGGTAATGCGCCCCGGAAAAGCAATGAGTTTGCGGTTCTTTGCCTGCGGACAGTCCTTCAGCAATGAATCGATAAACCCATCGGGAACGGCTTTATTCGGCGGGAATTGGGAAGTGTCTACGCCTCGGAAAATGACTTGAATCTTCTCAGGGGATAGGCGCGGGTAATATTTCAGCAAATACTTACGCACCGAATCCGAAACAGCAATCACCGCATCGGCCTTAGTCATAATCGCACTGTAAAAATTAGTGCTGTAGAGCCCATGAACCGTGGATACAACCTTAGGGCGCATTGCTTTCGGCAAGGTATTGCGAGCGGCTGACGCTACCCAAGCAGGCATACGAGAACGCCAGTGAATAATATCCGGGCGGTAATAGAGCATAGCCCTGCGCAATCGATAAATCTGACGCGTCCATAGCAAGCTTTTGCGGCCGACAGGTATCGTCAAGTGTTCGCCGCCATATCTGGCAATCTCAGGCTCCAGACGGCCGCCGCCAGAAACAACAATGGAGCGATGGCCAGCATCTACTATGGCTTGGTTCATCTCAAGCGTTCCGCGCTCAACGCCGCCCGCATTGAGCTCAGGAAGCAGTTGCATGATAACCAATTTTTTGTTCTTATTCAAAGCCAAATACCATTTACTTGTACGATCATGTTGTTGTTATGTTGCTATTTTGCCTGGGGTTCTGGCTCAAAGTAGAGATCTATAATGCGATTCAGCTGACCGCTACGGCGCATACGTTCCAACCAAGTATTCACTTCGCCCACAAACTCCTTGTCTTTTTGAGCCCAATAGGCCTTGCTGCTTTTTGTCAAGCGGCGTTTAGACAGAGCGCACAACTCTGGGTTATTAGCAGTTTGCCAGCGCACCTCGGCAGCATCAGTGATCATCACATCTGCCTGATTCTGAATCAGAGTGTTAAAGATCGTTTTGTTGTCTGGATGTACGATGATTGTGGCCTGATGAATGTTTTCGTCAACATACTGCTGATTAGTACCACCCGGATTGACCACTACCCGTACACCCGCCTGATCCACCTGCCGGATTGAGCGGAAAAAATCTGCATCACTACAACGGCCAATCAGCTGTTTGCCCCCCAAAAAGTAAGGGTCGGAAAAAAAGCCAGCTCTACGGCGGTCGCGAACCACACTAATGCCGCCCATGCCGATATCAAAACGATTGTTGACCATATCCTCCATTAAGGTCGGCCAACTAGTGGGAACAACCACAACTTCTGCCCGCAACGAGCGCGCCAGAAGGCGAGCCAACTGTAAATCGATACCGTCCCACAAAATGCCGTCTTGGGTCGTAAACGGCGGATAGTCGCCGGTAGTACCCACTCGAAGCAGGCCGCTGGTACGCACCCGTTTCAAAAGCCCTACCTCGTGCCACTCCAAAAGCGATATCCCCTTCAACGAACGCTCAAGTTCCAGCACTAAATCGACCGAAAGCGGAAATTCCGTCAGCCTGTGCATATTAGGGAAGCGACTGTCTTCCGGGTAGCGGAGATTGTGCACGTTCAAATAGATGGCAACCAGAATCTGATTGGACAATTGACTGATTTTGGGTCGAATCTGAGTAATCAGATCTTTCGGGGCCCAATCTTCCGGAAAACCTGTCAGCGTCCAACGGTTATGCCAGTAGCGCTGAATCGATTTGGCCATATCAAATTGAATCAGAAAAATGCGCTCCATACCGGCCGGGTCAATACCCAAATCTTTGGCCTGGCCTTTAAGACGCACCAGCAACTGCTGTTCGCGGGCTTTATCCTCTATACGAACTTTGTGAATCCATTTCCATGCTGCAATTTCGCGCATCCAGCTCAGCCGCTCATAGAGTAGATTCGCTACAGATTCAGCCGTACGGTCAACCTGCTCTACAGGCTTAAAAGGCTCCTCTTCCGCACTGGCAATAGGGCTGACGAACAGCCCGGCACTGAGCCACGCCGCACATAAAACAATCAGGCCCGAAACCAGATATGGCTGCGGGCCTGACCGAGTCTGACAGAAAGAGGTAAACCTCAATCGTCCAACAGGCCATCCTGTGTGACGATTTCGCCTCTGTTGGTGCGGAAATACAGCTTGCATGAAGTGAGCTCTAATTGACGCACGCTGGAACTACGTACTGGAGCAACCAGCCCAGTTGTAAGGCGGGGATACGCCTCTAGAACCACTTTGATACGCCCTTTTCCACGCTTGAGAAGCCGAGAAATTCGGTTGTAAAGTTGCCTGCGCTGGCGGTTTCTGCTTTTTGCAGACGGGGTATCGCCCCCCCACGGCATCGCTACTATCACCTGATCACTCGAGCAAGATTCCCTAGTAATAGGCAAAGAATTTTTATCGACATACACCTCAAAATAACCTTCTTTAGGCGGATGAGAACGCGCACGACCAATGGCTTCAGGCAATTCCAGACTGGTATTCTCAGGCGTCAGATACGTCTGAAAGTTATAGTAGGTGCGGCCACTTGGATAAGTGATCTCATGAATGGTAGCTGAGCCACCATTATGCAAACGGTGACGCACGCCGCTCTTAGTATCATCATCCTGTGCCCAAACCATTGAAGGCACACCAAGTAGCGCCGCCATAGCAACACCAGCACACCACTTGTAAAAATCAGCTTTAAATATCATTGCAGTTTTCTCCTCGAACGGACCGTTTTTCTGAATCATTTTTTTGACAGCAAACCCTAGCAGGAATCCCCATCATCTAACATTTACCTGAACCCTGACTCGCATAGAGAACTAGAAAATGGAAATGGGAGTTAATTGTACCTGAAAGCCCAACTAGTGCAACATGCAACCATCAAGCCAGCAGCACCTGCTCTGCTGGTACACACTGGTACACAATTAAGTGCCAAGCAATAGCCTATCTATGCACTATTATAGTGTAGAGAATTTTGTGAATACAGCATCCTAGCGTGCTGCCCCTACCTTATTAAAGAAACTGACCTACATAGATCCAGTTACCACACTATGCAATTCCAGCCCCTAGCCTCTTTACCGGAACTTATCGAAGGCTACAAGAAAGCCTTCAACATATCAGGATGTACCGTGCTTCTGGTTTGTGATGGTACCGATACCTTTGCATTAGACGCACACTGCCCCCACATGGGGTCCAGACTAGATGGCGGTGTCGTCAAGCCCAAACAGATACAATGCCCGCACCACCTGTTTAAGTTTGATCTGCAATCCGGCCAGTGCCTCACGCAGGGCGTGCTGTGCGACAACCTGCGCACCCTGCCAGTGCATTACCAAGACGATTGGGCCGGTATTGACCTCAACGAACTGGCCGACTGGCTCTAGACTACCCGCCCAATCAGCCGTACACCGAACCAATCAACTTTATAATGGTTAGCGCGAAACCAATAGCGACAAAACAGCGCACACAGGAGAGATGGCCGAGTGGCTT
>JBPCXB010000004.1:0-39866 GCA_051008935.1 Gammaproteobacteria bacterium | reverse complement strand
CTGTCTGCTTTGCAGATGCCCGGCGTCAAGCTGATTGAAGAGCATAAACGCTACTATCCTGTTGGCGAGATTGTGGCACCGGTCATTGGCTTGGCGGGCATCGATGGCCAGGGGCAGGAAGGCATTGAAGTTCTTTTTGACCGGTACCTGACATCAGGCGCGACTAAGGTCAGGAAGCGCTCTCGTGCCGGTCAGATACCTATACCTCAGCGCTTGACAGAGCCTGATATGTTTGCGGTTGCTCATGGTACTGACGGTACTGCTAGACAGGGCAGGTTTGCCAGAAAATCTTTACGTACTTCTGGGGCGCAGGATGTGCATCTGACGCTGGATATAGATGCACAATATCTGGCCTATCGCACACTCAAAAAAGCAGTCGTTGCGTCCGGTGCGCAGGCAGGCACACTGGTGGCAGTAGATGTTGTCACAGGCGAGGTTCTGGCTATGGTCAGCTACCCCTCTTATAATCCCAACGATCGGCGCGAGTTGCAGGTGCAACGCAACAGGGTCGCTATGGATCAGATCGAGCCAGGCTCGGTTTTGAAGCCCTTTACCGTGGCTGCTGCTCTGGAATCTGGTAGCTGGAGTCAGGGTAAATCTGTGGATACCAACCCGGGCTATATCAAACTGAGCAAAGGCGTTCATTTTGCGGATACCGAGAATCATGGCGTCATGTCGCTTTCTGAGGTTTTGACACGTTCCAGTCAGGTGGCGGCCGCCAAGCTTGCGCTGTCGATGCACCCGCAACCCTATATGCGCCTTTTGAAATCTTGGGGCTTCGGACGGCAGACGGGTATTGGCCTGCCCGCCGAGGCTGAAGGCAATCTGCCTACTGCTTTCGGCCTGTCTAAGGTCGATCAGGCGGCTGTAGGCTTTGGCTACGGTTGTACGGTAACGGCGCTGCAGTTGGCGCAGGCGTACAGCGTGTTGGGTAATGAAGGCATGTTAGTGCCTTTGCGTTTGGTCAAGGGTATGTCGATGCAGGCTAGTCAGCGCGTCATGTCGCGCAAGGTCGCCCGCAGCGTGCTGTCGATGTTGGAGCAGGCCGTACAGCATGGTACCGGCCGGCGGGCGCGCATTGATGGCTATCGAGTAGCGGGTAAAACAGGTACCGTTCATTTAACGGGTCGTGATGGCTATGAGCAAGACCGTTATCGTGCATTATTTGCCGGTCTGGTGCCGGTCAGCCGCCCGAGGATTGCTATGGTTGTGACTATTGAAGAACCCAACCCGAATCGCTATTTTGGCGGCGTGGTGGCGGCGCCGGTGTTTGCGACTGTGGCCCGCCAGTTGCTGATGCGTTTGCGGGTGGTTCCAGATATGACTTATGCCAGCGCTGGATAGGTTGATGGCACCTGAATTTGCCGATCTGCTCGCGCCCGTTGAAGTACCAGAGGCGTTGGCGCGATGGCGCCCTTCTGGGCTTGACAATGATTCAAGACGAATGGCCCCGGACGGGCTTTTTTTGGCTTACAAGGGTGGGCAAACAGACGGCAAGAACTATTTGCAAGAGGCTGCAGCTAGAGGCGCAAAAGCCGCTTTAGTCGATGTTCTTGATGTTTCGGCATGGCATCATATCGGCATGCCGCTGGTGTTTTATCCCGAGTTGTCTTCGCAGTTGGGCAGGCTGTCGGGTCGCTATTACCATTGGCCTGATCGCACTTTGCCGCTTGCTGCTGTGACGGGCACTGCTGGCAAGACGACCACGGCCTGGTTGACGGCGCAGTTATTGCAGCGGCTGAACACGGCTTGCGGTTACATAGGTACTCTGGGTGCTGGACAGGTTGGTGGTGAAATGCTGCCGCTTGACAACACCACACCGGATCTTTTGTCGATGCGCCGTGTGCTTTACCAGCTGAAAGAACAGCAGCAGATTCAAGCTGCTGTATTGGAAGCTTCTTCTGAAGGGTTGGCGCAGCACAGGGTTTCCGATCTGGAGATCCGTGTGGCGGTTTTGACTAATTTGGGGCAGGATCATGTGCAGGCCCACGGCGGCATCAAAGGCTTGAAAGCAGCTAAGAGAGCATTGTTTGAGTTGCCTTCGGTCCAGAGTGCCGTCATCAATAGCGATGATGCTTTTGGGCGCGAAATTGTCACCTATCTGCGCGCTCAGCGCCCCGATGTTGCGCTTATCACTTACGGCACCCGAGCTGACGCTCAGCTAAGGTTATCGTTTGCGCAGGATGGCTGCCAGCTTCATTTGCAGGATGGGTTAGACACAGGTGCGTCCGATTCTTGGCGGCTGCCTCCATTGATGGGTCGGCACAATCAGTACAACCTGTGTGCTGCTCTGGCTATATTGATGGCGCTGGGCTACCCCGAAGCAGCTATTGAGAGTATGCTGTCGGTCAAAGCTCCCCTGAGGTTGCCGGCAGGGCGTTTGCAGCATGTGTTTGCACAGCCGGACTGTTATGTGGACTATGCACACAGTCCTGAAGCTTTGGAAGCAGCCCTGGATGCAGTGCGGGCCCTCACGGCATCCAGAGTCATCTGTGTTTTCGGTTGCGGGGGCGGGCGTGACCGTGATAAGAGGGCGCTGATGGGTCAGGTCGCTTCTGCAAAGGCTGATCTGGTGATTCTGACCAGCGATAATCCGCGCCACGAAGACAATCAGGCGATTGTGGCAGATATTGTGGCAGGTATAGCCAGCTCGGTAGAGTATCAGGTGGATGCAGATCGGGCAGGTGCCATTGCATCTGCGTTGTCGCAAGCAGGCCCCCAGGATAGTGTGTTGATAGCGGGCAAAGGGCACGAGAACTACCAAATTGTCGGCGATCAGCGGGTACCGCTTTGTGATGTGACTGTGGCCCACGCATGGCGCCAGAACAACGCGCGCCGCTTTTAATATGTCAGCTTCTACAGACAGCTTGGGCTGGTTGGCGCAGCTGACCTCTGGCCAAACTCGATTTGATGCCTATTTTTCGGGGGTCAGTATCGATACGCGCACCCTGCAGCCCGGCGAATTATTCTTTGCCCTGACCGGCGGCAACAGAGACGGTCATGATTTTGTGCCTCAGGCAATGGCAGCTGGAGCCGCCGCCGTAGTGGTCGAGCGTGCGCTAGATCCAGCCATCCCTAGTGTGCAGGTATCATCGAGTGCGAAGGCTCTGGAACAGCTGGCGTTGGAAAAAAGGCGCAGGTTTAAAGGGGTGGTGTTAGCCATTACCGGTAGTGCTGGTAAGACTACTACCAAAGAGATTCTGGGTGCGCTTGTCGGTGTTTTGGGCCCGACGTGTGTCGCTGAAAAAAGCTACAACAACAAGCTGGGCGTTTGTCTGACGCTGTGCCGTTTGCAATCCGATCAGGATTATGCAGTGCTGGAGCTCGGTGCGAATGCCCCTGGAGAAATTGCCGAGTTAGCAGCAATGGTTAAGCCGCATTGGGCGGTTCTCACTAATGCGGGCCGTGCCCATCTGGAAGGGTTTGGCAGTGTGGCTGGTGTGGTGGAAGCGAAGGGGGAAATTTTAGAGGCTCTGGCGGCGGATGGTGTTGCGGTTCTGCCCGCCGATCAGCCGGCTTTCGAGCCTTGGAAAGAGCGGGCCGCCCCCAGGCGTTGTATCAGCTATGGGCACCATGCAGCAGCTGCGTATCGATTGCTGAATGTGCAGCCTAACGAGCGTGCGCACCAGCAGGGACTACAGATCGAATTAACCAGTGATAGAGGTCTGGTGCGTGCTTGGTTGCCTTTGGTGGGAGAACACAATGCCCTCAATGCCACCTGTGCCGCAGCAGTTGCCATGGAACTGGGGGCGACTAGCGAGCAGATTATCGCTGGTTTGGCCTCTGTTTCCGGTCCCCAGAGGCGTTTGCAACAGCTGAGCCCTCAACAGGGGGGGAAGATTTATGACGATTCGTATAATGCAAACCCTGAATCCGTCACTCATGCTATTGATTTTCTGTCGCAACAGAGTGCCCCCCGAATATTGGTTCTTGGAGATATGGGAGAATTGGGCGCAGAGTCGGAACAGTTGCACCGTCAGGTTGGTGCCTACGCTCGAGATAAAGGGCTTGAACATTTATTTGCGATTGGGCCTTTGGCGTATCAAGCCGCCGAGGCTTTTGGCCTGTCAGATGGCGGTCGCATCTACAGTAGTCAGAGCACTCTGCGTGCCGTTTTGGACGCCGAGCTGGAACAGGGTGCGACGCTGCTGATTAAGGGATCGCGTACAGCGGGTTTGGATCAGCTGGTCGATGGGCTGATGTCCGGTTCTTTGCGCGGTCCATTTCAAGGCGTTCGGTCATAACTAATTTGAGGCGACAGTGGATACGGAAATAGCGCTCATTTGGTATTTTCTCCGGTTTCTGGGAGCGGGTGCCACGGCTTTTTGCTTGGGAGTTGCCGGTACCTGGCTGCACCTCAAGTTGCTCAGTTCTCGGCTGGCTGCTCAGCCGATACGCAAGCTGGGGCCGGCTAGCCATCAATCTAAGGTCGGCACCCCCACTTTCGGCGGGTTTCCGCTGATTTTTGCAGCTGCCATCTCTACTCTGGCTTGGGCAGATGTGAGCGGCTCAATCCCTTGGTATCTGGCCAGCCTCTTTGCCTTTGCTTCTATAGGGCTGCTGGATGATCTGTTGAAAATTCGCCGACAAAGCAGCGACGGTCTGAAGATGTTCCAGAAGCTGGGGTTGCAGTTTTTGGCTGCTATGCTGTTACTGGTTGGTATTCAACAAGCTGGTATCTCAGGTACTGGTGCTTTTGTGCCCTTTGTGGGTAATACCGGCCCTTGGTCGCCAGTGCTTTGGTACGTTGGTTCTTGCCTGCTGTTGGTGTTCATTACCAATGCCGTTAATCTTTCGGATGGTTTGGATGGGCTGGTGACTATCCCGGTGCTTCTAGTTGCAGGCGGTTTGGGGATTCTGGGTTTGTTATCCGATCCTTTAATTGTGGGGGATGCTTTTTCAGGCTTGCCGCATTTACCCGGTGGCCGAGGCGCATTTCTCTTTGCGGGCGCTCTGGCCGGAGCCCTGTTGGCTTTCTTGTGGTTTAACGCACCGCCAGCTCGATTATTCATGGGGGATACTGGCGCATTGGCACTGGGTGGAGTGCTGGGCATGATCGGCATTATCCTGAATCAGCATATCTTTTTGCTGCTGATGGGCGGTGTCTTTGTGCTAGAAGGGGTATCGGTGGTGTTGCAGATTTTCTGGTTCCGATGGTCGAGTGGCGGCCGGTTGTTTCGAATGGCGCCTTTTCATCACCATCTGGAGTTGGGAGGATGGCCTGAAACCCGTATTACTGTAAGGTTTTGGATTATTACAGCGGTGTTGGTGGCGCTGTCGCTGACTGCCGCTTTGTTGACCATCACTTTGACTTGAATTGCAGATACAGAAGGAAGCGTAATAACAAATGAGCAAGAAACGCAGCCCGATGGGCCAAATTTTGGTGGTGCTGGCTATTGTCTTTGCATTGACAGCAGCTTTATTTGTGATGAGGCTTCTGTAGAAATGGATCAGGTGCAGCATCCCTTGAAGGGTCCTTGCCTGATTTTGGGTGGAGGGGCTACGGCTTTGTCTGTGGCTCGGTATCTGCAGCGCATGCAGATACCCTTTGCGCTCGTAGAACCGGATGTAGAAAGCCTGCCGCAATTGGAGAATAGCTTAGAAGAATCGGGCATCCGGGCGGAAGCAATTCTTGCTACCGAGGTGTGGCCTGAGCAATGGCTGCAATGGGCTGAGAGTGCCATTGCCAGCCCAGGTATCCCACCTTGGCATCCGATGGTAGAGCAGGTACAGCGAGCCGGATTAAAGCTGTATTCAGATCTGGATGTGTTTGTGCAAGCCGTCAGAAAGCCAGATGCTTCAGGTGCGCAGGTCGTTTTGGTCACTGGTAGTAATGGCAAAAGCACGACGGTTCAGTTGTTGTCTGCCATGGGGCGTGCCTCAGGTCACTGTGTGCACACCGGAGGCAATTTGATGCCGCCGGCGCTGGATCTTTTGCCGCAGGGCGATGCAGCGTATGAAGAGGCTGGTTCAGCGATTTATATTCTGGAGGTTTCGTCCTTTCAGTTGGAGTATTCCGGCGCGCTCAACGCCGATGTGGCTGCAGTCATTAATCTGGCGTCTGATCATATGGATAGGCACCTGCATATGAGACGCTATGGGGATATTAAACGCCAGATATATTCTGGTGCGCGCGTGGCGGTCTTCAATCTGGCAGACCCTGCTACAATACCGCCGCCTTGGTGCAAGGCCGACAGACTGTGTTTTAACGCACAGTCTGACGCATTGGCAGAGCCGCCAGATGTACAGCTTTCTCGTTTTAGTGTCAGTGATGTCATGCTGTGCCGCAATGGGCTGGAGTGGTGGCCGTTCTCTGCTTTGGGGGTGCGGCGGCAAGATACGGGTCAGGACACAGGCAAGCAGGATTTTGCGCTGGATTTTGCAATGGTACCGCCAGGCATGGCAGAAAACGCGGTAGCTGCCTGTACCTTAGCAGAGCTGCTGGGCTTTACCCCGGAGGCGATGTTGCAGGCATTGGAAGAATACACGGCCTTGCCCCACCGCTGCCAGCCCATCTGGGGCTCGGAGGGCATTATTTGGATTGATGATTCCAAAGCTACCAACCCCGCTTCTAGCGCTGCTGCAATCGAAGCTGTTTTTCAGGCGCAGCGCCGACGTGCACCAGAGGGGCGGTTAATTTTGATTGCTGGCGGGCAGACTAAGGCTGCTCATCTGGAAGTGCTGCGTCAGGCGCTGGAATCCAGAGTCGATTTGGTGCTTTTGGTGGGTGCGGATGCGCATCTGATGGAGCAGGCCGCAGAGGGCGTCTGCCCATTTGAACGCTGTGGCAATCTGCGTCGGGCAGTGAGCCGAGCCGCGCAGCAATCGACCAGCGGCGATGTGGTGTTGCTGTCGCCAGCCGGTGCTTCGCTTGATGCTTTCGATAGCTACGCCGATCGTGGCCGGCAGTTCTTTCAGGCCGTGCAGGAGTTGGCCGCATGAACGGGTATTCAGGCACAAATCCCCATATCCGGCCAGCGAAACAGCAGAGTCCGGCGCATCATCGCGGTTTGGGTTTTGAGATGCCCTGGATGGTGATCATCAGTTTGGGGTTGATTGTGTTTGGGTTTATCGTGATGCTGTCAGCATCAGTGCCTATCTCTTACGAACGCTACGAAGATTACCTGTATATGGCAAAAATGCGTTTGCTCTGGTTGGGCGTGTGCGCACTTTTGATAGCTTTGATTCTGTCGCTCCCTCTCAATATATGGCAACAGTTGGATTGGTTGTTTCTGTTGGGGCTAGTGGCGCTGTTAGTACTGACTATTTTCTTTGGTAAAGAAGTGAATGGCGCGCGCCGTTGGCTGCAGATAGGCTCTTTTAGCTTGCAACCCAGCGAATTGGCCAAGCTGATTTTGCCCATCTATGTAGCAGGCTATTGCATGCGGCGCTCCCATCGAGGTCAGTTGGCATGGACGGGGGGTATGTATCCGTTGATTGTGTCAGGTGTGGTCATGAGCTTGATTTTTTATCAACCGGATTTTGGCTCAGCAGCACTGCTATTTGTGCTGGTGTTAGGCATGCTGTTTGTGGCGGGGATGCGTCTGTCACAATTGGTGCTTTTGGTGGTAGTGGGTCTGGCTGTGGCTTGGTTGCTGGTAGTCAACAGCGAATACCGTATGCAACGCTTGCAGAGCTTTCTAGATCCGGCGAGTGATCCTCTTGGTGGCAGTTGGCAACTGATGCAGAGCCAAATAGCTTTTGTGCGAGGTGGCTTGGCAGGTACTGGGCTGGGCGAGAGTGTGCAGAAGCTGTCGCTGTTGCCTGAAGCACATAACGACTACATTCTGGCGGTGGTGGCCGAGGAGCTGGGCTGGCTGGGCGTGAGTGCGCTACTGGCAGCTTTTCTGGGTTTGGTGTCGCGTGGATTTTGGCTTTCGATACAGTTTCTGCAGAGCGGCGAAGAGTTTGAGGGCTACCTGATGCTGGGGCTGTCTCTGGCTCTGGCCGGTCAGGTGTTAGTGAATAGCGGTATGGCTATTGGCCTGCTGCCGCCCAAAGGCATTTCGTTGCCTTTTTTCAGTACCGGGGTATCTAACCTGTGCGTAACGGCCTGCTGCCTAGGCATATTGATCCGCGGAGAATATGAAATTGTTAGCCGCAGAACGAGTGAGGTGTTGGTGTGGTCGCGATAGCTATTTTGTCGGGTGGCACCGGCGGCCATGTAATGCCGGCGTTAGCATTGGCCGAAGAGCTGGAGCAACTCGGCATTCAATTGCATTGGTTTGGTCGGCCTAACAGCTTGGAAGCCCGTATGGCACAGACTACTAAGGCCCAGTATTGGTGTGTTGACTCTCAGGGGTTCAGGGGCAAATCTGGGCCCGATAAGCTGAAAGGCCTGTGGTCGTTGTTTGTGTCGGTGTGTCGGTGTTGGTGGTTGCTGTTCAAGATGCCTAGCCGCCCTCAGATGGCAGTTGGTTTTGGTGGCTATGTGAGCCTAGCACCTGCTCTGGCCTTTTGGCTGTGGCGCATCCCTCTGGCTTTGCACGAGCAGAATGCCCGCACGGGAACGGCAAATCGTTTATTGCGCAAAAGAGCTAGGCTGTTGTTTGCAGGTCTGCCGGGTGCCTTTGGAGTGCAGTCTGGCACCTCATCTGAGCAGGCAGCCGCAAGCGGTGGCAATTTTATTGGCAACCCCGTGCGCCGTCAGTTGAGAATGGCGTCTCAAGAAACTTTTGCAAGTGCCAGCAGTGTTGTGCGGTTGTTGATCTTTGGGGGCAGCCAGGGTGCGCAGGCCATCAATGATCAGGTAGCGGATCTTGCCACAGCATTGCCTGCAGATAGCTGGGAGATATGGCATCTGTGTGGTGCACTGCCAGTCAACAAGTTAAGAGCTCTTAAGGGTCGTTACACAAAATTGGCGCGCAAGATTGGGGTGCCGATAAAAGTGGAGGCTTTTTCGGATCAGATGGATGAGATCTACCGTTGGGCTGATATTGTGCTGTGCCGGTCAGGAGCTCTGACCTTGTCTGAACTGGCCCTCTTTTCCCTGCCTGCAGTACTGGTGCCACTTCCCAATGCCATCGATAATCATCAGATGGTCAATGCCGAAATTTGGCGCGATGCTGGTGCAGCCTCGGTTGCCGTTCAATCTGAATTGGAGCCGGTAGCGCTGGCGGCTGAATTGCAGCAGATGGCCCAGAATCTATCGAGTATGAAAGCGGCGGCTACTCGACTGGCGCGCCCGGATGCCGCTCGGCGCATGGCACAGAAAATATTGGCATCGATAAGGGGTACGGATTCGATGCAGGGATCGGGGTTGAGTTGATGCTGAGTCAGAATACGCATTTCAATGCCATTGATCCCAGTTGTCAGCCGCCGGATCAGCGGCACGTGCATTTCATTGGTATCGGCGGTACCGGCATGTGTGGTTTGGCTGAGGTCATGTTTAATTTGGGCTGGCAGGTGTCTGGGTCTGATATCCGGCCGGGCGAAGTGACATTCAGGCTGCAGCAGATCGGCATCAAGGTCCATATGGGACATGCCGCCGAGAATATCGAGAACGCATTTTTTGTGGTGTATTCGGCAGCCATAGAAGCGACCAATCCCGAGCTCGCCGCTGCTCGGAAGACGGGGCGGGTGGTTGTTGCACGTGGCGATATGCTGGCCAGCTTCATGCAGCATAAAAAAGGGGTGGCCGTGGCTGGATCGCACGGCAAGACCACTACCACTACCATGATTGCTGCTTTACTTGCGGCTGGTAGTATGGATCCGACCTATATCATAGGCGGCAAGTTGCGCTCAGCAGCGGCCAATGGCAAGCTGGGGATAGGGCCGCATATGGTAGCAGAGGCTGACGAAAGCGACGGCACTTTCTTGCGGATGAACCCCAAGCTGGCAGTAGTCACGAATATCGATGCCGAGCATCTTTCGGCTTTCCAGAATAGTATCAGCCGCCTGTTCGACAGCTTTCATCAGTTTTTAGATCAGTTGTCCGTTTTTGATACTGCGGTCATCTGCATGGATGACGACCGTGCGAGTCAATTGGCTCAACGTCAGTCGCACAGAGTCGTAACCTATGGTTTTTCTGCTCAGGCTGATTTTCGCGTGCTGGATGCTCATGCAGAGGGCAGCCGCATGCGCTTTACTCTGGGTCTGCCTTCAGGCGATACCCACAGCCTGTTGCTGAGTATGTCGGGGCGTCATAATATTCTGAATATGCTGGCAGCTATCGCCGTTGCCAGTACTGAAGGGGTGTCTGCGGATCTGATCTGTCAAGGGGTTGAGAGTTATACCGGCGTTTCACGCCGTCTGGAAGTCATCGCCGAATTGCCGCTTCCTGCAGGCAAAAGCGTCATGATGTCTGATTATGGCCACCATCCCAGAGAGCTTCGGGCTTGTCTGGATGCTCTGGCCGAAAACTGGCCAGATTATCAGCATATTGTTGTCTTTCAGCCACACAGATACAGTCGAACGCACTCTTTGTTCGGCGAGTTCATAGGGGTGCTATCGCAAGTAGAGGATCTGATTCTATTGCCCACCTATGCTGCAGGTGAGCTGCCGTTGCCAGGGTGCGACAGCCTGACCCTTGCGAGGCAGATCGAAGAAATCAGCGGCAGGAAAATCTTTTGCCCTGCCGGATTTGATGAATTGCGCAGGCACCTCAAGAGTAGGCTGGGCGGCGGCGAGCTGGTGCTGTTTCAAGGAGCAGGTGATATCGGTGCTTTCGCCTGTGATTTTGTGGCCGAAGAAGGATAAAGGCATGCGCGTA
This sequence comes from Gammaproteobacteria bacterium, assembly GCA_051008935.1. Lineage (GTDB taxonomy): Bacteria > Pseudomonadota > Gammaproteobacteria > JBPCXB01 > JBPCXB01 > JBPCXB01. The sequence goes on along the minus strand of JBPCXB010000004.1, from coordinate 29,155 downwards.
GGTGTTCTTTTTGGCGGCGATTCGGCGGAGAGGGAAGTGTCGTTGCTTTGTGGCGAACGGGTACTGGTGGCGTTAAAGCGTTTGGGTATCGACACGCTGGCCATTGATGGGCGGATTGCATTTGCTCAGTGGTCGCAAGAACCCATGGACTGCGTATTCATTGCTATACCAGGTGCAGGTGGCGAGGATGGTTGTGTGCAAGGAGCTCTGGAACTAGCTGGTATTCCTTACACCGGTAGCGGTGTGTTGGCTAGTGCTCTGGCTACGGACAAATGGCGTTCGCGTCAGTTGTTCAAGCAGGTGGGGCTACCCGTGCCAGCCAGTGTCATGCTGTCTGCGGGTCAGGCGCATCCGGATGAGGCACAGATACGAGAGCGCCTCGGAGTGCAGCCTGAGAGCAGTTTGTTTGTGAAGCCAAACCGGCTGGGTTCCAGCTTGGGCTGTGTGCCGGTGGATGGCAATGGGTCTGATTTTGCTACAGCAATTGCCGAAGCGTTCCGATGGGATTCTGAAGTGCTGGTTGAAGAGCGCTTAGATGGCCCCGAATATTCGGTGGGGGTATTGGCGGACCGATTACTCCCTTCTATACGCATTGAGGCCGCTAAAGATCGGGCATTTTACGATTATGTAGCCAAATATGAAGAGGCAGGCACGAGTTATTCTGTGCCTTCTGGCTTGAGTCCTGTTCAAGAACAGCATCTGGCCGAATTAGCGCGAAAGGCTTGGGACGGCATTGGTGGTACCGGTTGGGGGCGTGTCGATATGATGGCCCACCAAGGTGATTTTCCGATTCTAGAGGTCAATACGGTACCGGGTCTGACCAGTCACAGTCTGGTTCCTATGGCGGCAGCTCATAGCGGTATAGATTTTGAGGAGCTGATCCATGAAATTGTGCGTCAGGCGTTAATGCGTTCTGGTGCTGTGCAAGAGGCGCAATGATCATGACTGGTGATCGTCTTTTGAGGGCATTAAATTGGTTGCCCGCGGTTGCATTGGTTGCACTCATTGTTAGTGTGCTGCTGATGCTTGAACAGCTCACTCCTGATAATACCGATGCATCTATTGAAGTGGAGCTGGTAACCGATAGTGTACTGGCGCAGCTGAAGGATATAGAGGTGCTGCAGGCACAGCTGGCCGAGGAGAACCACTTGGATCTCAGGAAGGTGCAACAGCAGGTGATGGCACTGCCGTGGGTCCATTCGGCATCTGTACGGCGCATTTGGTCGGCATACCTGCACATCCAGATTCAGCCCCGTACTCCTTTAGCCATCTGGGACGAACGCCATGTGCTCAGCCAAGACGGCAAAATTGTCCCTCTGGCCGGAGAGTTGATCTATCTGGATTTGCCCAAGGTAACAGCTACAGAGCGCGATGCGGCCGCCGCCGCAGTCAAGTTGGCTGTGATCCAATCCCATTTTGATGAGATGCGTTTGGGGATTGATGAATTGATTGTCGAAGAATGGGGCAGTTTGGAAGTGCGCTCGACCAACGGGCTTAGGGTTTTTTTCGGCACCTTGGAGCTGGACCAAGGGTTGCGTAATTTGCGTCATATTATTGCAACAGGCATTAGCGATCAATTGAGCTCGATCGATCTGCGTTACGGCGATATAGTAGGGCTCAGCCGCATCGACGCCGGCAACCACGCTGTAGATCGGGAGGCTAACTGATGTCTCTAATGGCGGGTGATATGCCATGATGCGCAATACGCACATGTCTTTGGCGATCGATGTCGGTACCAGCAGTGTCAACTGCTTGCTGGCCGTATTGCAGCCCAATGGTAAGTTGATTTTTACCGGGGTGGGTCAGGGAGATACCAGAGGTGGAATGCAGGGCGGGGTCGTCGTCGATATAGACATTGTTTCTCGGGCCGTTGTGCAAGCAGTCTCTCAAGCTTGTCAGGGCAACGAACTGCGAATTAAGAACTCCATGGCCAGCCTGTCAGGCGCGCATCTGCAGTGTATCAATTCGCGCGGCATGGTTCGGGTTCACAACAGCGATATTTCTCAGGATGATATTCAGGATGTGCTGGCAGCAGCGCAGGCGGTACCCTTTCCGGAGCAGCAACAGGTGCTCCATACCTTGCCGAGCCAATATCTTGTAGATGGGCGCAGCGGCGTGCGGCGGCCTCAGGGTATGGCTGCTGTTCGTCTGGAAGTCGATGCACAGGTAGTCACGGCTGATCGCAATGTCTGTCGGAATTTGGGGAAAGTACTGTTCTCTGGTAAGCTGAAAGTGAACCGTATGGTATCAGGCGGGCTTTGTGCAGCAGCAGCGGTCTTGGATCGGGATGAAGTACAGACAGGGGCTCTGGTTCTGGATATAGGCGCTGGAAAAACAGATATTGTGTTGATCCGTAATGGCTATTTACAGAAGCTGTATACCCTGTCTGAAGCAGGTGACAAAGTCACGGCTCGCATTGCACGTGAGTTGCGTATTCCGATGGCAGAAGCTGAAAATCTAAAACTGAGGCACGGTAGCGCCGCGCCTGATCTGATTGCCAGCTCGGAACAGGTTCAGATTCCTGCTATTCACGGTAGTGTGGAGCGTACCTTGCCGAGGCGCGAACTTGCAGAGCTGATTAGTTCTTGTTACTACGAATTGTTTCAACAGGTGCGTCTAGTCGTAGAGCGCGATCAGTTGGAGTTGAATTCTCTGGCTGGTATTGTGCTCACTGGCGGCGGTGCCAAGATCGAATCGCTGCAAAGTGCTGCAGAAGAAGTGTTAGAAAGCGCCGTTCGGATCGGTACACCCAAGGTGGATGGCCGCCTAGGTTATGTGGTTTCGGATCCGGCATTTGCGACTTCGGTCGGCGGCATGCTTTTTGCGGTTCAGCAGCCGCCCCCGATGGATTGCTTTTTTACGCATACAGCGCCAACCCCCCGAAGGCGCTCTTCGGATTCAAATTTTTTGTTAGCGGTATGGCGCTGGCTTAGAGAAAACTACTGACATAGATGGAGAAATTAATGGATAACTCGGCATCAGATAATGCTTGGCCAGTCAGGCGTGGCGGTCAGCCTGTCATTCGGGTGATCGGTCTGGGCGGCGGCGGCACCAATGCCGTGCGCTATATGTTGCAGCAGGGTATTCCAAGCACTGATTACTTGTGCGCCAATACCGACACGCAGCATCTGGATGCCATTCCCGACAGCCACAAGATTAGTTTGAGCGAAAGCGGCCTCGGCGCTGGCGCCAACCCTCAGGTGGGTCAGGCTGCAGCAGAATCCCGCCGTGCTGTAATAGAAGGACACCTTCAGGGTGCAGATATGCTGTTTATCGCCGCTGGTATGGGGGGTGGAACGGGTACGGGAGCGGCCCCCGTTGTGGCCGAGATTGCTCGTTCTATGGGTATTCTGACGGTAGCTGTAGTGACCCGCCCCTTTCAATTTGAGGGTGCTCGGCGCATGCGCATTGCTGAGCAGGGTATCAAAGATTTGGTCTCTGTCGTAGATTCTCTGATCGTCATCCCCAACCAGAAATTGCTGGAAGTTCTAGGGAGTCGCTTTGATATCCAAGACGCTTTTAACGAAGCCAACGCCGTGCTTTACGATGCAGTCCGAGGGATTACCGATATTGTCACCCAGACCGGTATGGTCAATGTGGATTTTGAAGATCTGCGTACGGTAATGGCCAGTCAGGGGTTGGCGATGATGGGCACAGGATCTGCCAGTGGGGCGGATCGTGCCATGATGGCAGCTAGAGAGGCGCTTCGTTGCCCGCTGTTGGATATTAGCGGCTTGCGGCAGGCGCAAGGTGTGCTCGTCAATATTAGCGCGCAGGACGTCAGTTTAGGCGAGCTTGATGAAGTCATGCAGCATGTGCGTGAGATGACAGAAGAAGATGTGACTATGGTTGTAGGCTGTAGATGTGATGACAGCTTGCCGCAGGAAATTTTGACGGTAACGGTGGTGATGACCGGTCTGAATCCCATACCTGCCATGCAATCCATTCCGTTGCAACCGGAGCCGCAAAGCAGTAGCGATCTGGACGTAATCCCCTTGTTGCAATCCAGAGCCATTCCGCAGCCTTCGGACTGACTGACTGACAGACTGGGCTAGAAATATCAACAACATAACAGAGTAGTGGAGTAGGGAAATGAATGAATGGGGTATGGACATGCAGCATCAAGGAATAGGCTCAGAAAATGACGGGCAGCCTGTTATTCGCGTCATTGGCTTGGGGGGAGCTGGCACTAACGCCGTGTGCCATATGGTGGATCAGGGCATTGAGGGCGTGGATTTTATCTGTGCTAATACGGATGTACAACATCTGGAGCGGGCTCACAATGCAGCCAAATTAGCGTTGGGAAGCCATTTGACTCAGGGGCTTGGCGCCGGAGCAGATCCTAAAATTGGCGCAGCGGCGGCTGAGTACGACCGAGACCGTATCCGTGCTGAGCTGGAAAATTCAGATATGGTGTTCATTACTGCCGGTATGGGTGGAGGAACGGGTACCGGATCCGCTCCCATCGTCGCTGAAATTGCGCGCGAGGTCAATGCGTTGACGGTAGCTGTGGTGACCAAACCCTTCCAGTACGAAGGCAACAAGCGTATGGCAGTTGCCGAAGAAGGGCTGAACAAACTGGTGGGTTCGGTTGATTCGCTGATTGTGATACCGAATCAGCGTCTGATTGAATATTTCGGTAAAAGCTTCGGTATGAAAGATGCATTTGCCAAAGCAAACGAGGTGCTGGATGGCGCCGTGCGTGGTATTTCTGATGTAGCCACGAAAACGGGCTATATCAATGTGGATTTTGAAGATGTGCGTACGGTCATGACGGTTCGAGGGACGGCTATGATGGGTACGGGCCGAGCCGAAGGCGAAAATCGCGCTGAAGAAGCAGTGAAGCAGGCGCTTGCCTGCCCGTTGTTGGAAGATATGGATGTGCGCAATGCCAGCGGTGTTCTGGTCAATATCAGCGGGGCAGATGTAGAACTTGGCGAGACGCAATTAATCATGGATCAGGTGCAGGAACGCGCCAATCAAGACGCGCAGGTGGTATTTGGTTGCTTGATGGATCCGTCCTATGGCAATGAATTGCGCGTGACCGTGATTATGACAGGTATGAATCGTGCACCGAAGAGCTCTGTAGCCGATGCGCCACTGCCCGTCCAGCAGATGGCTAGCGTTGCGCAGGTTTCAGAGGTAGCTGCTACTGAGCCCCCTGCTGTGTCGGACGAACAATTACTGGATATCCCGTCTCTGTTGCGCAATCAGATTAATCGATCTGGCTAGAGTTGCATTCTGGCTTGAAGGGTTCAAAATGACAGGCAGTAACTGGACCGTATCAGGCTACAAAGTAGAGGCAGGTAATACATTGCAGCAGTTTCGCAGCGCTGACGCGCTGGTACGGTTCTTTCAGGGCGGCATCGAGGCCATTGAGTCTTTGCTGCAACACCCTATTGCCGGAAGGCCAGAGTAGTTTGCATGGAAGAATCAGGCCAACCCCCCCTTTTTGTCAACTATGAGGTCATTTTCCTCATGGCACAGAGTCAGGTTTATTCGCTACAGGCCGTAGCGAATCTGTTGGATCGTATGGATATCGAACCCGAGTTGCTGCCGGATCACTATGCGATTCGCAAAGAGAACAAGCTGTGTTTTTATCTGGCCAACGGTTTTGGTACTGGCAGTCTGAGTGATTTATCGCAGAGCACCAGCTTGCTTGCTTTTATATTGCCGTTGGAGCAGGCAGATGAGCCCCTTGCTGGTCTGGACGTACTGTTGCGCTCTTGTGCAACTTTTGTCCAGGAATTAGGCGGTATACTGGTCGACGAGCAGCGTCAGAGGCTGAGCCGTCAGGGGTTGGAGCATCTGAAAGAAAAAGTGCGACAGTGGGAAATTAGAGCGACTTGAACGGCTTGGGTTTGCTGTGTAGGGAAGGCGTTGGGAGGGCCTTGAGAGGAATTGGCAGGAATTGGCAGGAATTGGAATGGAGTGTGTTCTTGAGAGATGGCCATGCGTACACCCCCACAGCTTGATGTAGCCGAAGAAGTGGCGCAGTTAACAGCGCGCCTGGAGCAGCTTAATCACCACTATTATGTGTTGGATGCCCCCTTAGTCGTAGATGAAGAATACGACAGGCAGTTCCGTCGGTTGCAGGAGCTGGAAGGCCAATATCCGCATCTGCAATCAACGCATTCGCCTACGCGTTCAGTAGGGTCCAGGCTCTCATCTGGCTTTAAGCGTGTGCGGCATCAATTGCCTATGCTGTCGCTGGCCAATGCTTTTGAACGTTCCGAGATCGAGGGCTTTCATACGCGCCTGAGTAAAGCGCCTTGGTTGCAGCATGAGCTTCTGGAGTATTGCATCGAGCCCAAATACGACGGTTTGGCTGCGTCTGTTACCTATGTTGATGGCGAATTACAGACCGGTCTAACACGGGGTGACGGTGAATATGGCGAGGATATCACGGCTAATCTGCGCATGATTCCGGCGTTGCCGTTGCGGTTATTGCCCGCAGATACTGTGAATATGCCCCAAGTGCTGGAGGTGCGGATGGAAATATTCATGCCTAAAGCGGGCTTTGAACAGCTAAATGAGCGTATGCGCCAAGAACAAAAAAAACTGTTCGTCAACCCCAGAAACGCCGCTGCATCCAGCATACGCCAGTTAGATCCAGCCATTACTAAAGAACGCCCGCTGGATTATTTTTGTTATTCCACCGGAGTAACTGAAGGGTGGAACAACCAGCCAGATGATCATCTGGGTAGCATGCAGCAGTTGCAGCATTGGGGGCTCAAAACCAATCCACATGTCTTTAAGTGCAAGACGGTTCAGGAAATTTCTAAGGCTTACCAGGATCTATTGGGGCTTCGGGATACCTTGCCTTATGAAATCGATGGGATGGTGTGTCGGGTGGCCAGTCTGACCCAACAGGGCCGGTTTGGGTCCAGAGATCGAGAACCGCGTTGGGCAATTGCTTGGAAATTCCCCCCCCAAGAGCGTGCAGGCATTCTGAAAGCTGTTGAATTTCAAGTCGGCAGGATGGGCACCATCACCCCAGTAGGCAAGCTGGAGCCGGTGCAGGTGGGGGGCGTGCTGGTGCAGAGTGTCTCTTTGCATAACTTCGATGAGATAGTCCGATTGGGGCTTAGGATTGGCGACGGCGTCATTGTGCGCAGAGCCGGTGATGTTATCCCTCAGATTGTTGGTGTCATTCCCGAGCAGCGCGGCGATCAAGCTGTTTCTGTACCTACACACTGCCCGTGCCCGCTGGCAACCCCTTTGGTGCGAAAAGCGCAGGAAGTGGCAGTGCGGTGTCAAGGGGGCAGCCGTTGCGTGTTTAGGCGCCACCAGTCTCTGGTGCATTTTGTATCTAGACATGGGCTTGATATCCGTGGGCTCAGTGCCAAGCTATTGCAGCAACTCTTGGATGAAGATCTGATCGAAAATGCTGCGGATCTATACGTGTTGCGGAAAAATCGCGACAGACTAGAGCAGCTCTCGGGCTGGGGGGAGAAATCGATCGATAATATCTTCGCTAGCATCGAACGCTCTAGAAAAGCCCGATTGGATAAGCTGATTTTTGCATTAGGCATTGCGGATGTTGGTGAATCCACGGCCCGGCTACTCGCTAGTACATTCGGTACTTTGGATCAACTGCAACAGGCTTCGTACGAGAGGTTGGAGGCTATTGCCGGCATCGGTAGTGAGAGTGCCAATTCCATTATCAGCTGGTTCAAGGATGACCAAAATGCCCAGATGGTTGAGCGGCTGCGGCAGCAACTGGAAATTACAGAGCTGGGTCACGAAGGGGCTCTGGCCGGTTTGTCATTTCTGTTCACAGGTACTTTGGAGCAGTTTGGCAGGCAAGAAGCCAAAGAAAAGCTGCAGCAACTGGGGGCTGAAATTAGATCCTCGTTATCTAATCAGGTGGATGTGCTAATATGTGGCAGAAATGCAGGCAGTAAACTCGCTAAGGCACAGGAGCGAGGGACCTACCTAGTGGATGAAGTCAAATTGCAAGCACTTTTGGATGACCCTGAGACTTTTAGAGCACAGTATCAGCAAGAGCAGGATCATGCAGCGGATTAGATTTTTTGGGGTCGCCGGAGCCTCTATCTGTTTTCTGGCCGCCTGCCAGACCACTTTGACGGTACCGGCAGAAAATGCCCATATCTGTGAGATATTCGCGGACAATCCGTCTTGGCCCTCTCATCTGCAACGTGCCTCCTCACGTTGGGATATCAGCCGTTTTCAGATCATGGCGTTCATGTATCAAGAATCGCGGTTTGTCAGCGATGCGCGCCCGCCAGTGGTCGAAGAGCTCAGCGAACATGAGGCTTCGGGGGCATGGGGCTATGCGCAGGCTACTCGGGTAACATGGGAAGAATACCTCGAAGAGATCGGCACAGATCGGGTGAGCCGGGAAAATTTTAGAGACAGCGCAGATTTCATTGGCTGGTACAACAGGCGCACCCATATTGCACTGGGAATCCCTGAAACAAATACCGTGCACTTATACTATGCGTTTCATGAGGGCCGAGGCGGCTATCAGCGCGGTACATACGAAACCCCGGGTCGGGCTTGGTTGCGCGAGGTCGGCAAGAAAGTAGAGGCCAAAGAGGCGCTCTATCGCCGGCAATCTTTCAACTGCCCGGACTCCAACCGAAAGCGCTTTGTGCGCCCGATACCCAGATAGATACCCAGATAGATACCCAATAGGTATCCAGAAAGGTATCCAGTGTTGCTAGAGTTTTAGCAGCGTGTTTTCAAACCCGAGTTGTTGGAGCTGATCCTGATGTTCGGCGGACGTAAGAACAGCTGTACTGCACAGGGCATCATTGCCTGTTTGGGTAAGGGGCTCCAGCCAGTGTCGGGCAGCACGTTTTAAATCTTCTGTTTGCGTTGCCAGTATCTGTTGCCGCAATGCCTGTATCTGGGCGTTGGTCTGGCCCGTTAATGAGCGGTGGAATGCCCCCAGAGCCTCTCCAGCCGGCGAACCGATTTTGTCGATGCTTGAGATTTGGCTGAGGATAGCCTCTTCGAGACTTTCTGGGGTAATCAGGCTGTCGATGACCCGAGCTACTGCTTTAAAGTCCTGCAAAGTTTCTGACAATCTGGGGTCTCGGTACGAGAAAAAAGAGAACGAGCCGCCGTTCAAATTGCAGGCTGCTCCTGCTCCATAGGCGCTCCCTTGTTCACGGATGCGCGGATGCAGCCAGTGGTGGCGAATCACCGCAGCTAGCACGCTGAGCGCTGCAGCATCGGCGTGTTGCACACCTGGCGCTGGCATTGCCAATGCGCAATAGTTGACGGCTAGTTGCCAGATCCAGCCGCTGTGTAGAGGCAGGCCCGGCAGTTTGAAGTGCACTTTTCCCCATGCGTCTAGTGCTGTTTCTAGACCGGTGCTTTGGGCTTGGTGCGTCAAAGTGTGCAGATGGTTCGGGGCAGCTACCAATGCCACGCGCATACCGGCTTTCTGATGCTTCAGGTGCAAACGTTGCAGTTGTGCTGCCAGTTGTTCGGGTTGGTGGAGTGTGCCGCCTTCGGTGCACAGGTTGGCCAGCATTTGTAGACCGCCGAGCCCCGAACTGTGATGGCGGATCAAGGCTTGGTTTGAAAAACTGGCTGTTGCTGCCTGCGTAGCCAGTGCGTGGCCATTACTTGCGATACCGTTTTCGCGCCGAGCTAGCATCTGGTCTTTGATTTCTGCGATGCGCCGATACTCGTCAAAACGTACGCTGTTGAGCGTTTCCAGTGATAAGTCGAGCATAGGCTCTGTGTGTTTATCCAGAGCCTTGGTGGTCAGGCTCAGCCAAGCTAGAGGCTCTTGAGCTTGAGCGTGATCGATATGGAACTGCGCTGATATACCGCCCAGAAATTGTGCGCGCCGAGTTTGCGTTTGGCCATAATCTTGCGTGCCAGTGCCGAGACCTGTCAGGCAAGAGCAGTACAGGGGCATCAGGGCCGCTTCTTCGGGGCTCAGATCGGTCAGAGGCAGAGCGATTTCCAGATAGCTGATGCCGTTGGTTTCTGCTTCATAGAGGTTGAAGTTGCCAGCTTGAGTGTGTTCAGGCAAGCTGATATCGCGCTGGATGTCTGCGGTAGTTACACGTGGCAATAGGCTGGCATCTGGCGTTTTTTTCTGATGTTCGGCAACCTGTTGTTGGGTGTTTTGTAACTGCTGTTTATCCTCTGGAGAGAGTTGATCGCGCAGTTTCTGGAGCTGTTGTTGGTGCGCTTGTTGCTCGTTGGCTGCCAACTGTGGATCGGCGCGCAGCTCGTAGTGTAGTCGATGCGGATTGTTGAGCAGGTTTGTCTCAATCAGATTGCGGGCAAAATCGGGTTGCTGTGCTTCTTGGTGCAGCTGTTCCAAATATTCAGAGGGGTCCAGATCGGGCTCGGGAGCATCGCCATAAAGCAGTGCCGGTAAGGCTGTCATTAGTAATTCCAGCGAGAAGGGCATGCCATCGCCGGTAATTTCTCGGCAGCCGAATTCCAGATTCTGTAAAGTCCCCTGCAGTTGGTCAGGGTCTATGCCTTCGCGGCAGATCTTAGCCAGGCTATCCATGATTAAAGGCTCGATGGCAGGCAGCTCTGCAGCACTGACATCTTTGAGCCCGCAGACGAATATAGAATCGCGCTGTGAGTCGTCTAGCCCAGTGATAGGAGACAGACCGCGCCCGTAACCGCAGCTTTCTAGAGCTTGACGCAAGGGCGAAGCGGGCGTACCTAACAGCAGGCTGCTCATCAGCGATATGCGCAACCGGCTCAAAGGGTGGCGCGACTCTGGCAGCACCCATGCCAGAACTGAATGGTGGCGGTCGGCATTATCCGTGTCTGTAGGGTAGTGGCCTGTTGCCTGCTTTTTTGCGCTCCATCTGGGGATGGAGGGGCTTAGAGCGGGGGGTTGGGTGGGGTGTGTTGCGTTAACCTGAGTGAGCACGCGGTCTTGGATGCGGGCCTGGACTTCTTGAGGAGGTACCTCGCCTGCTGACATGAACACCGCATTGCCGGGCCGGTAAAAGGCGCGGTGAAAATCTAGCAGTTGGGCATGGCTCAGATTGGGAATATCGCTTGGGTTACCGCCGCTGTTGTATTGGTAAGGAGTGCCGGCGCACAGGTATTCATTGAGTCCGTGCCACAGGATGGCAGCAGGCGTACTCATAGCGCCTTTCATTTCGTTGAATACTACGCCTTTTCGAACCAGATTGGAGTGGGTGTTGTCTGGGTCGGAAAATTCCAGTCTGTGTCCTTCCTGTGCAAAGTCTTCCGCCGTGAGTAATGGGAAAAAGGTGGCGTCTAGGTAGACATCGAGCAGGTTCCAGTAATCTGGCTCACAGCGTGTGGCGAAGGGGTAAGCCGTCCAGTCTGAGGAGGTCATTGCATTCATAAAGCTGTTGAGCGACCGCCGTAGCATCATGAAGAAAGGATCGCGGACGGGGAATTGCTGACTTCCGCAGAGCGTAGTATGTTCCAGAATATGAGCGACGCCAGTGGAATCCTGAGGGGGCGTGCGAAAGGCCACCATAAAGCACAAATCCGCTTTGGGAAGAGCGATATGATAATGCTCTGCGCCGGTAGCATTGTGTCGGAAGTAGTTGGTGGTGCAGTTTAAAGAGGGTAGGGTAGCCTCTTTGATAAGCTCAAAGTCGGTGGTAGTCAAAGTCTGGATTAAGCAGTCGGAGTCCAGACTATTTTAAGAGAGGGGGTTCGGCTTAAGGCCTTGCAGCCAGTATGGAGGCAGTATCTAATGGCGGAGGCTCTGAAAAAAGGTCGCTGGCAATAATTTCAGCAGCAAGGAAACAGAAAGTCAGCCCACGGGAGCCGAGACCAAGGTTGAGATACAGCCCTGAAGTGGGCTGCAATTCGCCGATAATAGGCATCCCATCTGCAACCGCCCAGCGCAGTGCATTCCAGAAGTTGCCAGTGCTTTGCATTTCGGATTGTGCTTCCCAAGCTGCTAGCAAACGATTGCCCCTGAGCTGGTTGACGGAGCTGGCATCACTGCTGTAGCTCAGATCCTGACCTGCAGTTCGGGTGCCGCCGCTCCATAGTTTGCCGTCCGCCGCTTGTACCAGACAGCCTGAACCGCACAGTGCCAGTGCTTCTGTATGGGCCGTATGGGTCGCATGCTGTGTTGCATAGCTATATTCATCCATCTGCCCGGCCATACTGTACAGCTGCTGGTAGCGTTTGGCCTGTGTCGTCAGTTCAGGGGCAAGGGCGATAGACGCATCGGCGTTGGCCAATACACAGATATCTGCCTCGAATCTTCTTGCCTGTTGTGTGCCGGTTTCGGTTGCCAGCCAGCCATTACTGCTAGCATCGACGCGTTCGATAGTCTGCACCGGAATGCGTTTGATATTGGCATGATCCAGCAAGGATGCGCACAGCAGTGGCAGATTGACAACGCCTCCTTGAAGGTGATGGAGCCATTGTTCGTTGCCGCTCAGCATCCACAGATCGGCCTGCTGGCGCATGTCAATCAGTTTTTTGGCGCGGTTCTGGCTTTTACGAGAGGGTAGCAATTGACTGACTTTTTGCGGGCTCCAGCCGGGTAGTATCTGTTTCAGGCGGCGCAGGCTCAATTGCCAGCCCGATAAATTCCAGTGTGTTTGTGCCAGCGGCATCCCGGGCGAAATTCGGGCTCTCAGAAGAGCAGCTGGGTGGTTGGAGGCGGCAGGTTTTATTGCTTCGATCAGTTGTATCTGGCAGCCACGCTCGGCCAATGCGCGCGCGGTACTGCATCCGGCGAGGCCCGCACCTATAACCAGAACACTGGGTTTGGTGCCAGAATGGGGTCGGTGCGCTTCAAGGGTTTTGGTGGATTGCAGGCATCCTTCGATACGGTGTTTTTTTTGGCCGTATCCAGGCTGGCGCTTAATGTGAAAGCCGGCCTGAGTCAGATGGCGGCGCACGGATCCAGCGGCGCTGTAGCTGGCCACTGTGGTTGTGGCATGACTGGCTTGAGCGATGGTTTTAGCCAGTTGTAATGACCAAGCACTGGGGTTGGTGGACGGCTTGAAGCCATCGAGATACCAACAATCGATAGCCAGAGGTTGCGTTTGTACGATGCGGCTCAATTGCTGTTCGGCTTCGCCGATGCACAGTGTCAGCCAGATCGAGCCGAGGTCGACCGGGATGCGATGGATACCGCCTGTCCAAGGCAGTTGGCACTGGACCAACTCAGTGGCCTGTGCGCGCCAAGAGGGGCCGATTAGCCTGTTGAGGGCAGCCAGTAGGTCCGAATCTGTAATCAGTCTTTGGTCAAACGCCAGATAGTGCAGCTGGCAGTCTGGGCGGCGCATTTGCTGCCATAGATTCCAGGTGGTGAGAAAATTCAGGCCGAGACCGAAGCCGATTTCAGCAATAAAGAAACTGCTTCCGGGTGGCATTTGTTGCCAGCGTTGCGCCAGTTGGTTGCCTTGGATAAAAACGGTTTGTGATTCGGCAACAGCCTGTGCGCTTTGTGATGAACAGGCTATTGCGTTCTGTCCCCAGTAGCTGTCGTCGTAGCGTTTCGACCAGGGGATACCAGCCGCATAGCTGAGCGGTTCGGGAGCGGTAATCAGGGGGTGGTCGAGGGCAGACAACAGCAGAAGTCCTCAGCAATGCTGGTCGGGCGGTCGCAATAGTATTATCAGGATAATCGAAGCATTTGCCGTTTTGTAACTGGCATAAAATGATTGTGGGGTTCGGCACAAAAGCGGACCTTCTGTACTGTTCGGTGGTCTCCGATCAGACTGTAATGGCTATTTCATGACAAAACCTTCGCATACTAACAGCACCATTAAATTGCAAGCACGCCCCGAGGATAGGCATTCTTCTGTGCGCCATGAACCCTTGGCTGCTCCTGTAATCGTGGTGATCCTGAGCGTAGTGCTGGTGGTGTCCTGTGCTTTAGCATTCTGGATCTATCGTTTGCAGAGGCAACAGAACACCTTGCAGGATCGTGTGGCTTCTCAGGTCGCAGATGTGATTGAACGGATGGATCTCTCAGGCATTGACCGCGAATCTTCACTTGAAGACGTGGGGTTGAGTCTGAAGGCTCTTAACGATCGCCAAGAAGAGTTGTGGAAACTGGCCGGCGATGTGCACGTGCTCCAGCTTCGGGATCATGGAGATCGACTGAAGTCTTTGAAGCAAGAGCAGCAGAACACGGATGAGGATTTGGTGACATTGCAAGCAGAACTAGGTGCGCTCAGCGGCTTGATTGCCAACCAGAAAGACCAGTTGGGTGGTGCTCTGGCCGGGCGGGTTCAAGAGGCAGGCCGCGCTGCTGCTGAACTGGAATTGAATCAGAAAAAGATCAGCTCACGGCTCGGTAAGGCAGAGATACAGCTCACAGAACTGGCGATGCATGCGCAATCCATGGAGAGCTATCGGCGTACCACCAACAAAGCAGTTTTGCGGCTGGAAACGCGGTTAACCTTATTGGAGAGTCAAAGCAGCGAATCAGAAGAAGCGCGCTGATTGCAAGGGTTTGCAACATTAAAGCGATGCGGGGAGATGGCGGAATTGGTAGACGCGCTAGGCTTAGGACCTAGTGCCTGAAAAGGTGTGGGGGTTCGAGTCCCCCTCTCCCCACCAGCATTGTGCAAACTGACTTTTAGAAACTACTTTTTCAACGACTTTGTCAGCTCTTAGGGGGGGAGCTTACAGTAGCTGCGGCAGCCCCTCTATATTGAGAGACTCTGCTACTTCGCGATACGACTCAACCACCGATCCAAGGTTCTGGCGGAAGCGGTCCTTGTCCATCTTTTTCCCATCCTGTAGGCGCCAGATACGCGCACTGTCCGGGGTCAGCTCGTCGCCCAGCACGATGCGGCCATTGCCATCTGTTCCAAATTCCAGTTTGTAGTCCACTAGCTGTAATCCACCACGGGCAAATTCAGCTTTTAGTATGTCGTTGACCCGCACGCAGATCTGCTGCATTTGTTGCATTTGCTCTGAAGTTGCCCAACCGAAGGTAATGGCATGAGATTCGTTAACCATGGGGTCGCCTCGGTCGTCATCTTTGTAAAAGAATTCAAAGATGGGCGGTTGGAGTGTCAAGCCTTCGTCCACTCCCAGACGGCGGCAGAGGCTACCAGTAGAAATGTTGCGAAGTACTGCCTCGAGTGGAATCATCTGCAGTTTTTGCACCAGACTGCGCCGTTCATCCAGACGCTTGTCGAGATGCACGGGGATGCCTTGACGGGCTAGCAGCTGCATCATGTGTGCATTGAAGGCATTGTTGACCGCGCCTTTATCGGTCAGGCTTTCTTTTTTACTCCCGTCAAAAGCAGTGGTATCGTCGCGGAATTCCATCACCAGATAGTGCGGATCAGTGGTGTAATACAGCGTCTTTGTCTTGCCTTGTGAGCAGATGCGCGTAGTTGCTTCAGGGGTCTGTGTAGTCATAGCACTCTCGGTATTAGTGGCCAGAAGGTGGTGTTTGAGGGAGCCACTCAGACGCCTGTCGTTGTGGCATGACCCTGCGGTGGATGTTGGCGGGTAAGCAGCGCTCCATACAAGCTTTTACAGTATCTAAACTGTTGTTGTTCTCGCTGATATGAACCGCTAATACAGAATGTAGTTTTGTCTCGGTGCCTTGTCGGCGTAGTATCTGTGTCAGAAATTCGCTGGCCTGTTCATTATTCAAATGCCCATGAGCGCTACTGACGCGTTGCTTTAACCGGGCTGAATAAGGCCCTTGTTCGAGCATTTGCAGATCGTGGTTAAATTCAATGGCGATCATGTTGCAGTCTGAGAAAGCTTCGATCAGCGCCTTAGAAATGGAGCCTGTATCGGTCAGAATGCCCAGCGAATCAGCAGGATCATTAGGGCTTTCCGGAGCAAATATCCAGCACACAGGTTCGCGTGCATCGTGCAAGCATGGAATGGCAGTGGCTTGTAGTTGCCCGACCTTGAAGACTGTGGCTTCAGCAAGTGAGTCAAAGCATCGGGTGGCTATGCCGGCAGGGTATTTCAGCGCCTGATAGGTTCCGCTACTGAGAAAGACAGGGCAATCTGCAGCTTTGCTGACGGATTGCAATTCCGATGCATGGTCTGAATGTTCGTGGGTCAGGAAAATAGCATCCAGCCCTGATACTTCAAGACCATCCTGCGCCAAATTTTCATTGAGGTTCCCCAAAGCGACCCCGCAATCTACGAGTATACAGGTGTTGTCGTGGCGTACCAGAAAGCAGTTTCCACTACTGCCTGTAGCGATGATGCGCAGCTGCATTTACTGAAATGTCTGGACGAGCTGGGAAACGATTTCGATGGCAGTAGTGGTGGGGACCTGTTCCGTACTCAACTGGATGCGTGCCGTGTGGTTGCGTGCGTTAGAGATCACTTGCAACTGAACCAGCGTGTGCTCGCGGTCATCGGATTGGTTTGAGCTGTCTGTCTCTGCTGGAACAGCAGTTGCCCAAGCTGTTGCAGGCACTGTTAACCCTATTTTGGCGCTGGTCCATTTGGTATGATCCCATCGTTCAGAAATGGCGTGTTTCTTCTGCTCTGGTAACAGGTAGCTGATTTCGAGCACTTGCTGGGTTTGATTCACCCCGGTGACATCCCAGTTGAGTGTGTCGACGGCGGATTTGAGTAAGGCCCAAGCCCTGTTTGCAGGCACGCCCAATTGGATAAAAGGATGCCCTGTTGGGTCGTAGTCTGTGATCATCTTGGGCTTGAAATCCAAGTGTTGCACGAGTATCGAACTGGTAATTTCTGTGGGTTGCCCCAGATATTTGAGAATGTCTCGGAATTGGCTATCGATGAGTTGTTGGCGTTGTTCTTCTGCTATATCGTTGTTTTCGGCACCCTGAATCTGTATGGATACTTCCGAACTGCCCGAGCGCAAACCACTTTCGACCCTGAGGGTGTAGCTGATTTGTGTGCCATCAGGTTGCTCAACCAGCTTGGTAGTGAAGGTGCCTTCTGCGGGATCAGTTGCGGCGATTTCGATAGAGAGCGCATTCCAGTAATTGTTTAGCAGCGGCCACAGAATGCTCGGCGGCATTTCGGCGGATAGCCAATAGCGCGTACCAAGCCGGTGCAACCGCACTGCGCGCGTCAATCCAGAAGAAATAATTTCGCGTGCACGCGGGAGGTTTCGGCGATTAAAGCCTACGACGCTGACCTGGCCTTTGCCTATAGCGTAGATATCGCGGGCCTCGTCGCTATCGGAGGATGTGTCGAGCGCCCATTGTTTTTCGTATTCTTCGAGCGGTTCGGTCTCGATGCTAGTCGTTTCAATGGGTTTGAAATTGGCGCAGCCAGAAACCAGAGCAGTTGCCAGACCAAGAGCGAAGAGCATCTGGAATCGGCGCTGAAAGTAGGGTGTTTGCGGCATAGTTCTGTCAACTCTGGAAAGGAGGGAAAGGGCTTGGTTCGATAGAATCCAGTATAGGGCCTAGATGGTCTGTGGTGTGGGACCCTGCTTGGATCAAAGGCAATCTGATGCCGCTGTCTTTCGGTAATAACCCCAGAGTTTGCATGGCCCATTTCACACTGATGGGGTTGGACTCTGCAAATAATCCCTGATGCAGGGGCTGGAGCTTGGTATCCAGATCCCGTGCTTCGCTGGAGGCGGGGTCTAATGAACAGAGTTGAGCGATCTGTGCTGGCACTAGGTTGGCAGTGACGGATACTACCCCATCAGCGCCGGTCTGTAGTACTTGCCTTAGGTGTTCATCGGTGCCAGCATACAGTCTGCAACCACGTTCAGAGCCGGAGCCCAAAAGCGCATGCAGTTGAGCAAATCGATCCGCGCCGAGCGATTCTTTTAGGGCGGATATCTGTGGGTGGGCGCAGAGGCGGAGCACGGTTTCAGGCAATAGGTCAGAAGCGGTGCGGTGCGGCACATTGTAGAGCATGATGGGCAGCCGGATCTGGTCCGCAATGCCCATGAAGTGGCGGTAGAGTCCCTCTTGAGGGGGGCGGCTATAGGGCGGTGTGACTATCATGCAGGCATCCGCGCCCAGCTCTTGAGCTTGCTGGCTCAATTCGATGCTCTGGCGTTGGTCTGAGGTACCTGTTCCAACCAGTATGCAGATCTGCTGCGCTGCTGCTTGGACTCCTGCTGTAATGAGCTGTTCCCGCTCTTTCAGCGATAAGGTTGTCCCTTCACCAGTTGTTCCAGCGAGTACCACGCCATGCGTACCGGATTTGCGGTGCCATTTGATGAGTGTTTGCAGGCATGGCAGATTCAAACTACCATCGCTGTGCATGGGCGTGACCAGAGCGCAGAAGCTGGCCTGAGGAGCGAAAACTTCCAGAGAGGGGTTTGTTGCTTCAGACAAGATAGATCGATTTGCGAGGAGGTGCGGGCTGTGTTAGCTGCTTGATTTTACTGGGCAGTTGCAGGGAAGTTGGATAGAGCAAAAAATAATGCCCACCCCGAATGAGCGCAAAGGATCATTGGCGCACCTGAGGAAATAGAATCACTTCGCGAATGGAGGCGGAATTAGTCAGCAGCATCAGCAAACGATCCAGCCCTATTCCTACACCGGTCGCAGGTGGCATGCCGTATTCCAGAGCCTCTATGAAATCGGTGTCGTAGTGCATGGCTTCTTCGTTACCCGACTCGCGGAGTTGGGTCTGCAATTCGAAGCGTTTGCGCTGTTCTTCCGGATCATTGAGCTCTGAAAACCCTCCGGCCAGCTCTTTACCAGTGATGATCAATTCCCATCTTTCTGCAATTGGGTGCATGCCCCCTACAGATTCCGGCGCATCGGTGCAAGCCCGTGCCAGAGGGGATATGGACAGTGGATAGTGGGTCACAAAGGTGGGCTGCCAGAGGTGGCGTTCTACTTTTTTCTCGAACAAGCGGTTAATCATGAAGCCCCAATCCGTGTTGGGGTTCCATGCAGACGCTTCTTCCTGAACCTCAGGCGTCTTCCGAGCCAGCTGTATAAGGGTTTGTGGGTCAGTGAGCTGTTGCCAGTCGGTATGCAGTGCCTGTGCGACTGATTCCACCATAGAGATCCGGCGAAACGGCAGTTGGAACGAAACCGTGGCGTCTTCAAGTTGCTCTGAAGTCTGGTGGTTACTGCAATCGAGCTGGTCGTGCGCTGTGACCTGTAGGGCAGTAGCGCGCAATAGCTGTTCTGTTTGCTCCATTCCGTAGTGCCAGTTGGCCCAAGCGCAGTAGAACTCCAGCATGGTAAATTCGGGATTGTGCCGCGTTGACACGCCTTCGTTGCGAAAGTTGCGGTTTAGCTCATAGATGCGTTCGAGCCCGCCGACTAGTAATGTTTTAAGATAGAGCTCGGGCGCAACGCGCAGGTACAAATCCTGCCCCAAGCTGTTGTGGTGCGTGATAAAAGGGAGGGCGTTGGCCCCGCCGGGGATGGGGTGCATCATGGGCGTTTCGACTTCCAGATAGTCTCTGCTATCTAAAAATTGGCGTACAGCTGTATTCATACCAGAGCGAAAAAGTGCAATTTGGTTCTGGTTCAAAAGCAGATCCAGATAGCGTCGCCTCGCTCGGGTTTGCAGGTCGGCCAGCCCTTTGTGTTTGTCCGGCAAGGGGCGCAGGCTTTTGCTAAGTAGTGTGAATTGGTTGGCGCGGAGTGTTAACTCGCCAGTCTGTGTGCGCATCAATTGCCCGGATACGCCTACGATATCGCCTATATCACTGTCTTTGAACTCTTGATAAAGTGTCTGGGCTGTTGGCTTGTCGGTAGATAGATCGTTCTGTCGAAGGTAGATTTGCAGGTTTCCCGATTGATCTTTGAGGGTGAAAAAACCCGCCTTCCCCATCATGCGCTTACGCATGATGCGCCCCGCCAGCTTGAATTGAGGTGTTTGTTCCCAGTCCTCGTCTTCAGCGTCGTGGTATTGCTTTATCAGCGCCTGAATGCGTGCGTCGGGCTGGAAATTGTTGGGGAATGCGCGGCCTTGACTGCGCCAGAGGCTTAGCTTGTTCTGACGCGCCTCTAATATGCCTTGTAAGCCGCCAGGGCTATTGGGGGGCGGGTTTGCAGTTGCATCAGAATGATCTGGGGGTGTAGATGAGCTATTCACTGGTGTTTATATACCTTGCTTGAGACTGGCAGTGATGAAAGGGTCAAGTGCGCCGTTCAGCACAGCTTCGGTATTGCCGGTTTCGACCCCAGTACGCAGATCCTTGATGCGTCCTTGATCCAGCACATAGGAACGGATTTGGCTGCCCCATCCGATATCTGCTTTGGTACCTTCCAGTTTCTGTCTTTCTTGCTGTCTTTTTTGCCGTTCCAGTTCGTATAGGCGGGATTGCAGTTGTTTGAGCGCTCTTTCGCGGTTTTGGTGTTGCGAGCGTTCGCTCTGGCATTGTGCGACTATGTTGGTAGGCAGATGGGTCAAGCGTACCGCAGAGTCTGTTTTATTGACGTGTTGCCCGCCCGCACCACTGGCCCTGTAGGTATCCACGCGTACTTCGGTTAGATCGATTTCAATCTCGATATTTTCGTCCACTTCAGGGGAAATCAATACAGAAGCAAAAGAAGTATGCCGGCGGTTTCCGGAATCAAAAGGGGATTTGCGTACCAATCTATGCACGCCTGTTTCTGTTCTGAGCCAGCCAAAAGCATATTCGCCCTCCACTCGGATACAAGCGCTTTTGATGCCTGCCACTTCGCCTTCTGTGATATCTACGAGCTCGGTCTTGAATTCGCGCTCTTCCAGCCAACGCAGGTACATGCGTTGCAGCATGGATGCCCAATCTTGGGCTTCAGTGCCTCCAGAACCTGCCTGTATGGTCAAAAAAGCATTGCAGCTATCGGCTTCGCCCGAAAACATGCGCTTGAATTCCATGAGGTAGAGTTTTTTCTCAAGGCGTAGGCTGTCTTGCTCCAGTTCTGCCCAGATGCTTGCTTCGTCCTGCTCCAGAGAAGCCAGTTCAAACAGCTCTAAACAGTCGTCCAATTCGGTCTGGATGCTGTCGAGGCTGGATAGTGTGCGTTCGAGCGTCGCTCGTATGTGCCCCAGTTCCCGCGCACGGTCGGCATTGTTCCAGATGTCGGGTTGCGCCAGTTCTTCCGTAGTGGCTTCGAGTTCCTGTTTTTTGCGGTCGTAGTCAAAGATACCCCCTGAGCAGCTTCAAGCGCTCCTGTATTGATTTGAGTGAGTTGTCGATTTCGTGTCGTTCCATAATCTGCCAAGGCTAGAGGTCGGGGTCGGGGCTTAGTGTGCCCGGATACGGGAGGTGTGTGAAGAGTAGCCAGAATAGGGCCGGCTTGCTCAGGTTGGGTGCGATATTCTGGTAGTAATTTTTCCGATAACTTCCCGTCGTTCAAGTGCTGCCAGTGTCAGGGGTGCCTGATCGAAGGGTATTTCTTGGTATATATGGGGGCGGATACCTGCTTGAATGGCTTCATCCTGAGCTTGTGCGGCTTGAGCGGCCAGCTTGGGGTTGCGCCGTGTAGTCTCCCCGGCCCGCACGCCCATAATTGAAAATCCCTTGATCAGTGGGATGTTGACGCCAATACGCGAGATAGATCCGGAAGCAAAACCAATCACCAGAAGTCTACCGCTCCAACTGATGCAGCGGCAAGATTGATCAAAGACAGCACCGCCTACAGGATCGTAAATGACATCGGCTCCGGCGCCCTGCGTCCAGTCCAGTACTGCTTCTTTCAGGTTGGTAGCGTCTGCATCTAGAACCAGCGTGCGCGCAGGAGGCGAAGCTGTTTGCATCAGTTTTTGGAGTTTATCCGCGCTGGATGATGTTGCCATGACTTCGGCACCCATATGCTGCGCCAGATGTACAGCGGCCATACCGACGCCTCCTGTGGCCCCGTGGACTAACACCTTTTCGCCTGCTTGTAGTGCAGCGCGGTGTTTCAGTGCGATCCATGCGGTGAGAAAGGGTACGCGCATAGCGGCTGCTTCACTGTCGGATAGGTCAGCAGGTGCTAGTGTGCAGGCTTGTTGCGGAACATTGACAGTGGTTGCAAAGAGGCCGCATCGCGCTCCCACCATGAGTCGTTGGCCGGGTTGCAGATGGCTCACCCTGTCTCCTGTAGCTATCACTACGCCGCAACCCTCCATGCCGGGCGCAAAGGGCAGTTCTGGTTTAAATTGATAGGCCCCTTGCAGCATCAACAGATCAGGGAAGTTAGCAGCAGCTGTCAGCATCCTGAGCTGGACTTCTCCTGGCTCAGGGGGCGGCAGCGATTGTTCGGTACGTGTCAGCCCCTGCCAGCCTTGTTGCAACTGGGTACAGAGCCACCTTTGTGTCTGGATGGAGTTGGTAGCCATTCAATCATCGATTGCCTGATGGCGATCGCTCTGATTGGCGCTGGCATTGACACCGGCTTGAACGCCCGGCCGTTCTTTCATGCGCTCAAACCAGATGGACAGTTGCGGGAATGTCGATAACTTTTTACCAAATTTCTGATAAAGGAGGACCCAAGGAAAGCAGGACATATCCGCAATACTATAATCGCCTGCCAGCCATTCGCTGTGATCGAGATCGCGTTCCATCGCCGCTAGTAATTGTTCGAATTCTGTCGAATAGTGCTCTAGCGCATGTTGATGGTCGTCGGGGGTTTCATGGGCGAAGTGATTCGTTTGCCCGCCTATTTGCCAGAATAGCCATTGCAGGGTGCGATAGCGTTGAGAGCCAGTAGCAGGCAGAAACTTCTTCTGTTTTTCAGCCAACCATATCATGATTGCACCTGATTCGAACAAGGTCAGTGGGTAGTGATCAGGGCCTTTTGGGTCGACGAGTATAGGTATTCGATGATTGGGGCTGATGGCTAGGAATTCCTCGTCATAGGGTTCGCTCTTGGCGCTCTTGGCTGATCTGATTTGATAAGGCAATTGCAATTCTTCGAGCAGGATGGTGATTTTCCAGCCATTGGGCGTTGGGGCAAAATACAGGTCCAGCATGATTTCAGCACCATTGAAGTAGATAGGTGTTACTCATTATTATGATTGTGACTGGTGCTTGTGCGAGGATCGAACGCGTCTCTTAAGCCATCGCCCAGAAAATTGAGAGCGAAAAGAGTCAACGAAAAGAAGATACCGGGAAAGATCAGCAACCAAGGATGCGTTTCCATGCTCTCTACTCCTTGTGAGATGAGCAGCCCCCAAGAACTTTGAGGGGGCTGTACTCCCAGCCCTAGAAAACTGAGAAAGGCTTCCAGAATAATAACGTTTGGGATGGTAAGGGTGGCGTACAGGATGACCGGCCCCAGAATGTTGGGAAAGAGATGACGCATCAGTATCTGTGATTGAGGCACGCCCATGGCCGTAGCTGCCAGCACAAATTCCCGATGTGCCAGTGTAGCAGTCTGAGCTCTGACGATGCGGGCAATGGTCATCCATTCAACCGCTCCAATCGCCAAAAATAGCAGCCAAATACTGCGCCCGAAAACGACTGTCAGCAGGATGATGAACAGGATGAAAGGGATGCCATAGAGGATGTCTAGAATACGCATCATTACGTTGTCGGTGGCGCCTCCTGCCCATCCGGCGATCAATCCCCAGGTGACGCCGATGATCAGAGCGATGCCTGTAGCCAGAAAGCCGACAGCAAGCGATATGCGGCTTCCGTACATCAGGCGGGTCATCAGATCGCGCCCCAGCAGGTCTGTACCCAGCCAGTGGGCTGCGCTAGGTGGCGTAGCTCCCAACTGCAGATTCTGTACAAAGTAATCGTAAGGAGTGAGCCAGGGCGTTAGTAGTGCTGATAGGGTCATCAGTAGCAGAAATATACCGCTGACGAGTGCCAGCCGGTTCTGTTTCAAGCGATCAAAACCAGTTCTCCACAAAGAGGTTGGGGTTTTGGAGGTATTCACTGCGCAGATTCGCGTGTTCTTGGGTCGAGTACTAGGTTGGCCAGATCAGCCAAAAGATTAAACAGGATGATCAGAGTAGAGAAAAAAATCGCAGCACCCAGAATGAGCGTGTAATCTCGGTTGAAAGCAGACTGTACGAAAGTACGTCCCAGCCCAGGAATCTGAAAGATCGTTTCCACTACAAAGGATCCAGATAGTAGCCCAGCGCAGGCAGGGCCCATGAAAGAAATGACCGGCAATACGCCGACTCTGAGCCCATGTATCAGCAGAATACGCATTTCGTTCAGCCCTTTGGCTCTGGCCGTTCGGATATAGTCCTGATTCATGACTTCCAGCATGCTGCCTCGGAGCAGGCGCGCAATCCATGCAGCATAGGCTGCTCCCAGAGTCACAGACGGCAGGATTTTGTCGCCGGGCAGATTGCCCCATCCGGATACTGGCAGCCAGTTCATCCAGATGCTGAAAACCAATACCATCAGCGGCCCCAGAAGAAAAGTCGGCACACAGATGCCGATCATAGTCAGCGACATGGGCAGATAATCCATCCAGGTGTTCTGATGCATGGCGGCCAGTATGCCAGTGGCCATGCCGATGCTCAGTGCAATCAAGAGAGCGTAGAGCCCCAGCTCTAATGAAACAGGCAACCCTAGCCAGATCAGCTCTTCAACGCTATAGCCCGGGTGGCGATACGAGGGACCCAGATCCCCCTGTAGCAGGTTGCCAACATAGGTACTGTACTGCACCCAGAAAGGCTGATCCAGCTGGTAGCGGCTCTCCAGTTGAGCTTGCACACCGGGCGGCGGCTGGCGGTCTTGATCAAAGGGCCCACCGGGAGCCAGCGTCATCAGAGCAAAGGCAAGAGTAATGACAATGAGCAGTACAGGTACTGCCAGCGCAATTCTGCGCAAGACGATAAAGAGCAAACGCTAATCTCGGTGCAAGTAGAGGTATTTGGGTGGGTGCGTATCCAGAATATTGGCATGCCAGCCCTTGACATCTTCGCTGAGCAGGTACTTGCGTGCGTAGAAATAAATGGGGATGACCGGTTGTGCCTCGATCAGAATATGCTCGGCCTGCAAAAGGGTTTGTATGCGCTCTGCGCCCGTCTGCATTTCGGCTTTGCGGATGAGAGTATCGAATCGGCTGTCAGAGAACCCTGTTTCGTTGTTGCCTCTGCCAGTTACCATGATGTTTAAAAATGAGTTAGGGTCTTCGTAATCCGCTATCCAGCCCGCTCTGGCTATGTCGTACTGCATCTGTTGCTGACGTTGCAGATAGACTTTCCAATCTTGATTCAACAATTCGATCTGAATGCCCAGATGCTTTCTCCACATTTCTTGAATGGCGACTGCCAGTTTTTGGTGGCCCTCTGAGGTGTTGTATAAAAGTTCGAGTGGGCGGATTCCCTCGCCATTGGGGTAGCCGGCTTCGGCTAACAGCTGGCGGGCCTGTTCGGGATCAAAGGGTTGTTTGGTATCTGGTACAAACCCCAATTGTGGTTGGGCAGGGGTAAAGGAATTGGCAGGCAATTCGCCCGTACCCAGTATTCGATCGATCAGTTGTTTCCGATCGATGGATAGCGCCAGAGCTCGGCGGACACGCACATCATCCAGCGGCGGGCGGGTGATATTCAAGCGGTAGAAGTAGGTTCCCAGATAAGGGTCTGAGTGCATGGCCGGTTTGCCTCGCCAAGTCTGGATTTGTTCCAGAGGGATGCCAGCTGTTATATGCAGCTGGCCAGATCGGAACATGCGTTCTTCGGTAGATGCTTTGTCAACAGGCAGGAAGGTGATGCTGTTTAGGCGTACTTGCTCTTTGTCCCAGTAGGTGGATGCCCGCACCACATGGATCTGTTGATCTTTAATCCAGCTCTGCAGCTTGAAAGGGCCATTGCACACAAAGTTGCCAGCTCGCGTCCAGACGGAGTTGCGTTCATCCATGGCTCCGTGAGCCAGCACTGTTTGGCGGTGTACGGCATAGGTACTGTAGTGTTTGAGGATTGATAGAAAATAAGGAGTGGGCGCACGCAGCACGACTTGCAGCGTGTGCGTATCCAGAGCTTTGACACCAACCTCATTGAAGTCCGTTATTGCCCCAGTGTTATAGGCTTCTGCGTGTTCAATGGGGTAGAGCATCTCGGCAAAGGGTGCGGCCATACTGGGCGTTAGAAAGCGTTTCCATGACCAGACATAATCTTGGGCAGTGACCGGGTCGCCATTGTGCCATTGCGCATTCGGGCGCAGGTGAAAAGTATAGGTTTTCTGATCGTTGGAAATAGTCCAGTTGTGTGCCACGCCTGCTTCGGCAGGTCCGCCTTTTGCCCGTGGGGCCGTCAAGCCTTCACACAGCGCCGTAATCACTCGGTGTTCTGGCACACCGGTGACAATGTGGGGGTCTAGCCCCTGTATTTCGGTACCGTTACCCCAAATCAGTTCTTGCTTGCCGTAGGCAACGTCGATAGGTCTTTCGTAGTCGCTGCAACTTGCAAGCAAGCTAGTTGCAAGGATCAGCAGCGGCAATAACAGGCGCTTAGAGCTAAGTAGGCGGTTTTCCCAGATTGTTTGAGTCATGGTCGCAAATATTCCCTAAGTGTGCTTGGGGCTCAGCTACAGGCAAGAGCCCTATGGTTATTTGTCTTGTGGATTAAAAATGCATTCTGCATTTTTTTAGCATTTAGCCTACAGCAGGTTATTATAAGAAGCACAAGATTTGCCGTTAGGAATAGAAACAGAAATTTGGTCGTTCTCTGGGTGGCTGCGCTTTTAGGTGCTCTGATGCTGCTGGTTTCAGCCCAGCCTTTACAGCGGGCCGTGCATTGCCTGCCTGCCCCTGTGATGACTGTAACAAGCTTCACAGGCGGTATTGTTGCGTTGTTGGCCCTTGTCATTCATCCTGCTCCCGAAATTAGTTTTATTCCAGCACTCCTGCTGGTGTTACTTTTTTGTTCTACTGCCATTTATGTTGGTGTGGCAGGGGCAAATGGGCCACTGCGTGTCCTGGATCTGTTGTTGCGTGGATTAGTGCTGGCTTTTTTGTGTTTTTGGATGTACGAAGCCCAACAGAGCGGTACTGGCAAACCGGGTGTGTTCATACACTTGTCTTTGTGGGTGGTTGCAAGTCTAGCGGTCTGGCTCGCATGCATCCAGTCGGTATTTTTTGTGGTGCAGCATTACAGCACCAAGCAAGGGTGGCACTTGTCTTTCCTAGGATCTAGTTCATTGGAACAGACGAATCGAACGTTGACGCAAGTGTCTATAGTTGCCTGTCTGCTGACCCTGCTGGCTTTTGGTTATTCTTGGTGGTGGCAATATAGCGTCAAGGGTCAATCCGTGCTATTGAAACAGTATCTGGCCCTTGCAACTCTATTATTGATGGTAGCCCTTGTAGGCAGTCGGTGGTGGCTCGGTTGGCGCGGTCATCGGATGGTCGGCTGGCTTTTTGCCGCTTTCAGTACGTTTGTACTGTTGGCTTCTTGGGCGATCAGCTTGGATGCTCTGGCTGATCTGGACACGCAGTAGACGGGTTGTGTAGCTAACATGAATCTTGGAGAGATCAGCGAATGGGAACTGAGCGCATACATAGGTGCGCTTGTGGCTTGCCTGTTGGTATCCGCTTTTTTTTCCAGTAGCGAGACCTCTACCAACAGCATCAATCGCTACCGGCTGTCGCATCGGGCGCGCTCGGGGCAAAAGTGGGCGCAGAGGGTGGTTGAGATGCTCAAGCGCCCGGATCAGCTACTGGGCGTGATTCTGGTCGGCAATAATGTCGCCAATGTGGCGGCCGCTATGCTGGTTACCCTACTGGCAACCCGTATCTGGGGTGAAGTAGCTATCGCTCCAGCAGGCTTTGTGTTGACTGTCATCATTCTGATCTTTGCCGAGATTGTTCCCAAGAATATTGCAGCATACAGGCCGGAAAATGTTGCGTCATGGGTGATCAACCCCTTGCGTGTAGCCGCAGTGTTGCTATCGCCTTTGGTGTGGCTGGTTAACAGCCTTGCTCAGATATTGCTTAAACCTTTCAAACTCAAAACCAACGATGCCGGACTGGCACTCAACGAGAGTGAACTAAAAGTCATATTGGAAACTGCCAGCACCATTTTGCCGGCAGCAGACATTGAAACCATGCTGCGAGTACTGGGGATGCGTAACCTGACGGTTGCAGATGCCATGGTTCCCTATACCGAGATATTTGGTATTGATTTGGAAGATCCGATCGAAGAGATCCTTTCTAAATTGCATGCTAGCAGCCATTCTGCGCTGCCTGTCTACCGGCGCTCGATCGATGAGAGTATCGGTTTTTTGAACCTGCGCTCATTGAGCAAATATCTGGGTAGCGGTGAAGAGATCAGCAAAACAGTGTTGGAGAACAGTTTGTCGGAGCTGTTTTTTGTACCCGAGATGACTGCATTGCACCGTCAGTTTCAGTACTTTAGGGATGAGCGGATCAATATGGCTCTGGTTGTCGATGAATATGGCAGCGTGCAGGGGCTTTTGACTATGTCGGACATGATTGCTGAGATTGTGGGTGAATTTGATGCGGCTATTGCTAGCAGCGATCGGAAGTGGCAACTGGATATTGACGGGTCGATCCTTCTGGATGGCTCAGAATTGGTGCGGGAAGTGAATCGCGAATTGGGTTGGGTACTATCTGATTCAGTAGATGCCCGCACCATCAACGGTTTGATTCTGGAAGAATTGGAAGTCATTCCGGAAGGACATGTCAGTATGTCTTTGGGGGACTGCAGACTTGAAACCCAGCGTATTGAAGGACAGGCTATACGTCAAGTACGTATCTGGCAACATCGGAGCTAGCGCTCCATCGCGTGCTCAGGGGTTGGATTAGTCGCTGGGGAGTTGAATCCGTGCCCGTTCTTCCGGGCTCAACAGGATTGCCGGATCGACAGCCACGCCGCTTAGGTTCAAGCCCCAGTGCAGATGCGAGCCAGTGGCGCGGCCAGTGGCGCCCATGGCGCCGATGAGTGCCCCTTGCTCGATGTACTGCCCCTCTACAAGCCGGGGTTGGATCTGCGATAAATGTGCGTAGAGCGTTTGCACGCCCAAGCCGTGATCAATGACGACAGTCCAGCCAGTGTAGAAGCGGTCTGCAATCATTTGTACCTGTCCGGCCATAGCTGCATGAATAGGCGTACCAACAGGGGCAGCAATATCTAGCCCTAAGTGGGAAGAGCGCAATTTACCGTTGATGTATCTGCGAAACCCAAAGGGAGTAGAAGCGATGCCCTGAGCTGGCAAGACGGCATTCAGATCAGGCACAGTCTGTGTGGGCAGCTGGCGCCATTGGGCTCGGAGTTTGCGCAACGTTTGCCGTTCAGCAGCTATGCGCTTTTGGCGCTGTTCATTGGGTGGGCTGGTGTAGGCTGGGTCGGTAATAGTGATATGCGATTGCCCGTATTGGGCAGGCTGTACATCCAGACTTCG
>JBPCXB010000003.1:0-20126 GCA_051008935.1 Gammaproteobacteria bacterium | reverse complement strand
TGCAAACGCCTGTGGATGCAGCTGGTCTCAAAGAGTTGCTGACGCAGATGCAGATACCTGTGCGCACACTGCTGCGCACCAACAACGACACCTACCGAGCGCTGAAGCTTGATGACCAGAGCCTGTCGGAACAAAGGCTGATCGAGCAGATTGCAGCCCACCCAGAGTTGATGCAACGCCCCATCGTCGTTACCCCCAAAGGCACCCGTATCTGCCGGCCGCCTGAGAAGGTGCTGGAGATTCTTTGAGCCTGAACCCCTAACGGGCAGAGTCAGGACAAGCTTCTGGCTCACCTAGCCTGGCCTAATCTGGGAATTCTTCTGAAACTTATTCAGGCTCAGCCCAGCTGCAACACCTTGCGCAAAGCCAGATAATCCGCTGGAGGCGGGCAGCTGAAGGCTTGCTGCTGGCCGCTGTCGGGATGGCTGAACTGCAATGAACAGGCATGCAGGCTCTGACGCTGCATGGCGATGAGCGCTGCGTGCACTTCAGGCGCTGTGCCTGATACCGGGTTATTGCCCCCTTTGTACAGTGCGTCGCCCAGTATCGGTAAGCCTTTATGCGTCAAATGCACGCGGATCTGATGGGTTCTACCTGTCTCCAGCCTGACGTCCAATTCAGCATAGCCGCCCAAACGTTTGCGCACCCGATATTCGGTGACCGCTGGGCGGCCATCTGGCCGGACGGTCATCTTCAGGCGCTGTGTAGGGTGCCGACCAACCGGCAGGTCTATGCGCGCAGCTGTCAGGGGTTCGCCCCGCACCAATGCCAGATAGCGGCGCTGCATGGTGCGCGCTCGCAACTGATCAGAAAGAGATTTCAGCGCCGGCTCGGTGCGCGCTACCACCATCAGGCCGGTTGTATCTTTGTCGAGGCGGTGTACCAGCCCTGCCCGTGGCAGCTGGTGCAAAGACGCATCCAGTGCAAGCAGCGCGTTCACTAGCGTGCCTCCAGAGTGCCCCGTGGCCGGATGAGCGACCATATCCGCCGGTTTGTTCAATACGATCAGGTGCGCATCATCGTAGACCAGATCCAGAGGCAAAGCCTCTGCCTGTGGCAAGTCGCCTGCTATGTGGCGGGGTTGCGGATAGAGGGTGAGCAACCGACCGACATCCGCCGAAGCAATTTTTTGCCTTCTGGTCACTGCTGCACCCTGATACTGCACATGGCCGGCATCGATCCATTGCTGGATTAACGTGCGGGAATAGTCCGGAAACAGTCTGGAAGCGGCTTTGTCCATCCGTTCGCCCACCAGATCGGCGGGGATTGTGGTTGATCTGGCATCCGTTTCAGTATCAGACATGGCGCACACCAACGCAGGCTGAAACAGAAAAAAAGCACAGTCCGGCAATAGCCCTTAAACTTTTATCGGGTTCTGTTCGTCTGATACACATATCCTAGCTAACCACAATCAACTTGTCTGAACAGCTACTGCCCCTATCATTCCGCCACATGCGTTGTTATTTATGACCACTCTACTCACTTCTCCTTGCACTTCTCGTTCGCGGTTTTCCCTGTTACTAGTGGTTGCCACGCTATTAGTACCGCTGGCTCTAGTTTCGGGCTGCAGCACCAGCAATCCTGCTGCTTCCCAAGAAACTCTGCAGCAGCTGAGCGAAAACGAGCTCTACAACCGAGCTCAGGTGCGCATGCGCAATAATAACTTTATCGGAGCTGCCGACCTGTTTAAGCTGCTGTTGCAACAGTTCCCATTTGGCCGCTATTCTGAACAGGCACAGATCGAGCTGATTTATGCTTATTTCATGAGCTATCAGGCCGAAGAAGCCCGTTCAGAGGCAGACCGCTTTCTGCGGCTGTATCCTACGCACCAAAATGTGGATTATGCACGCTTTATCAAGGCTTACACTTCGTTTTACCAAGATGATAGCTTGACCAGCAGAGCCTTCAAGCTCAATTACGCGCGCAGAGACGTCACCGATATTCAGCTGTCATTTCAGCAGTTGGCTGAATTTATCAAACTGCACTCAGATAGCCCCTACGCTCCTCTGGCACGCAAGCGCATGATTCATCTCAAAGAGCTGCTGGCATTCCACGAGCTATGGGTGGCTGATTTCTACCTCGAACGCGGCGCCTTTCTGGCAGCTGCCAACCGAGCCAACTGGGTACTGGCGCACATTCCCAAAACCAGCGCTAGCCCTTGGGCGCTAGCCATCCTTGCCTATGCATACAACAAAATGGATATGCAACTGGAATCAGGCCAATCGCTCGATCTACTCCAACAGCGTTTTGCCGATCATGCGGCGCTGGCGCACCTGCTCAACGCCAAAGGCCAGCCAGTAGGGCAGATCAGATTGCCCGATAATGAGACCTCTCTGTTCAATATTCTGACAGCAGGCCTGTTTGTGCCTCCTGACAGCGAGTAAAGCGGCTGCTTATAGCGGCTACTAGCCCAGCAGCCCGGCTTGCTGCAACTGCCGCTCTGCTATCGCTGAAAAATCTCGGTTGGCGTGCGGGTTGGCCGGGCTCGGGTGCAGCATCTGGCTCACCTGAACTGCCGGATCTGTATTCAAGGCCGACAAGCAGTGGAAAGCAAAGGCCCCTATACCCACCAAATGCTCAGGGTTCAACGCTTTTATCACACTGGCCAGATGCTGGTCACAGGCCTTGAAGAGTGGGCGCGCTGCGGATGCGGGCAGCTTGTCCGGGGTCACATTGACGCAGCGGCTTTGGTCTGCACGCAGGAACAGCAAAGGGCAGTAATTGAGTACCAGATGATCCTGAAAAAAATCCTCTGCTGTGGCGAAATGCCGGCTGAAAAAACCCCAGAGCCTTTGGCCACTCACCTCTGACCGTGGGCATGAAAAACCCGTGACTGGCCTTTTCGGGTGTTCTTGTTGGGGCTTTGCCACTTCTGCTACTATGCCCAGCCAGTCTCGAACTGCGGCAACTTGGCCAAAGGGTATGCCGGTTTGCGCCATGCCCCAGGGGCCCGGGTTCATGCCCAAAAATACCACTTTCTTTCTGCTGGCGCCGTATTTTTGCACATAGGCTCTGTACGGGGCAAATGCATAATCCAGTGGGTTGTACACGTGGCTAACAGCCGAGCCGAAAGAGAGTGCATCGCAAGCACTTGAAAGCTCCTCTGCAGCAGCCAGCAAGGCATCGGCTACACCCTGTTGCTCTTGTTGCCCTTGGTGACTCTGTTGCCACTTGTGCCCCGTCTGATCAGTCCGAGTAACTTTCATCTTGCTATCGACTGTGTATCTTCAATCATCTGTGCGGCCTCATCAAGACGGCCGCGTTCAGTTTCCTTTGAATACAGCTGCTTCTTTGGCCAAATAAGCCTTGACTGCGATCTTGCGATCCTCGGTGCTGCGCGATAGCAGGTACTGATCCGTCTCCATGTGCATGACCGCATCGCTGGATTGAGCGGTCAGGGCATTGACGCTGGCTTTGATCATCTGGGCGGTGATGGGCGGTCGATCGACATAATGCGCGGCCATTTGCGCAGCTGCTGCATCCAGATTTGCTCTGTCGACCAGTTGATCCAGGATCCCCCAATCCATCAAAGCCTGTGCCTCTACCCGCTCATTCCCTATCACTAAACGCTTGGCTCTTGCCGGCCCTACCAGATTGACAATCAGAGGCAGGCTTTGCCAAGACAGGTTGATACCCAGATCGATTTCTGGATACATCATGAAGCAATCGTTGGCACCGATGCGGAAATCGGTAGCAGTGGTCAAACAGGCACCCCCACCAGCTGCGGCACCTTGCCATGCACAGATGGTGATTTGATCCAGATGGTAGATGGCCTTAATGGCACGCTCGCCCTGACGCAACCGCCTGCGTTCTTCAAGCAGGGGTAATGGGGTAGTCCATTGAGGGTCGTTTAAGTCGGCTCCAGCTGAAAAGTGCTTGCCCTCTCCTTTCAGGACGATCACCCGTATCTGACTGTCGTCTCTGAATTCAAGGCCGACCTGCTCCAGCTCTACCAGAGTGGCGAAACTGAGCGCATTGGCCACCTCGGGCCGGTTCAACGACACCCAAGCCACAGCTCCCTGGCGCTCTATCTTTAAGTGCTTGAAGGTTCTATGTTTTGACATCTGGCTGCTGTTCCAGAGCATGCAATGACTTGCAGTTTATAGCATGTTTGTCCTTTATGTGTGCGTATGTGCGTGCGGTCACAGGGCTGCAACCCCCAAGCCAGAGGATATTTACCGGCGCCGGAATGTACCTGACGCGTTTATAGCCCCTCTGCTATCTCGGAAGTGCAGTTTTTGGGCAAGAATTGCAGCGTATCTTGATTGGCCGCACAGCTCCAAGAGACTCTACCCTCCTGCAAAAGCCCCTGATAGTACACCTGCAATTCCTGAGCGCCTATCTCGCCTTCGACGATAATGGCTGCGATGCTAGCGTCGGTGGCTCGTTCATAGCTGACGCTTTCTACATAATCGCCGGTATAAGATTGCCAGCCCAAGCTGGTATCTGAAGCGGGCCATTCAGTGGCGTGCGAATTAGACAGTGCCCATTCGCTGAGCAGGGCTTTGTAAGGCCCTACTGACAGCGTAAACTCGGTCACCCTAGCGCGCGTCTGATAGCTGGAGTAGGCGGGTAGCGCAACGGAAGCCAGAATGACCAGTATCGACATGGCGATCAAAAGCTCCAGCAAGGAAAAACCGCCGGCATTGCGCAAACAACGGGCAGTAGCAAAGGGCTTGCACAGGTGGGATTTGAAAAAGTACATAGCTGCATCGGATCGGGAAAAAAACTTTCCTTCAGTTTGCTATTCAGGGGCTA
Source organism: Gammaproteobacteria bacterium (assembly GCA_051008935.1). Taxonomy (GTDB): domain Bacteria; phylum Pseudomonadota; class Gammaproteobacteria; order JBPCXB01; family JBPCXB01; genus JBPCXB01. Next base: position 15,368 of record JBPCXB010000003.1, on the reverse strand, counting down.
AGAACTCTGTGCTTTTCATCACATCTATAATGAAACCTCAAGATAAACCAGCGCGCGACCTCAGCGCCCCTCCTTATGCTTCTAGGACTTACAGGCGGTATCGGCAGCGGAAAAAGCCAGGCGGGCATTTTCTTTGAACAGCAGGGCATCTGTGTGGTAGATGCCGATCAATGTGCGCGGGTGGTGGTGCAGCCGGGCCGGCCAGCCCTCCAACAAATCGCTGCGCATTTTGGCGCCGAGATGCTGCAGCCTGACGGTTCGTTGGATCGCGCTGCCATGCGACAGCTGGTATTTGCACAGGAAGAGAAGCGGCTCTGGCTCGAGCAGCTGCTACACCCGCTGATTGCCCAAGAAATTGCCACACAATTGGCAGCTGACAGCGGCCCCTACAGGCTGCTGATGTCGCCGCTGTTGCTGGAAACAGACCAGCACAAAATCTGCGAACGCATCATTTTGATCGACCTGCCTGAGCCGTTGCAGCTGCAACGTGCCGGCGCGCGGGATGCCAATACGCCCGAGCAGATACGGGCGATCATGGACACCCAGATGAACCGCAGCGACCGGCTGGCAAAAGCAGATTATGTGCTGGATAACAGCGGCAGTCTGGAGCAGTTGCAACTGCAAGTGAAACAACTACACCTCAAGCTGCTCGACACCTTGCCGCATACTAACGAAAGCTGATAGCCGATGACTCAACCCCCTGCAAACCACCAAGTCTCCTGCCCTATATGCCGCGCGCAAACAGACTGGAGTGCCAATCCCAACCGCCCCTTCTGCTCGCGCAAGTGCAAAACAGAAGACCTACACAACTGGCTGACCGATCGCTATGTGATAGCGGGTGACAGCGACAGTGCGGTTGCCAATTCGGAACTCTCAGACGATTCGGAAAACTGATTGTTCGGACTTTACTTAGAATACCACTCATAGTTCTTGAGATTCCAGAGAAAGTCACATGCTTGCTGAACAACTGAAAGCAGCGCTACAACCACTGATACAAACAGGGAGCGACTGGGAAGTCTCTCTACAGAAAATCCGCGGGCAAGAGTACCGCATCTTTACCAATCACCCGCAGCATTTGCGTGCATATTTTGAGAAATATACGCAGTTGTTCGGTGATCAAACCTTCATGGTATACGATGGCCAGAGCTACAACTTTAGCCAAACGTGGCAAATGGCCTCTGCCCTCGGCCACCAGCTGAAAAACCGATACAACATCAGCAAGGGCGACAGGGTAGCTGTTTCCATGCGCAACTACCCTGAATGGGTGCTTGCTTACATGGCCACCGTCTCTATTGGTGCAGTGGTGGTGCCGATGAACTCATGGTGGGTGCAGCGCGAAATGCGCTACGGGCTAACGGATTCAAGCTCGAAGCTGCTGATCTGCGACGAAGAGCGCTACCTGCGGATCCAACCCGACCTGGCTGAACTAAAGCTCGACTGCATTGGCGTACGCATGTCGAAGGCCTACGATCAGGTGCAAGACATAGCGGCACTGATCGAACAGGCTCAGGGCGAGCCTATGCCCGATGTCCACATAGACCCCGAAGACGATGCCAGCATCATGTATACCTCGGGGACGACTGGTTTTCCCAAAGGGGCTCTGGCGACTCATAGATCGGTCACTTCCGCTATACAGAGCTTGGTATTTGTAGCTGTAAGCGGCGCATTCCTGACTCAGGCAGATCCGGCAGATGCAGAACAACAGCAAGCCATCCTGCTAACGGTACCGCTGTTTCACGTTACTGGCTGTCTGGCAATTATGCTGGCATGCTTTTGCGTGGGGCGCAAAATGGTCATGATGTATAAATGGGATGCTCTGGAAGCGCTCAAACTCATCGAATCAGAGAAGATCACGGCTTTTACGGGCGTGCCCACTATGGTCTGGGAAATGATGAAGCACCCTGATTTCGAGCAATTTGATGTCAGCACTCTGGGTACAGTCGGTGGCGGTGGTGCACCTGCTCCTGTCACACAGGTGCGCGAGGTGGCAGAAAAATTCCCTGGCGGGCAACCGGGTATTGGCTATGGGCTGACCGAGACCAACGCCATCACCTCTATCAACTCGGGGGATTTTTATCTAGCCAAACCGAAAAGCTGCGGCCTTCCGGCATATCTGGGCGATGTCAAGATTATCGACCCAGAGGGTCAGAGCCTGCCGCACAATCAGGAAGGTGAAGTCTGTATCCGCGGGCCCTTTGTCATTAAAGCCTATTGGAATAAACCCGAGGCCACCGCTGAATCGATACAGGACGGCTGGTTCCGTAGCGGAGATATAGGCTACCTCGATGAAGACGGCTTTCTGTATATCAGCGACCGCGCCAAAGATATGATCCTGAGAGGGGGAGAGAACGTCTATTGCGCAGAAGTAGAAAGCGCCATCTATGAACACCCCGCCACTTTCGAAGCGTCCGTCTTCGGCGTGCCCGACGACAGATTGGGCGAAAAGGTGGCAGTGGCCATCATGGCTAAGCAGGGCAGCCAGATCAATGAAGAGGAGCTACGTGCCTTCTTGAAAGAACAGCTTGCTCACTTCAAAGTACCAGAGTTCATCTTTCAATATCAGGAGCAGCTACCACGCAACGCATCCGGAAAAATCCTGAGGCGCGAATTGCGCACCCGTGCGATATCGGATTTGGGTCTTAAGGAGAGCAGTTGAAGCTTCTAAGCTCTACTAAGAGCTAGTAGTTCTCGCCAGGTACTAGGTACTAATGCTAAGTACGGTATTCGCTGTTTAAGCGCACGTACTCTTGGGTGAGGTCGGAGGTCAGCGCATAGTCTGTGGCCGTACCTTGCCCCAGATCGATACGGATGAGTTGCCTCGGCACATCCAGAGCGCTAAAGCCTGCTTCTTCGGTGTATGTAGCCGCCGGCTGGCCGCGATCAAATGCCAACACATCCCCAAGCCATACAGACACCTGATCGAAATCGACTCGGGATGTGCTATTGCCAATGGCCATCAGAACCCGCCCCCAGTTCGGTTCAGACGCAGAAAGACAGGCCTTTAGTAGCACAGAATTAGCCACAGTATCCGCTACTAACCGACAGACCTCGGTGCTCGCCCCTCCTTCTACCCGCACTTCGATCACATGCTGCGCACCTTCAGCATCCCGAATCATCGCTTCGGCCAACTCGGCATACAGCTCTGTTAATACCTCTTCCAGTGCCTGCAGCTCGTTGGGTCGGCGCAATTGCGCCGCTCTGCCAGTGGCGGCCAAAGCCGAGCAGTCATTTGTGGAGGTATCGCCGTCGATGCTGATACGGTTAATGGTGCCGTCCAGCACTCTCTGGTGCATACGGTGCAACACAGAGGGTTCCACCCCTGCATCGGTCGCAGTAAAACACAAGGTAGTGGCCATATTGGGGTTGAGCATGGCAACGCCTTTTGCCACCCCCGTCAGCCGAATGGGCTGTCCACCGATCTCTAGGTATTTGCTAGACAGCTTGGGTTCGGTATCTGTTGTCATAATGGCTCGAGCGCAAGCCAACCAGCCCGAGTCTGACAGGCCGTCAAATAACACCGGCAATTGTGGCAACAGCTTAGGCATGTCCAGAGGCGTGCCGATGACACCGGTCGAAAACGGCAGCACAGATTCTGCTGCTACCTGAGCCAGATCAGCCAGCTGACTGCAGCACAGGCGCGCATTTTGCAGCCCTTTAGCACCCGTTGCAGAGTTGGCATTGAGGGCATTGACCAGCCAGTAACCGGGCTGTTCGAGCGCCTGAGCGCCTTGCTGTTGCCAATGCGCACGCGCCACCTGAACTGGGGCCGCCACCATGGTATTACGGGTGGTTAGAAGGCTGGTGCTACTGCCTGTAGCGAGTTCGATCAGTGCTAAGTCCGGCCGATTCGCAGCGCTGAACCCTGCGCAGGCGGAAGCCAGCCTGACACCGGCAATCGCATATTGCTCTGGCGCTGTCAATGCAGATACAGTTCGGGGCGCATCAAGTGCGTCCGCAACAGAACTTATGCTTTTTACCGGAGCCACAAGGGCAAGGCTGATTGCGGCCCACTTTAGCAGCAGAAGGCGTAGCAGAAAATGAACGCTCTGTGCCCTGAGGAGGCTGAGCAGGTGCCTGATTTGGTGCAGCGGATGGCTGTGCAGCCACTCTGGGTCTTGCCTGCCGGCGAGCCTCTGGCCTAGAAGCAGCAGGCATGGTTGATCCATCAGTTTCCAACCTGATTACCAATAGCAGACGGGTGGTATCGTATTGAAAGTTGGCGATGAATTGCTCGAAATATTCAAAGGCCTCGCGCTTGTATTCCTGGCGCGGATTGCGTTGCGCATAGGCACGCAAATGGATGCTGCTACGCAGATGATCCATAGCCAGCAAATGCTCTTTCCAATGCCTATCCAGAACCTGCAACATAATCTGGCGCGCCAACTCATCGGCGCGCTCGCCCATCAGGGATTTCTTTGCTTCCCAAACAGCATCTGCCTCGCCTAAGATCCGCTCGCTCAGGCCCTCAGCATCCAAGTCCATATCGCCATCGAGCCATTGCTGTATCGGCAAATCCAGATTGAAATCTGAGGCAAGCACCTGCTGGAGACCTGCAACGTCCCAATCTTCATAGACACTAGAAGCGGAAACATAACTGCTGCAAGTGTCTGTGAGTACCTGCTGACGGAAACGATGAATCATCTCGGTCACGTCTTCATGCCGGAGCAAGCTGTCTCTTTGCGCATAAATAATGGTGCGCTGCTCATTGGCCACATCATCGTATTCCAACAACTGCTTGCGCACTTCAAAGTTTTGGCCTTCAACGCGCATCTGTGCTCTAGCAATGGCCCTAGACAGCATATTGGCTTCAATCGGCTCGCTACTGTCTTTGCCCATGGTTCGGGCCAGCAAGTTACGCATGCCTTCCGAAGCAAAAATACGGATGAGATCATCGTCTAGAGACAGATAGAACTGCGAAGCCCCTCGGTCGCCTTGCCTTCCAGAACGCCCGCGCAACTGATTATCGATACGTCTGGATTCGTGGCGCTCGGTACCCAGAACAAACAACCCACCGGCTTCAATCACCTGCTGATGCCGTACCGCCCAATCGCTCTTGATCTGCGCAATCTGCTCATCCTGCTTATCGCTGGGGGTATCTTTCTGTGATGCCTTGAGATTGGCAATTTCTGCTTCCCAGTTGCCGCCTAAGACGATATCCGTGCCTCTACCTGCCATATTGGTGGCTATAGTCACCACTCCAGGCCGCCCTGCCTGCTCAATGATCTCTGCTTCTTTCAGGTGGTTCTTGGCGTTCAACACAGAATGACGGATGCGGTTCTTTTTCAACAGGCCCGACAAATGCTCTGAGGTCTCGATAGAAGCGGTCCCCACCAAACAAGGCGTTCCATTTTGCTGAAGCAGCTGAATGTGAGCCACTACTGCCTTGAATTTCTCTTGGCGGTTGACATAAACCAGATCGTTATAGTCTGCACGAATGAGCTCTTTATTGGTGGGAATCTCCAGCACGGAAAGCTGGTAGATCTCGTGCAGCTCGACAGCCTCGGTAGTTGCAGTACCTGTCATGCCCGCCAACTTGCCAAATAGTCTGAAAAAATTCTGATAGGTAGTAGACGCCAGCGTCTGCGTTTCTTCTCGAACCTGCAAGCCCTCACGGCACTCTAAAGCCTGATGAATGCCATGGCCCAGCCGGCGCCCGGGCAGGGCACGCCCGGTATGTTCATCGATCAGCAGCACTTCACCCTGACGCACAATGTAATGCACATTGCGCTGATACAGCGTGTGGGCACGCAAGCAGGCTTGAATATAGTGCAACAGTTTCAGCTGATTGGAGCTGTACAGATTGTCTTCATCCGACAATACGCTGCTCTCTTGCAACAGTTGCTCGATTCTTTCGTGCCCTTGATCTGTGAGTTCTACCTGCCTTCGGGATTCGTCCACCCAGTAATCACCACGCTCTGCATCCGCAAGCGGGTTGTCTTTGTCTTCTTCACGCATTTGGCGGTCTAGCTTCGGGATCAGCGAGTCAGCCAGATGGTACAGTTGATCGCTTTTATCTCCGGGGCCAGAAATAATCAAAGGCGTGCGCGCCTCATCGATGAGGATGGAATCTACCTCATCGACAATCGCATAATCCAGATCGACCTGTAGCTGGTCATCTGGGTGCAAGGCCATGCGATCACGCAGATAGTCAAACCCCAATTCAGCGTTGGTGGCATAAATGATGTCGGCCTGATACGCCTCCTTTTTAGCCTGCGGGCTCTGACCTGATTTAATCACGCCTACCGAAAGCCCCAAACCTTCATAAACAGGCCGCATCCAGTTTGCATCCCGCTCTGCCAGATAGTCATTGACTGTGACCAGATAGACCTTACGACCCGCCAACGCATTAAAAGACGCCGCCAAAGTGGCAACGAGCGTTTTGCCTTCACCAGTCTTCATCTCAGCGATGGCGCCGTGGTTGAGTACCATACCCCCCACCAGCTGACAATCAAAATGGCGCATTCCCAAAGCGCGCCGCGCTACTTCCCGAACAGCGGCAAACACCTCGGGCAATAATTCAGACTCTGATACGCCGTCCGCCAGCTGCTGGCGGTACCCTTGGGCGTGTTGTACCAGTTCGTCATCAGTACATTGATGCAACCTCGGCTCCATCTCATTGATACGCGCAATCTGCGGACGCAACTTGCGCAAATAGCGCGAGTCCCTGCTACCAAATACCTTTTTAAAGAGAGCGCTCAACATAGCTTGATTATCATGGTGAGCAGGTCATAGGCCGAATTAGAGCGATATAAAATTCGCAAAAATTCTGGAGGTCCGTCAATACAACCCCTAAGCCGTACGCAATTTGGGGAACGGGGATTGCCAAAATTTCTGGCTATCGACATCGCCAACTTGCGGTTGAGATGCATGAAAGCGGATCAGCTCCCAAGCATCTTCTTGCTGCAATAGTTGCCGCATCAATTCGTTATTGAGGGTATGCCCCGATTTATAACCTATAAAGTGGCCTATCAGCGGTTTGCCGGCAAGGTACAAGTCGCCCAACGCATCCAGCACTTTGTGTCTGGAAAACTCATTAGAGAAGCGCAGGGCCGTTGCATTCAGGATCTCTTGTTCGCCCAGAGCAATCGCATTGTGCTCTGACACGCCCAGGGCTTTCTGGTTGGCCTGCAAGGCTGCCAGATCGCTGGCAAAACCAAAGGTACGCGCGCGGCTGATTTCCCGAATATAGCAATCTTGACTCAAATCTATACTGACCGGCTGGCTGTCTTTTTCCAATACCGGGTGTTCGTAGCTGAGCGTAAAAGTAATTCTCATGCCGTCATAAGGCTCAACCTTGGCCCAAGCGCCGCTCTTTTCATCGCGTACTTCGACAGGCTTTCGGACCCGTATAAAAGATTTTTCCGCCTCTTGCTCTTGGATACCAGCTGACTCAATCAGGAAGATAAATTGGCTGGCACTACCATCCATGATCGGGATTTCGTCTCCTTCTACCTGTACCGTGGCATTGTCGATGCCCATGCCCCAGAAAGCCGACATCAGATGCTCTACAGTAGAAACTGTAACCCCGTCCTTACCCACAGAAGTCGACATGCGCGTATCGACTACAGAGTCTGTCTGCAAGGGGATTTCTACATGCGGCTGGACATCGGTGCGTATCAAACGCAGACCTTGATCGATACCTGCCGGGCCAAGCGTCAGGCGGACAGGCTTACCACTGTGAATACCAGTGCCTGTTACCTCTACATGGTTTCGCAATGTTCTTTGTTTCAACATGCTGTTGCAAAGCACTGATCCAATTCTGACAATTTCAGCTCCCATATCCGTGATTGCGCTCTCCAATGCTTGTAAAAAAGTCAGTGGCATAGATTTTAGTATCGTAGATGCAATTTCCTGCACTTTGCAGGATTTTCTTGCACCTGTACTAATACAAAGCGCAACGCAATATATTGAATACACTGAATAAATTATAATATCTTGCGGCCAATCAGCCGCCCTGCTGCATGATTTGATGACCTTCGGCCATCAAGCTTCGTGACCTACTGTGATCTGGCACCAAATAGCACCAGTGATGGAGCAGCGAGGCTGAACAGGCGCATTGCATCTGGACAGCAACTTTGACACCCAACCGCAGCACCGAAACCATCCAATTAATAGTTATTGGCTATCCAAAGAGCGGCACCACTTGGCTGACGCGCCTGATGGCCGAACTCATTGAATGCCCTTCTGCCGGTTTCTGGGGGCATCAGGGCGCCGAACAAAGCCCCACAGATCTGAGCCCCGAGGGTCAGGAACGCCAATCGCGCTACTGCTGTTATAAATCGCACCTGTCTTGGCCAGAGTTGACACGCACACCCCAGCACGGCACAGTCATTCCTATCTATATATTGCGTGATCCGCGAGATGTTGTCGTATCGGGCGGGCATTATTTCAGCTGGAATCATGCCAAAGAACAGTGGATCGAACCCTACCAGAACTCTGACATATTGCCCGCCATTAACCCAGTGCGCGTCTACCCCAAAGCATTTAGAGGGCGCCAAAATGACAGGCTCAACGCTGCAGGGCTGAGTGATACACAACTCTTTGAAGTGTTCATAGAGCCTGTGCTGCACGCTTTCGAATACCGTAGCTCGGTGATGCTAAACACTGTGGTATACGGCAATGAACAAATCCATGAATGGCTATCAGTACCCTGGAAAGAGCATGTGCAGGGTTATCTTGAGCAAGATTGCTTGATCGTGCAGTATGAAAGCCTCTGGCATAGCCCAGAAACAATCTGCCGACGCATCCTCAGCCAATTAGGCATCGAAAGAAGCGACACCCAGATCCAGACGGCTATTGAACGTCAGGCATTTAGCACCAGAAAAGTACAGGCGCAAGCACAGAACAACCAGCGCACTCTCAATTTCCTGCGCGAGGGAACACCTGAACAATGGCGCTACAGGCTCTATCCAGAGCAAGTTCACTGGTTGCAGGAGCACTTGGCGCCAGAACTGTCATATTGGGGCTATCCGCTACTCTCACAAAAAGCGTGAAAGCTGCACCCAAGAGACTAGAAGCTGCCTCAATCAGAGTGCAGGCCGAAATCCTGACGCATTGCAAAGAGCGTCTGACGCGCCAACGTCCGCACCCGTTCGCTGTTTTCAAACAGCATCTGGCGCACCCGATCCTGTGAGCATTCCGGGCTATGGTAGCGCTCTTTGATAGGCTCCAGAAGCTCGATAACTGCATCAGCCAGCGCCTTTTTCATAGCACCGTAGAACTTCCGGTCGCCATTCTGGTAGCGCTCCCGAAAGTCTGATACCGTTTCTGGTTTGCAACACAGCTCCATCAGGGTAAACAAATTACTCAGAGGCTGGCTCATCTGTCCGGATTCTTCAGTGCCCGAATCCGTTACCGCCGCCATCACCTTGCGCTTGATCTCCTTATCAGAGTCGAGCAGCATGATCGCATCATCAGGCCCGCCCACAGATTTGCTCATTTTGCCCTGTGCACGCAACCCCGGGATGCGGACCGCGCCTGTACGGTAAGGCTGAGGCTCTGTAAAGCGGTGTGCGCTAGAAAGATGCGTATTGTAGCGACGGGCCACCTCGCGCGCAATCTCCAGATGCTGAATCTGATCTTCGCCGACTGGAACCAAATCAGCGTTACAGAACAGCACATCGGCAGCCATCAACACAGGATAGGCCAATAGGCCTAGCGAAATATAATCCTGCGCTACTCGGCGGGCTTCTATTTCTTTCACCTTCTCTTTATAAGTAGTACATCTGTTCAATTCACCTACTGGGGCGACCATGCCCAGCAGAAGCGCAATGTACGGGATTTCTGCAATATCACTCTGGCGATACAACACGGACTTATCCGGATCAATGCCGCAGGCCAGATACAGCCGCAATACCTCTATTGATTGTTGTTCCAGCTCCAGCCCGTTGCCAGAGATTGTGGTCAGGGCATGCAGGTCAGCAGCAAAGAAAAAACACTGATGGTGCTCCTGTAAAGGTATAAAATCTCTAATTGCCCCCAGATAGTTACCCAGATGCAACTCTCCAGTAGGGCGGATTCCTGAAACGACCCGTTTTCTCTCTTGCATTGACAGCAACTTCCATTTAATGGGGATTCAAATATGCTTATATTATCTGCTGAAACACACAGGATCTGAAAATGCAGCCCGCACATTACAGGTGTCCAAGAGCAACACACAGACAGCCTCTAAGCGCAGTACCTGCAATGCGCTGGCCATCCGTCACTACTCCGACTCTTTCTAGCACTTCCGGAGTTAAGTCGTTGGCCTGAACCCGTCCACCGACTTTAGGCCCACTCTACCAATACCCGCTCACTGTTACATACAGTCCATGAACCAACCCAGCACCAGCATTCTGGCTGAAGGCCCAGATCGTACTGCTTTTGACAAACTGGCGTCTGAAACTGGCGACTACAGCCCGCAATACAACCTGATTCCGGTATGGCGGAAACTATCGGCCAGTCTCCATTCTCCACTGTCGCTCTATCAAAGCCTGCACCGCCCTGGCCAGGCCGACAGCGATTCTATCCTGCTGGAATCTGGCTCTCCAGAGATGGACAGCGGCCGCTTTTCTATCATCTGCCCCAATCCCCGCTACCGATTGGAGGTCAAAGGGCATAAAACCCAAGTACTCGAAGACCGCAAGCTCAGCGAACACGGCGAAGAAGCCGACCCACTGAATTGGATCGAATCTTTCTGGAAACGCTTTCGGGTTGCCACTCAGGCCCTGACGCCCGAAGTCAAAAACTGGGCTGGGTTGTACGGTTACTTTGGCTACGACACAGTCCGTTTGATCGAAGACAGGCTGGAGGGCGGACGCAAAAAGGCTCTGACAGACATACCGGATATCTGCCTGATGCTCTGTACCGAATTGATCGTTCTGGATCACAAGCTCGGTCAGATCACACTGATGACCTACGCCAACCCAGAACAAACCAGCTGGGATCAAGCGCAAAGCAGACTCGACCAGTTCCAAGAATGGATTCAGACGCCCCCGCCGCTACACGCTAAAACGCAAACACCACCCCAGGCTGCAAGAGCAAACCCCGAACCTGTGTATCAATTTGAACGCACAGCTTATGAACGCAGTATCGAGCGTATCAAAAGCTACACACGCTCTGGGGACTGTATGCAGGTAGTGCTAGGAGGGGTATTCAAAGGGGAGTTCCACGCACCAGCTATGGAGCTGTACCGATCGCTGCGTGCATCCAACCCATCCCCCTATATGTACTATCTGAATATCATGAGCGGCAAAGGCATGGCAGCTGGCTCTGAATTCCAGATTCTGGGCACAGCACCCGAAGAGCTGGTACGCTTGGACGATCGGCGCATTTTGATTCGCCCCTTGGCAGGCACCCGAAAAAGAGGGGGTACCACTGCCGAAGATCAAGAGATGGAGCGCGACATGCTCTCTGACCCTAAAGAGATCGCCGAACATGTGATGCTGGTGGATCTGGCGCGCAACGATATCGGCCGAGTCGCTGACATCGGTAGCGTACAGGTGGCAGACTACCTGCGCGTCGAGCGCTTTAAACATGTCATGCATCTTTTATCTGTAGTTACAGCACAGATTAGAGAGGACCGAAATGCCTTCGATCTACTCAAAGCAACATTTCCGGCCGGTACTGTTTCAGGGGCCCCTAAAGTCAGGGCTATGGAAATTATCGATGAGTTAGAACCCATGGGCAGAGGGCTGTACGGCGGAGGCGTCGGCCGCATTGATTTTGAAGGCAATATCAGCTTGGCTTTAGCGCTGCGTACTGCCGTTATTCAAAACGAACAGATATTTATCGGTGCCGGCGGCGGTATTGTTGCCGATTCCATCCCCGAACTGGAATGGAAAGAAGTGCACAATAAGGCGCGAGCCATCTGTTCATTACTCCCTCTGCTGTCATCTGAATAACCTGCATCCTGCCATGATTTTGATGATCGACAACTACGATTCCTTTACCTACAATCTGGTCCAGTATTTAGGGGAGCTCAAGCAACAAACCGTTGTCTATCGCAACGACCGCATCACACTGGAACAGATAGACGAGCTGGCCCCCGCTGCGCTCGTTGTATCCCCTGGCCCATGCACCCCGAACGAAGCGGGCATCTCGGTAGCGGCCGTGCAGAAATTTGCGGGCAAGATCCCCATACTCGGCGTCTGTTTGGGCCATCAGGCCATTGCACAGGCATACGGAGGCACACTTCAGCCCATCACTCCCATGCAGGGCAAAGTATCCGATATCTATCACAACGGAGAGCATCTATTCAAGGATCTGCCCAACCCCATGGTTGCTACACGCTACCACAGCCTGGTGATCGACCCCTCCTCTATGCCAAAAGAACTACAAGCTGACAGCTGGGTTCAGAATGCTCAAGGCAACCACACGCATATCATGGGCTTGCACCACCGCAACCTGCCGGTATGGGGCGTGCAGTTCCATCCCGAATCTATCCTGACACCAGTCGGCAAAGATCTGTTGCGCAATTTCCTGACTCTGGCTGGATTGAACAGCCCCTCAAACTGAGTAGATCATGGACCCAGCTACCCACACACAAGCAACCCAAAAAGCCCTCCAGCTGGCCAGCCAGCGCCAAAACGTACCCATAGAGCTGATGAAAAACGCAGTAAAAGAGATGGCCTCTGAGCACGCCAGCGCGCCGCTGACTGCTGCGCTACTGGCAGCTCTGACCACCAAAGGCGAGAGCAGCGAAGAAATTGAAGCGACTGCACGCGTGCTGCGAGAGCGTGGCATCAAACTCAAGCTCACAGCAGGCATTCGATCACAAGATCTGCTCGACAACTGTGGCACCGGCGGAACAGGCCAAAGCCTGTTCAACTGTTCCACCTGCTCTGCTGTAATAGCCGCAGCAGCTGGTGTCAAAGTGGCCAAACACGGCAACCGCACCAACACCCGCGCTTCAGGCAGTGCCGACTTGCTGGAACAGGCAGGCATCAATCTGGACATGCAGCCCGATCAGGCAGCTCTGTGCTTGCAACAGACTGGCCTGACGTTCCTGTTTGCTCCTGCCTTCCACCCCAGCATGAGATACGTGGGGCCGGTGCGCCGCGAAATCGGTATCAAGAGCATTTTCAACCTAGTGGGCCCGCTGGCTAACCCGGCCAATGCTGGCAGACAAGTTCTAGGCTTATTCAGCGCCGAGCGGCTGCAGCCCATGGCAACAGCACTACAGAGGCTGGGTACCCAAAAAGCACTGGTGCTGCACTCCGAAGATGGCTTGGATGAAATCAGCCCAATTGCACCAACTCTAGCCATAGAAATCACAGCAACAGGCACGATGCAACAGCATCGAATACAGCCCGAACACTATATCAAACCCGTGCAGCTGGTCCAGCTCAAAATCCATTCAGTAGCTGAAAGCCTGCATATGATTAAACAGGTACTATCAGGCCAGCTTGACCATCCAGCCAGCGCAATGGTGGCGCTCAATGCTGGAGCTGCGCTCTGGATAGGCGGCCGGTGTAACACTCTGGGCGACGGAGTCGAACTAGCCCGAAGCACCATTGCCTCAGGGGACGGTATGCAGGTATTGAACCAACTGGCACAGCTATCGCATCAAACCCCAAACTCGGAAAAATCATGAGCTCAAACAGATTGATGGAAATCCTGGCTCGAAAAAATCAGGAAGTCACACAGTTAAAACAACAAGTACCTTTGCGCCAGCTTCAACAAGAAGCAATGAAAACACCCCCGGCCAAGGACTTTACAGCGGCTATCAGCGAAAGATTAGAGCATCAACCACCTGCTATCATTGCAGAAATTAAATTTGCTTCCCCTTCAGCTGGCACCATCTGCGAGGCAAGCGAGCAGCTAGCAGCCAGCACCGCTCTGGGCTACCAAAATGCAGGCGCGACCTGCCTATCTGTACTAACCGATAAAGAATTTTTCAACGGCAGTATCGAATATCTGCGCGCAGCTAGGCAAGCGTGCGATTTACCGATACTGTGCAAAGATTTCATGCTAGACCCGTGGCAAGTGTGGCAAGCTCGGCAGGCAGGGGCAGATGCCATACTATTGATTGCTGCCGCATTGAGCGACCAACAATGCATCGAATTGGCCGATGAAGCGCATAAAGCGCAGATGAGCATCGTGATCGAAATACACAAAGAAGCGGAGCTGAAACGGGTATTGCGACAGGATTATCTAGCAGGCGCACTCATAGGTATCAATAACCGCGATTTGACCAGCTTCAAGACCAGCTTGCAAACCTCTGAACTGCTACTGCCCGCTGTTCCATCGCACCAGATGGCCATTACCGAATCAGGCATTAAAACCCCACAAGATATCGAGCGGCTGCACCATGCTGGTGCCTCTGCCTTTCTGATTGGTGAATCTCTGATGCGCACCGCAAGCCCCGAAGCAGCCCTGAGACAGCTTCTGGAATCGGTGAATCTCTGAGAACACTCCACCCATGGCTGGAGAAACAGGCCAGAACATTCCGGCAACCCATCTATCGGCAGCCCAGACCCGCACCCTCTATCAGCAACTAAACCTCTGGCTTGCAAAAGGGCTGCGCCCCACATTCCCTTGGCAATCCGCCACCTCTGCGTACCAAGTATGGGTGTCAGAGATTATGCTCCAGCAAACACAAGCCCACACCGTCATCCCCTACTACCAACGGTTTATCACCACATTTGCCAGCCTCTCTGATCTGGCCAGCGCCGATCTAGATCAAGTGCTTAAACTCTGGAGCGGACTGGGCTACTACAGTAGGGCGCGTAACCTGCACAAGAGCGCCGGCATCCTCCAGCGCGACAACGGCGGACGCATGCCCGATCAACTATCCCAGCTTGTTGCACTGCCTGGCATTGGGCCTTCCACTGCTGGCGCCATCCTAGCTCTAGGCTTCCGCAAGAGAGGCGTCATACTGGACAGCAACGTCAAACGCACACTATCCCGACTGTTTGCACTCGAACCCGACGCCAGTGCCAGCCGGCATACACGCAGACTCTGGCAACTAGCCGATTATCTGACTCCAGAAGACGGGCCCGAATCAGCCAAGTACGCTCAAGCCATCATGAACCTAGGCGCTATCGTCTGCACCCCCACAGCGCCTCGATGTAGCGAATGCCCGCTGACCGGCTACTGCCTGAGCGCAAAAGATGGTATGTTCACAGCTAATCTGCAACCCAGCCCCCCCAAACCGACCCAGCCCCGAAGGCGCCAGCAGGCCGATTGGCTGATATTACTAGACAGCCAGCAGCGCATCTGGATGCAAAAACGCCCACCTACTGGCATCTGGGCCAGTCTTTGGACCTTTCCGGAATATTCCCAAAAACCCATCAACCCTGAAACAACCCTGAGTACCGAAAAAATCTTGAGCCCAAAAGAATCCTTGAGCACCGAAAAAATCCTGAGCCCAAAAAAATCCCTGAGCC
>JBPCXB010000002.1:0-1498 GCA_051008935.1 Gammaproteobacteria bacterium | reverse complement strand
GATATTTCGAGTGACACCAATCAACGCATACATTTGAGCGCGGGAACAAGCGATATGTCTCCTGCGAGGGGTCGCAGCTTGCCAAGCGGCAAGCTGCGACCCTTTGAAAGGGCTTTTGCGACACCCTCTCAAGAGTGGGAACGATCGAACAGACTCACCCCTTCTCTTGCGGATTATAAACTGGAGATCAGTGATCTCAGATCACATCCATAGATAAAGCTAATATTTTAAGTGAGCTGTTTGTTGAGTTGGTGTTTATTGTGTAACAAAATAAGTTATCAAGCTTACTCCCTAAAAGAGACCACTTACTTTTTACCACAGAGATTTCCTCACACTCTCTGCGACAATCAGCTCTTAAGATACTCTCTTCAGCGACAATACCGAAATTCATCTTGGCATCAAGAAAATAGCAATCATTAAAAACTATCGTACTTTCATTGCCATCAGGCCACTTAATAAAGAGCTTAATACTATCATTTTCACCTGGATTTTTTCTGTCAATTTCTATGCTTAATAGCGCCGAATCATGCCACGGCAATTCATTAAATTTATCACTGTAATTCATAGTCAGAACCCCGGATCAGTATCTCCCTCTTTAGGGCTATAATGTTTCCCTTTACCATTTTTATGATAATGAGAATAGTTAGGCCCTTTCTGACCTGCAGGTGTTGCAGGATCGATTCTTAATTTCTCTTTAAACTTACCGTTAACAATCTCACCATAACTCCCTAGCCTATAAGGATTTTGAATATAATCATCTGGTATCTGATGCTTAGAATCTACTAAAACAACACCATCTTTAGTGACGGTAAACGTTCCATGATTAGGAGCAGTATTTGGGTTCCCTCGGACTTTCGGGGCTGGAAGAGCTTTTCCCCCTTCTTTTGTCACAACACCCTCACCCTGCATCATAACCTTATCAACAGGTCTCTGCACTTCGACTGCAACCAGTTTCAAGCCCAGCTTTGCCAATACACCAGCCGCCAGGCTCTCTCCCGCCACCCAGGCCAGGGAACGGCCTCGCTCCAGTAATAAACTTCTCTCCCCAGGATGGGTGTCGGGATCAAATGCATTGGCCACTCTTTGCGCCGGGTCTTCTCGCTTCGGATCATTCCACTCCTTCGCACCTGCACTTGCTTCTGAAATGCCTAACGTCGTTCCTCCAGCAGCCAGGGCAGCACCTGCACCGCAGCCTATACCGGATGATGCGGCACAAACACCAACACCTGTTAACCAGCTACCAGCAACAATCCCGGCACCTGATAGCATGCGAGTCAATCCAATCCACCGCTGCACTCCGCTGTCATAGCGACTAAGCCAATCATCTGCGTAATCCCGCAAGGAGTATTCTTCAAAACCAGCCCTTTCCAATGCTTCCACTTCCCTGATACAGACTTGCCCTGTCTGCTCCAGTGTCAAAAAGGTTTGGTAGGCAGGATGATCTTCGGGAATGCCACGGGAACATTGCGTTCTGGAGCATGCGGCTGCCAGCCATAGA
>JBPCXB010000001.1:0-2197 GCA_051008935.1 Gammaproteobacteria bacterium | reverse complement strand
GCACATTGGGTGGCACTTTTAAAATCAAAGGTGCCTGTAGCGCCCGTATATGATTTACAGCAGGCACTGGACAGTCCTTATGTACAAGATATTGGCATGATCCGTCCAGCCAGCCACCCTGTGGGCGGAGATATGCGCTTTTTAGGCAGTCCTTTTAAGGTCAATGGCCAGCGCGCCGAAGCTGCTTGTTGCCCCCAACCCGGTACAGATGCTGACAAGCTTTTAGGTGAGTTAGGGCTATCTGCTGAAAAGATCCGTCAGCTCAAGCAGGACGGGGTAGTGTAGGTGCTTATTTAAATTCCAGCCCTTGTTTGCGTCCGTCTTTGCGCCACGCCTGCAGGATACTGAAATACTCGGGCGAGCCACCCCCGTAGGTCGTTTGTCTGCGGGTGCGTAAGTGCGTGAGACCTTCGTTGTTGTAATAGCCCGGTGTGCAGTTCTTCAAGAACTCTTCGCGTAGTAATGCTTTTTCTTCAATGGTGCGAACCCAGTTGGCTTCTGCTTGTTCAGAGGGTTGGACTTGGCTCTGTTGGTTTGAACGCATAGATTCGATAATGTAGGCGCAATGGTCGGATTGTTCAGCCAGATTGTGTGGGAAGTTAGCGGTAAAGCCTCCTTGCACGCTACCGAGCAGAAACAAATTGGGAAAGTCACGCACTTGGATACCATACAGGCTACTGATGCCTTTTTGCTCCCAGCTTTCTGCGAGGGTTTGGCCGTGTGCCCCCTCAATGTTATAGCTGGGCTGATTGCCAGTTAGGTTGCTACCAACTACGAAGCCTGTGGCAAAAATTAAGCAATCCAGCTGATATTCTTTGCCATTGGCTATCACAGAGTTTGCCTCGATGCGCTCGACTCCTGCGCCATCAGTATCAATCAGATGGGTATTGGCACGATTGAAGGACTGCAGGTAGGCATTATGAAAGCATGGGCGTTTACAGAATTGGTTGTACCACGGCTTCAATTTTTCAGCGATTTGCGGATCTTTGACCAGTTCATCGACTCGGCTGCGGATACTCTCCATTTTCTCAAAATCAGCCAGCTGCATCAGTTCTGTTATGGACTGTTGGTTGGAATTTTCACGTTGCTGTGTGAATCTAAAGATCAGATTGTGCAGAATATCCGTCCAGCCGTCGTTGATCAAATCTTCTTGCTCGGGCAACCCTGATACCAGATTATTGAAATTTTCCATCCGGTGCTGCTGCCAGCCTGGCTGTAGCGACTGTGCCCAAGCTTGGTCTGTCGGGGAGTCTTGCCGGTAGTCGATTGAAGAAGGGGTGCGTTGAAAAACGTAGAGTTCTTTCGCCCACTCAGAGAGGTGCGGAACGGATTGTACGGCCGTTGCACCAGTACCGATAATACCAACGGTCTTGTCTTTTAGGCGGTGCAGATTGCCATTGATATCGCCGCCTGTGTAGTTGTAATCCCAGCGGCTGGTATGGAAATGCTTGCCGGCAAATTGCTCCAGATTAGCAATTTTGGGCAGTTTGGGTACATGCAACACGCCGTTGCTGACAATGACAAAGCGTGCTTTTATCCGGTCGCCTCTATCCGTCTTGACAATCCATCGGCCCAGCTCGGCATTCCAGTTGAGCCCATTGACTTCGGTCTGCAAACAGGAGTTTTGATACAGGTTGTAGTGGCGGGCCAACAGACGGGCGTAATCTAGGATTTCTTCGGCGCGGGCATATTTTTCGGTCGGCATATAGCCCGTTTCTTCTAGAAGCGGCATATAGATAAAAGATTCGATGTCGCAGGCAGCTCCTGGATAGCGGTTCCAGTACCAAGTGCCGCCAAAATCGCCACCTTTTTCAATAATGCGCAGGTTTTCGATACCGGCTTTGCGGAGTTTGGCACCAGCCAGCAGACCGCCAAAACCACCTCCTATAATCGCAACTTCCACCTCATCCGACAAGGGCTCCCGAACCATTGGTTGAGTGATATACGGATCGGTCAGATAATGGCTATTGCCGGTCAGTGGGCTGTATTGCTCATTGCCTTCAGGGCGCATTTTTATGCGTTTATCGCGCTCTTGCTGGTAGCGCTGATGCAGCTTATCAATATCTTGAGGGTTGTCCAAATCAAAAGCTTGTGATGCCATGCTATGCTCCTGTCGGCTCTTAGCGTTCAGATTGGTATTATAGAAAAACTGGAAGTTCTTGAGCTAGCTTCATGCGCAGGCAGCATTGCCGCTGAA